>VGEU01000247.1 GCA_016869145.1 Alphaproteobacteria bacterium | reverse complement strand
AGGCGAGCGGCATCGTGCGCGCCGCCGAGGCGCGCCGCATCGTCCGCGCGCTGCAACCGAAGCCGTGGCCGAGCGACCGGCGCGCGGCGACCGCCGCCGCCGACCGCCTCTCGCTGCCCGGCTCGGCCAACGTGATCTGGTTCTCCGACGGGCTCGACGACGGCGGCGCCCGCGACTTCGCCTCACGCCTCCAGCGCTTTGGCAGCCTCCAGGTCGTCGCCGATCTGGCCGAGGCGCTGGCGCGTCTCGTCGACACGCCGCGCTCGGAGGGCAACGACCTGATCGCTCAGCTCCGCCGTGCCGGTGTGCGCGGCGAGCAGGAGCTCTGGGTCCGCGCCGCGGCGCAGGACGGCCGCCTCCTCGCGCGCGAGCGGGCGCGCTTCGCCGACGGCGCGCGCGCCGCCGATGTCCGCCTCGTGCTGCCCGGCGATCTCCGCAACGCCGCCGCGCGGATCGAGATCGAGGGCGAGGCGACGGCGGGCGCGACCTATCTCCTCGACGAGCGCTGGCGGCGGCGGCCGGTCGGCCTCGTCTCGGGCGAGACCGCCGAGGCGGCCCAGCCGCTCCTGAGCGCGCTCTTCTATCTCGGCCGCGCGCTGGCGCCGTTCAGCGAGGTGCGCGAGGGGCCGATCGCCGAGCTCCTCAAGCGCGAGATCGCCGTCGTCGTCCTCGCCGATATCGGCCGGCTCGGCGATTCGCAGGTCCGCATGCTCGGCGAGTGGATCGAGAAGGGCGGCGTCGTCCTCCGCTTCGCCGGACCGAGGCTCGCGCAGTCGGCCGATTCGCTTCTGCCGACCCCGCTCCGGACCGGCGACCGCGCGCTCGGCGGCGTGCTGTCGTGGTCGCGCCCGGCCGAGCTGATGCCGTTCGACGAGAAGAGCCCGTTCGCCGGGCTCGCCGCGAACCCGGACATCCGCATCAACCGCCAGGTGCTCGCCGAGCCGTCGGCCGATCTCGCCCAGAAATCCTGGGCGCGGCTCGCCGACGGGACGCCGCTCGTAACCGGCGAGCGGCGCGGGCGCGGCTATGTCATCCTGGTCCACACCACCGCCAGCACCGAGTGGTCGAACCTCCCGATCTCGGGTCTCTTCGTCGAGATGCTGCGCCGGATCGTCGGCCTGTCGGCCGGCGTCGTCGGCGAGGACGCCGAGGCGGTCTATCCGCCGATCGAGACGCTCGACGGCTTCGGCCGGCTCGGCACGCCGCCGTCGACCGCGAGCGCGATCACCGGCCGCGGCTTCGAGGAGGCGCGCCCCGGCCCGCGCACGCCGCCCGGCTATTACGGCCGCGACACCGCGCGTCGCGCGCTCAACCTCGCGACCGGCATGGCCGAGCTCAGACCGCTCGGCGAGCTGCCGCCCGGCGTCGAGCGGCTGGCGCTCGGCGCCGACGCGATCCGCGACTTCAAGCCGTGGCTTCTGCTCGCCGCGGCGATCCTCGCGCTCATCGATCTCGCGGTGAGCTTCCAGCTCCGTGGCCTCATGGTCGGGCCGCGGCTCCGGCGCGC
>VGEU01000246.1 GCA_016869145.1 Alphaproteobacteria bacterium | reverse complement strand
GCGGCGATCGTCCGGGCGCGGCGCGCCGCGGGCCGCCGCGTCGCCATGGTCGGCGACGGCATCAACGACGCCCCCGCGCTCGCCGCCGCCGATGTCGGCATCGCGATCGGCGGCGGCACCGACGTCGCGATCGAATCGGCCGGGATCGTCCTCGTCGGCGGCGATCTCGCCGGCATCGCGCGGGCGCGCCGCCTCGCCGGCCTGACCCGGCGCAATATCCGCGAGAACCTCCTGTTCGCGTTCGGCTACAACGCGCTCGGCGTGCCGATCGCCGCCGGCATCCTCTACCCGGTGTTCGGCATTCTCCTCAGCCCGATCCTCGCCGCGGCGGCAATGAGCCTGAGCTCGGTCTCGGTCATCGCCAACGCGCTCCGTCTCGGCCGCGCCCGCCTGTAGCGCGGCGCGCGACCGTGCCATAATGGCGGGACGAAAACGCGGGCCGCCCACGGCCCCACGCCATGGAGGGAGACATGCAGAACCGCCGCATCAACCCGGAGACCATTCCCGCCCCGATCGGTCTCTACACCCACGCGATGGAGGTGGGACCGAATTCGCGCTGGCTCGTCGCCTCCGGCCAGATCGGCATCGACGCCGCCGGCAAGGTGCCGGAAGGCATCGCCGCGCAGGCCGAGATCGTGTGGACCAATCTGATCCGCATCCTCGAGGCGAACACCATGCGCATGTCGGACGTGGTTAAGATCAACCACTTCCTAACCCGGCGCGAGGACCTCGCCGGCTATAACGCGGTGCGCAACAAATATCTCGGCGACAACCGCCCCGCCTCGACGCTCCTGATCGTCGTGGGCTTGGCGCGACCCGAGTTCCTGGTCGAGGTCGAGATCGTCGCCGCGCGCGCGGTGGAGTAGAAGCGCGGCGCGTTCGGCCCGCTTGTGACCCCTGTCACACACAAGACCGACGACGCGTGCTATCGCTCCCTCCGTGGTTGGGCCCAGGGTTGGGCCCAGGGTTGGGAGCGTGGTGGCATGCAGGCATCGGTACGGCGTTTCGTCTTCGGTGCGATCAGCACGGTCTATGTCGCGAGCATGCTGTTCGCGCTGGTGCTGGTCATCCCGTGAGGCGCGGCCCTGCGCGGTCGCCTGGGGGGGGTGACCGTGCGGCGCGCGAAACTCGACGCGGAACGGGCGGGACTTTCGGCCTAACTGTTAAGCCCCCGTTCAGCGACCCATGGTTTGATGCCCGGCGAGAGGATCGCTATCGGGCTTCGCCATGGATGTGCTCGCACTTGCCAGACAATTCGTGTGCCGGCTGATCGCGGCGACGCTCGGGACCACGGTCTCGATCGTCGAGAAGCTCTTGCCGAGCCGGCCCGACTGGGTCGAGCGCATCGACGTGCTCGCCGGGCAGCTCCGCGCGGCCGGCGCGGCGGCAGGCGCGGCCGATGGGGCGGCAAAGAAGGCCGGTGACAACGATCCGGTGCCGTCGGCCGACACCGCGCGCCTTCTCGCCGCCTACGAGACGCTGTGGGCGTTCGTCCAGTCGCTCCAGGTGCGCGGCGTCGGCTTCGATGAAAAGTTCTGCGACCGCATCAAGCGCGACTGGACGCTGCCGACGCTGATCTCCTATCTCCGCGCCGTCGATGTCGGGCTGCAACGCGACGCGGCGAAGGCCCAGCTCGAGGCGGCCGCGCTCCTCGCCGGCACGCCGCCGCCCGAAGCGCCGACCGCCGAGGCCGCAGCCG
>VGEU01000245.1 GCA_016869145.1 Alphaproteobacteria bacterium | reverse complement strand
GGCGTCTGGGCCGCGGCGGGCAGCGCGGTCGCGGCCGCGAGAAGTGCGATGAGGGAAAGGGTCGGGAGGGTCTTCACGCGATATCTCCTCGCTACAGGGTGCCGGCCCGAAACGGCCCGCTCAATCCCTTGCACGCGTCTTCCGCCGGATTCCGTCGTTGCCCTGCATGTGGCGCACGCAGCGGGATTTGACTATAGCTCTAGGCCGCCGGCCCGGGTCGACCTGGGCCCGCCGGTCCGAGGGAGACCCGCATGACCACCCAGGCGCCGACCTGGCCCGACGACATCTTCCGCGTCCTCAAGGACGCCGGCGTCCGCCAGGTCTGCTATGTCCCCGACGCCGGCCACACCCGGCTGATCAAGGCCTGCCTCGCCGACAACGCGATGCGCGCGGTCGTGCTGACCAGCGAGCAGGAGGGCGTCGCCCTTCTCTCCGGCGCCTGGCTCGGCGGCGACCGCGGTGTCCTCCTGATGCAGTCCTCGGGCGTCGGCAACTGCATCAACATGCTGTCGATCATCCAAGAGTGCCGGTTTCCACTCCTGACCATCGTCACCATGCGGGGCGAATGGGGCGAGTTCAACCCGTGGCAGGTGCCGATGGGGCAGGGCACGGCGGCCGCGCTCGAGAACGCCGGCGTGATCGTGCAGCATGTCGACGACGCAGCGCGGATCGGCGAGACGGTTCATGCCGCCGCCGCGCTCGCGTTCAACTCCTATCGTGCGGTCGCGGTGCTGATCGGCCAGCGCGTGATCGGCTTCAAGGACTGGCGGCGATGACGGCGATCACGCTGCAACGGCGCCCGGTCGTCGCACGGATCCTGAAGGATCGCGACGACGCGCTGGTGGTGACCGGGCTCGGCTCGACGACCTGGGACACCGCGGCGGCCGGCGACCACGCGAACAACTTCTATCTGTGGGGCGGCATGGGTGGCGCGGCGATGGTCGGCCTGGGGCTCGCGCTCGCCCAGCCGAAGCGGCGGGTCCTGGTGCTGACCGGCGACGGCGAGATGCTGATGGGCCTCGGCGCGCTCGCGACGATTGGGGCGCAGAGAGCGGCCAATCTCGCGGTCGTCGTGATCGACAACCAGCATTATGGCGAGACCGGCATGCAGGACACCCACACCGGCGCCGGCATCGATCTCGCCGGCATGGCGGCGGCGGCGGGGTTCGCGGTCACGGCCACGGTGTGGACCGGCGCCGAGCTCGAGCGGGCGATCCCGGTGATGCTCGCCGGCGCGGGGCCGGTGTTCCACGCCGTTAAGGTCACGACCGATCCGGTGCCGATGGTGTTGCCGATGCGCGACGGAACGGCGATCAAACACCGGTTCCGCGAGGCGGTGCTCGGCCGCCGCGCCTTCGAGTAGTCGACCGCGGGCCATGACCGAACCACGCGTCTCCGCCGCCTGAGACGCGACGCGGGCGGACAAAAGACCGGCCCCGCCGCCCGAGGCGTGCGGGGCCACTGTGATCTTAAGATCTGTCCGGTCTCTAACCGGATCCGAGGCGAAGGGCCGGCACCGGGATCCGCGGTGCCTTCCTTCGCGAGACGTTCCTTGATTGTCGGCGGCGCCCTATGCGGCGATGGCCGGCTAGGTCCTGTACTCATAATGGGATTCCCCTGAGGCGGGAGATGTGATTCAAGCTTCCAAACGGAGGAGGCTTGGATCATGGCTCGCTTTGATCTGACGGATTTCGAGTGGTCGCTGATTGCGCCGCTG
>VGEU01000244.1 GCA_016869145.1 Alphaproteobacteria bacterium | reverse complement strand
CGGCACGCTCGGGCCCGCGCTCGGCGCCGCGCTCCGCGCCCGCGGCGGCCTCGCCCTGAAGCCGATCGTCGCGCGCGGGCTCGCCATGGGCGATGAGATGCACCAGCGCAACGTCGCCTGCACCGGGCTTGTCGTGCGTGCGCTCGCGCCCGCGCTCGCGCGTGTCGTCGACGACCGCGACCGGCTCGCCGCGATGCTCGAGTTCATCGCCGGCAACGACCAGTTCTTCCTCAACATCGCGATGGCGATGGGCAAGGCGATCACCGATCCGGCGCGCGGCGTCGAGGCATCCTCGATCGTCACCGCGATGTGCCGCAACGGGACCGATTTCGGCATCCGCGTCGCCGGCACCGGCGATGACTGGTTCACCGCGCCGGTCGAGATGCCGCGCGGGCTCTATTTCCCCGGCTTCGGCGAGCGCGACGCCAATCCCGACATGGGCGATTCGGCGATCGTCGAGACGATCGGCCTCGGCGGCTTCGCGATGGCTGCCGCGCCCGCCGTCGCGGGCTTCGTCGGCGCCGGCAGCGCCGCGGACGCGCTCGACTACACCCGGCGGATGGCCGAGATCGCCGCCGGGCGCAACCCGGAATGGACCATTCCCGCGCTCGACTTCGCCGGTGTCGCGACCGGGATCGACGTGCGCAAGGTCGTCGAGAGCGCGATCGCCCCGGTGATCAACACCGGGATCGCCCATCGCGAGCCGGGCGTCGGCCAGGTCGGCGCCGGGATCGTGCGCGCACCGATGGCCTGCTTCACCGCCGCGCTCGTGGCGCTCGCGCACCGCCTCGGCGCGTCATGAGCGCGTCATGATCGGGGTCGTTCTCAACCGCGTCCGCCGCGGGCTCTATCTCGACTCGGTCGCGCTGATGCGGCTGTCGGAGGCGGTCGCCGCGCTCCCCGGCATCGCCGGTGCGGCGCTGATGGTGGGAACGCCGGCCAATCTCGCGTTGATGGACGATGCCGGCCTCCTCGCGGCCGAGGGGCGCGCGGCGGGCGCCAACGATCTCGTCGTGGCGCTCCGGGCGAAGGATGCGGCATCGGGCGCGGCGGCGCTCGCCGCGGCGGAGCAGCTTCTCGACCAGCCGCGCGGCCCGCGCGGCGACGGTGCGGGTTTCCGGCCGCGCACGCTCGATGCCGCGCTCGCGCTCGCGCCCGAGGCCAATCTCGCCTTGATCTCGGTGCCCGGCGCCTTCGCCGCCGCCGCGGCGCGGGTCGCGCTCGCGCGCGGGCTCAACGCGATGATCTTCTCCGACAATGTCGCGATCGAGGACGAGCGCGCGCTCAAGGAGGATGCGCGCGCCCGCGGCCTTCTCGTCATGGGGCCCGATTGCGGCACGGCGCTGATCGCGGGAACGGCCCTCGGATTCGCCAACGCGGTACCCGCGGGCGATGTCGGGATCGTCGCCGCCTCGGGCACCGGGCTCCAGGAGGTCGCGTGCCTGATCGCGCGCGGCGGGCGCGGCATCTCGCATGCGATCGGCACCGGCGGGCGCGATCTCGATGCGCGCGTCGGCGCGATCACGACGCTCGCCGCGATCGATGCGCTCGAGGCCGATCCGGCGACGCGCGAGATCGTCCTGATCTCGAAGCCGCCCGCCGCGGCGGTGGCGGAAGCGGTGCTCGCGCGGCTCGGGCGTCTCAGGAAGCCGGCGACGGTCTCCTTCCTCGGCGCCGACGGTCTCGCCGCGCCGGCCGGCGTCCGTCTCGTCGCGACGCTCGACGAAGCCGCCGCGGCGGTGCTCGGCCGCCCGCT
>VGEU01000243.1 GCA_016869145.1 Alphaproteobacteria bacterium | reverse complement strand
GCGGCTCAATCCGAGCCCATTCAGCATCATTCAGCCAATAAATCGTTCTCATCCGAGGCTCCCCAAAATCAGAGCCTTGAATCACCACCAACCCAAATCAGTAAGCCAAATTGAGTACAGACCCTAGGCGCCTCGACGCCCGCGGCCGAAGCGGCGATGCCGGGGCGGCTGGCGCGGCCGCGCGGTGGCCCCGTCGCCGTCGCGCTCGGCACGGCGGAAGGTGAGCGTGCCGGTGATCCGGTTCGCCTCGTCGAGGCGGACGAGGATCGCGTCGCCGAGGCGGAGGCGGTCGCCGGTGGACCGGCCGGTCATCGAGAGCGCGCGCTCGTCGAAATCGTAATAGTCGCCGCCGAGCGCCGACGCCGGCACGAGACCATCGGCGCCGATCTCGTCGAGGGTCACGAACACGCCGAAGCGCGCGACGCCGCTGATACGGGCGGGGAAGGTGGCGCCCGCCTTGTCGAGGAGGAAGGCGGTCGTCATGCGGTCGAGGCACTCGCGCTCGGCGGCGGCGGCGCGCCGCTCGGTCGCCGAGATGTGGGCGCCGATCGCCGCGAACCGGTCGGCGAGATCGGCGTCGAGCCCGTCCGGGCCGAGCGCGAAGGCGGCGACCAGAGCGCGGTGGATGAGGACGTCGGCATAGCGGCGGATCGGCGAGGTGAAGTGCGCGTAGCGGCGAAGCGCGAGGCCGAAATGGCCGATATTCTCCGGCGCGTAGACCGCCTGCGCCTGGGCGCGGAGGACGACCTCGTTGACGACGTCGGCATGCGGGGTGCCGGCGACGCGGGCGAGAATGCGCTTGAACAGAAGCGGCTCTATCACCTGGCCCTTGGCGAGGCGGATGTCGAGCGTGGCGAGAAAGCCGCGCAGCGCCTCGAGCTTCTCCGGCGAGGGGCGGTCGTGGACCCGGTACATCACCGACTGGCGCCGCGCCTCGAGCGCTTCGGCCGCAGCGACGTTGGCGAGGATCATGAATTCCTCGATCAGCCGGTGGCTGTGATGGCGGGCGCGGCGAACGATCGCGGTGATGCGTCCGTCTCGATCGACGATCGCGCGGCGCTCCGGCCGGTCGATGTCGAGCGCGCCGCGCGCGTCGCGCGCGCGCCGGAGGACCGTGTAGGCGTCGTAGAGCGGCCGGATGACCGGCTCGATCAGCGGTCCGGTCGCGTCGTCGGCGCGGCCGTCCCAGGCCGCCTGCACCTGGTTATAGGTGAGCCGCGCCGCCGAGCGCATCAAAGCGCGGACGAAGACGTGGCGGCGGAGCGCGCCCTCGGCATCGATCCAGAGGTGGACGGCGAGCACGGGACGATCCTCGCGGGGCTTCAGCGAGCAGAGCCCGTTCGACAGCGCCTCGGGCAGCATCGGGACGACGTGATCGGGAAAGTAGACCGAATTGCCGCGCTCGTGCGCGGCGCGGTCGAGCGCCGATCCCGCACGGACATAGTGGGCAACGTCGGCGATCGCGACGACGAGGTGGTGGCCGCCCTTGTTCGCGGGGTCGTCGTCGGGTGCAGCCCACACGGCGTCGTCGAAGTCGCGCGCGTCCTCGTCGTCGATCGTGACCAGCGGCAGCGCGCGGAGATCGGTGCGGTCACCGAGCGGCACCGGACGCGCGGCCTCCGCCTCCGCGCGGGCCTCGGGCGCGAACTCGCTCGGCACGCCGTGATGCTGGATCGCGATCAGGCTCGCCGAGCGCGGGTCGTCGAGCGCGCCGAGCCGCTCGACGATCCTCGCGCGCGCGAGGCCGAGCGGGCGGCCGGGCAGCACCTCGGCGCGCACGATGTCGCCGCCCTTGGCCTCGCCGGCGTCGGGGTGGCTGACGATGAAGCTGAGCTTGTTGCGCCGG
>VGEU01000242.1 GCA_016869145.1 Alphaproteobacteria bacterium | reverse complement strand
TATCGCCACCCGTTTCGAAAAGCTGGCGCGCAATTATCTGGCCGCCGTCCTATTGGCCGCTACCCGCCTATGGACTCGTGCTTATGAGTCCACGACCTAGGCGTCGACGACGGGTACCGGAACGTCGTGATCGAGCTCGTTCAACGCGTGATGGTCGAAGGCATCGCCGGGGTCGCCGGGATGGCGCGGGTCGAGGGCGTCGCTGGCGCCGCGGCGCGTGCGGTCGAGGCGGGCGCCTTCTTGGCTCCCTGGCTCTTCGCCTTCTTCGCCGACTTCTTCGCCTTGCCGGTGGCATCGCTCGTGGCGCCCGCCGCCTTGCTCTTCACCGCGCCGGTGGCCTTCGCGGCGCTCGGAGTGCCGACATTCGCAGCCTTGGGCGCCATGGTGCCGGGGGCGGCGACGCGCGGCGCGGCTGCACCGGGCACCGACACCGACGGCGTCGAGACCGACGGGGTCGAGGGAATGGACGGCGTGGACGGGATCGACTGCGCGTTGGCGGCGCCGAGCGCGAAGGCCGAGCCGAGAAGGGCGGCGGCGACGGGCGCGGAGACGCGGCGGCTGAAGGACTTCATCGAGGGGCTCCCCTGGGTTGGTCTCTGTGGCGAGCGCCGGGTCCCGCTCCGGGTCGTCCCTGCGCCTCGGTGCCTAGAATTGCCGAACTTTGCGGTCGTCGGTTGTTCCGACTTTGGCCGGGTCGGGGCATTTGCGGGATTTACCGCCCGCGGCCTGCCATAATTCGCTCACGATCGAGGACACGACGGAGAAGCGCGGCGTGACGACGACGATCTTTCTGGCCGGCGCGGCGGGGGCGATCGGCCGGCCGCTGGCGAGGCTCCTGGTCGCCGCCGGCCATCGCGTCGTCGGCACGACCCGGAGCCCGGAGCGTGCCGACTGGCTCCGATCGACCGGTGTCGATCCCGCCGTGCTCGACGTCTTCGATGCCGAGGCCGTTCGCAAGGCCGTCGTCGCGGCACGGCCCAAAATCGTGATCCACCAGCTCACCGATCTGCCGCGCACCAGCGATCCGGCCGCCATCGACGTCGCGCGCCAGAAAAATGCCCGCATCCGCATCGAGGGAACGCGGATACTCGTCGATGCCGCGCGTGCCGCCGGCGTCACCCGTCTGGTCGCGCAGAGCATCGCCTTCGTCTACGGCCCGGGCCCGACACCCTTCAGCGAGGAGGCGCCGCTGATGGCGGAGCCCGAAGGCAATCAGGGTGCGACGCTTCGCGGCGTGCGCGCGCTCGAGGCCGCGGTCCTCGGGACGCCCGGTCTCGCCGGGATCGTGCTGCGCTATGGCCGGCTCTACGGCCCGGGGACTGGCGTCGAGGTCAAGCTGGCCGGCGGGCCGATCCATGTCGATGCCGCTGCGCACGCCGCACTCCTCGCCGTCGAGCGCGGATCGCCCGGCGTCTACAATGTCGCCGAGGACGACGGCACCTTCGCCATCGGCAAGGCGCGCGCCGCATTCGGCTGGGACCCGGGATTTCGGCTCTCGATGGCGCGTTCATGACGGTGCGTATCGCGGCGGCGCTGGTCGCCGTTTTGGTCGGCGGTCTCGCGCCGTCGACGATCCGGGCCGCGGACCCGCCGACGCGTCTCGCCCAGCAATTGCCGCCGGTCGGCCAGCCGATTGGGCCGATCCGCCGTGGCGCGGACGGCCGCATCATCCCGGCAGAGCCGGCCGCCCCCGCCGCGGTTCCCGCCAGCGCTTCGGCGGCGATCGTTCTGCCCGAGCCTCTGGCGATCGAGCTGCCGGCGTCCGGCATGGAGACGATCGCGCCGACCGCCTCGCCGCTCCGCGAGCTGCTCGCGGCCGCGACCGCCGGTGGCGCCGCCGTCACCCATGATGCGACGCGACCGTTCGCGATCGGGGC
>VGEU01000241.1 GCA_016869145.1 Alphaproteobacteria bacterium | reverse complement strand
GCCGCGGCCGCGGTCGGGCGCGGCGCGGCGCCTTCGAGCCCGGTGCGGCGCGTGTGCTGGCCCGGCGTCACCTCGAGCCGGCGCGCGAGGTCGCTCGTGATGCGGACCGGACCCTCGCGGCAATTGGTCATGCAGGGATCGCCGACCACGTCGGGCTTCTGGTCGTCGATGCGGACGAAGCCCTCGGCGTTCGGCATGCGGAACGCGGCGAGCCGGTCGCGGTCGATCGCCTCGTCCTCCTCGAGGAGGCCGTTGAGATAGAGGACATAGGCGGTGATCGCGTAGGTCTCGTCCGGCGTCAGCGTCAAGCCGCCGCCATAGGGCATCGCGCGCCGGATGTAGTCGAACAGCGTCGGTGCGGTCGGCCAGTAGGAGCCCGCCGTCTTCTCCGGATCGCTCTCCTTGAGCGTGCCGGCGCCGCCCGCGATCGCCGGCCAGCGGTCGCGACCCTCGCCGAAGTCGCCGTGGCAGGAGAGGCATTTGTCGGCGTAGAGCGTCTCGCCGTCCTTGACGCTGCCGCGGCCGGGCGGCAGGCCCGCGCCGTCGCCGCGCGCATCGATGTCCCAGCCCGCGATCTCGGCCGGCGTCGCGGTGCGGCCGAGGCCGAAGGTCTGCGCCGAGGCCGGCGCGATCAGCAGAAGGACCGCCGCGAGCAGGGCGGCGAGGCTACGCGATCTGGACATTCTGCACATCGCCGTTCGGGAACACGCGCCAGGTCTGGATCGAATTATTGTGGTAGATCGGGTTGACGCCGCGCGCGGCGCGGAGCGCGGCCATCGTCGGCTGGACATAGCCGGTCTCGTCGGTCGCGCGCGCCTGGAGGAACGCCTCGCCGCCGTCCCAGCGCCAGTCGATGCGGAACCGCGTCACCGCCTTGGGCAGCACCGGCTCGGCGAGCCGTGCCGTCGTCCAGTTGCGCCCGCCGTCGAAGGAGACGTCGACCTTGGCGATGCGGCCGCGACCCGACCACGCGATGCCCGTCACCTCGTAATAGCCCGGCTTTGCCATCCGCCGTTCCGGGCAGGGGAAGGTGATCACCGACTTCGCGTCCTGGAGCCAGGTGAACATCCTGGCCTTCCCGGACGGCAGGAGGTCGGTGTATTTCGAGGTCTCCTCGCGCGTCATCCAGGGCTGGTCGCCGACCTCGAGCCGGCGCAGCCACTTGATGCTCATGTTCCCCTCGTAGCCGGGGAGGAGAAGCCGGAGCGGATAGCCCTGCTCGGGCCGGAGCCGCTCGCCGTTCTGCGCGTAGGCGAGGATCGCGTCGTCGAGCGCCTTCTCGATCGGCACCGAGCGCGTCATCGCGGCGTTGTCGGCGCCCTCGGCGAGGATCCAGCGCGCGCCCGGACGCAAGCCCGCCTCCTCGAGGACGGTCTTGAGAAGAACACCCGTCCACTCGAGGTTCATCAGCATGCCGTGGGTGTACTGGACGCCGTCCATCTGGGCGCCGCGCCACTCCATGCCGCCGTTCGCCGCGCATTCGAGGAAGTGGACGCGCGTCACGGCGGGAAAGCGCATCAGCTCGTCCATCGTGAACAGGAGCGGGCGGTCGACCATGCCGTGGACGATCAGCCGGTGCTGCGACGGATCGATCGCCGGCACGCCGGCGTGGTGGCGCTCGAAGGCGAGCCCGTTCGGCGTGATCGTGCCATGGAGCGCGTGGAGCGGCGTGAAGTTGACCGAGGACTCGGCCGAGGCGGTGAGCCACGGCACGTGCCGGCGGACGACCTCCTTCTCGAACGGCGACGGCAGGCCATAGGGCACCGCATCGACGCCGGGGCCGAGGCCGTGGCTCCATTCCGGCACGTTGGGCGGCAGGTTCGCCGCCGCCGGGTCGCCGGCCGGCGCCTGTGCCTGCGCGCGCGCCGTCGCCGGCAGCCCGGCGAG
>VGEU01000240.1 GCA_016869145.1 Alphaproteobacteria bacterium | reverse complement strand
GACGTTTTATCCCGTGAAGCACCACGACAGCGACACCATCATGCTCGATGCGCGGACGCTGCCGCTTCGCCCCGAGGTGCTGTTCCTCAAAGGGCGGTAGCGGCGTACGTCAGGGGCCCGGCCGCTCGGATGTCACCTCAGGGCGCGCAAGCCGTTTCAGCCACGGCCAAGTCCCGAGGCGGGCGGCGATGGGATCGACCAGTCGGAACGCGAGGGGATTGAAGGCGATCGAGAGCAGCGCGCCGGCCAGGACATAGTCGCGCCCTTCGTCCGGCAGCACGCCGAGCGCGACGCTCAAGCCCGCGAGAATGAAGGAGAACTCGCCGATCTGGGCAAGGCTCGCCGAAACCGTGAGCGCCACCCTTACCGGATAGCGGAAGGCGATCACGATGGCGAACGCGGCGATCGACTTGCCGAACACGATGACGAGGACGACGAAGCCGACGCGCAGCGGCTGCTCGATCAGAATCGTGGGGTCGAACAGCATGCCGACCGAGACGAAGAACAAGACTGCGAACGCGTCGCGCAGCGGTAGGGTCTCTTCGCCGGCGCGGGCGCTTAGCGCGCTCTCGCTCAACACGACGCCGGCGAAAAAAGCGCCCAGCGCGAACGAGACGTTGAACAGCGCCGCCGAGCCGTAGGCGATGCCGAGCGCGATCGCGAGTACGGCGAGGGTGAAAAGCTCGCGCGACCCGGTCGCGTCCACCCGCGCGAGCAGCCACGGCACCGTGCGGCGGCCGATCAGGATCGCCACGGCGAGGAAGGCGGCAACCTTGCCGAGCGTGAGAAGGATCGACGTGGCGACGCCCGCATCCGCACCCGACCGGGTCTCGACCAGCGCCGGCAGGAACACGAGGGCGAGGACCATCAAGAGGTCCTCGACCAGCAGCCAACTGATCGCGATCCTTCCGTCGCGCGAGAGAATGAGCCGGCGTTCGCTCAGCGCCCGCGCCAGGACCACCGTGCTCGCGACCGAGAGCGCGAGACCGAACACCAGACTGGCAGCGACGTCCCATCCCCACAGGACCGCACCGGCCGCCCCGATCGCGGTCGCGACGCCGATCTGCGCCACCGCGCCGGGGAGCGCGATCCGTGGTAGCGCCAGCAGGTCCTTGAACGAGAAGTGGAGGCCGATGCCGAACATCAAGAGGATCACACCGATCTCGGCGAGCTGCGAGGCGAGGAAGTAGTCGGCGACGAAGCCCGGCGTGTGCGGCCCGACGGTGACGCCGGCGAGCAGGAAACCGACGATCGGCGAGATCTTGAGGCGCGCGGCGAGGAAGCCGAACCCGAACGCGAGCACGACCGCGGCGACGACGGTCGTAACAAGGGTGGTGTCATGAGGCATTGACGTACGCCCTTCCTCGCCCACTCTACCGCCCCGCCGCCAATGTGGGCGCTGGTGCTCCGGCGGTCAACGCCGGCGGCGCTCTGTCACGCCTTGGGGTGCGCCTTGGCGTAGACCGCGAGCAGCCGCGCCGAATCGACCTCGGTGTAACGCTGGGTGGTCGAAAGCGAGGCGTGGCCCAACAGCTCCTGGATGGTGCGAAGATCGGCCGCTTCGCCGCCCAGCGCCAGAAGGTGCGTCGCGAAGCCGTGGCGGAGCGCGTGCGGCGTCGCCGTGTCGGGGAGCCCGAGCGCGGCGCGGAGCGTCCGCATCCGCGCCTGGACGATGCCCGCCTTGAGCCGGCGCCCACGTGCGCCGACGAACAACGGACCGTCGGGATCGAGCGCGAACGGGCAGAGCGCGATGTAGCGCTCGATCGCCGCGGCGATCGCCGGCAGGATCGGCACCAGCCGCTCTTTATTGCCTTTGCCGCGCACGATCAGGGAGCCCGATGCCGGCACGTCGCCGCGGTCGAGGCCAAGCGCCTCGGCGATGCGCAAGCCGGCGCCATAGAGCAGCGTCAGCACCGCGGCGTCGCGGGCGGCGATCCAGGCAGGACCGGCGCCGGGCACGCCGGCGGCAGCGATCGCCGCGCGGG
>VGEU01000239.1 GCA_016869145.1 Alphaproteobacteria bacterium | reverse complement strand
CCAACGCCGAGGCCGACGGCGAGCTCCTCGAGGCGGTCGCATCGCCCGAGCCGGACGGACGCCGGCTCCTCATCGAGGCGACCGAGCGGCTCCGGCTCTCGGCGCGCGGCTATCACCGCGTGCTCCGGGTCGCGCGCACGCTCGCCGATCTCGCCGGCGGCGGGCCGGTCCGGCGCGTCCACGTCGCCGAGGCGCTGAGCTATCGCCGCGTCGCGCCGTCACGTTGACGGCTGGCGCGGTCCTCCGCGCCGCGCCCGCTACTCCGCCGCGATCGGATTGGAGAGCGTCCCGATCTTCGCGATCGTGATCTCGAGCCGGTCGCCCGGCTTGAGCCAGGCCTGCGGCTTCATCTCGATCGCCGAGCCGCCCGGGCTTCCGGTCGCGATGATGTCGCCGGGCGCGAGCTCGGTGAATTGCGAGATGTGGGTGATCAGGAACGGGATGTCGAAGATCATCATGTCGGTGCCGCCGTCCTGGCGCACCGCCCCGTTCACCTTCGTGGTGATGTGGAGCTTCGACGGATCGGGGATCTCATCGGCGGTCACGATCCACGGCCCGATCGAGCCCGAGTGCCAGAAATTCTTGCCCGGGCAGTTCTGCGTGCCGCGGCTCTGCCAGTCGCGCACCGACCCCTCGTTGAGGATGGTGTAGCCGCCGACATGCGACAGCGCGGCAGCAGGCGCGATGTGGCGCCCGCCCTTGCCGATCACCACCGCGAGCTCGCCTTCGTAGTCGAGCTGGTCGGATTCGCGCGGCCGGACGATCGCCGCGTCATGCGGCACGAAGGAATCGACGAAGCGCGGGAAGATCGACGGCCACTTCGGCGCCGCACCCATCTCCTGCACCTCGTGATAGGCGCGGTAGTTGCGCCCGATGCAGAGGATCTTCGCCGGGCGCGTGATCGGCAGGGTGAACGCGATGTCGGTGAGGCCGAGATCGGGCTCGAGCTTCGGCACCCAGGCCCGGATCTCCTCGATCGCGCCGAGCGCGAACACGTCGCGGAGATCGGCGAAGCTGCGCTCGCCCTCGTAGATGGTCGTTGTGAGGTCGATCACGCCGTCGCCGACGACGGCGCCGAACTTGTCGCGACCCTTGTGGCGGAAGCTCACGAGCCTCATGGTCCTCTCCCTCGTCCCCGTCCGTCCGGTGCAGGCCGTGACCTGCGGCATTACGCGCACCGTGTCAAGGCGCGGCGCGGCCGAGCTGCGCCTCAGGCCGGCTTCGCCGCGCTCGACGCCCAGGCCGGCATCAGGGCGTTCGACGGCAGCGTCGGGTCGAGGAGCTCCCGCGCCTGGTCGCGGCCGGCGACCGGCAGCCCGGCGGGGTCGAGCAGCCCGATCTGGACCAGGACCGAGGCCTGGTCCCAGTAGATATGCTCGTTGACGAGCGCCTCGCCCCGGAACGTGACGATGGCGACGATCGGGATCTCGACATAGCGCCCGGTCGGCGCGACGCCGGGCAGGAGCCAGTCGATCGGCGCATCGTGGGTGAAGCAGAAGATCTTCTCGTCGACGATGCGGTCGGCGCCGATCGTTCGCGAGATCGGGATCGAGCGCCGGTCGCGCGGCACCTGGCCGACGAAATGATGCGCGTAGAACCGCTTCAGGAGATCGTGGCCGACGCCGCCGGTGAGCGTCGGCACGTGGTTGACATAGGGCTCGGCGACCGTCGTCCGCATCGTCGCGGCCGCGTCGCGCGCCTGGAACTCGCAGGCGAGATGGTATTCCCAGAGCTCCTCGAGATCGAAGTGCGGCCCCATCGTGCGCTTGAGATGGGCGATGGTGCGCGACCAGGCGAGGCCGGCGTGATGGCGGTCGAAGCCGGGGGCGCCGGGAATGGCGAAGCCCGGCGCGAGGCCGGCATAGTCGAACACGGCGTGATCGCCGCGCACCGGATCGGGCGCGGTCGCCCGCATCGCCACCGCCGCGACCGCGCGGTGGATCGCGACCGGCGCGCCGGCCGGATCGGGCGGGCCGTCGACGCCGTA
>VGEU01000238.1 GCA_016869145.1 Alphaproteobacteria bacterium | reverse complement strand
CCGGCGCGGAAGAGAGGCGCCCCGACCCGGCGCGCCGTCGCCTCGAGCACCGCCGCCGCCGCCGGGTCCTGTTCGCCGATCACCGCGACGACGCCCGGCTTCAGGATGCCCGCCTTCTCGGCCGCGATCTTGGCGATCGTGTCGCCGAGGAATTCGATATGGTCGCGCGAGATCGCGGTGATCGCGATCGCCGCCGGCCGCGCGACGACATTGGTCGCATCGACGCGTCCGCCGAGCCCGGTCTCGAGCACGACGAGATCGGCCGGCGTCCGCGCGAAGGCAAGGAAGGCCGCCGCCGTCGTGATCTCGAAGAAGGTGATCGGCCGGCCGGCATTGGCGCGCTCGCATTCCTCGAGGAGGTCTGCGAGCGCGTCCTCGGCGATCGTCACGCTGGCGAGCGTGATGCGCTCGGCGAAGCGGACGAGATGGGGCGAGGTATAGACGTGGACGCGGCGTCCGGCGGCCTCGGCGATCGCGCGCGTGAAGGCAACGACCGAGCCCTTGCCGTTGGTGCCGGCGACGTGGACGACGGGCGGCAGGCGCGTCTCGGGCCGTCCGAGCGCGGCGAGGAGCGCCGCGATGCGCTCGAGCGAGAGGTCGATCAGCTTCGGATGCAGGCCCTTGAGCCGCTCGAGGATCGCGTCAGTCGGCGCGGGGGCGGTGGTCGTGGGATCTCTCCGCAGGGATCGGCTCGCCGGTGCGGTCGGCGCCGTTCGGCCGCGTGGCGCCGTTGGCGGACGGATCGCCGTGCGCGGTGATCGGCACCACGTCGGCGGCGCGCTTGTTGACGAGGAGATCGACGAGGCGGATCAGCGTGTCGCGCAGCTTGTGACGGTGCACGACCATGTCGATGATGCCGTGGTCGAGGAGATACTCGGCGCGCTGGAAGCCGGCCGGGAGCTGCTGGCGGATAGTGTCCTCAATCACGCGCGCGCCGGCGAAGCCGATCACCGCGCCCGGCTCGGCGATCGCGATGTCGCCCAGCATGGCGAAGGACGCGGTGACGCCACCGGTGGTCGGATCGGTCAGGACGACGATGTAGGGAAGCCCCGCCTCGCGCATCTCCTGCACCGCGATCACGCTCCGCGGCATCTGCATCAGCGACAGGATGCCCTCCTGCATGCGCGCCCCGCCCGATGCCGGGAACACGATCAGGGGCGCGCGCTGGAGGACCGCGAGGCGGGCGGCGCGAACCAGGCCCTCGCCGACCGCGATGCCCATCGAGCCGCCCATGAAGCCGAACTCGAACACGGCGACGACCACGCCGATGCCGCCGAGCCGGCCGTGCGCGACGCGGATCGCGTCGTCGGCGCCAAGCTTGGCGCGCGTCTCCTTGAGCCGGTCGCCGTAGCGCTTGCGATCGCGGAACTTGAGCGGATCGGCCTCGATGCGCGGCAGCTCGATCGTCTGGTACACGCCGTCGTCGAACAGTATCGCGAGGCGGCGGTCGGCGGGAAGGCGGAGATGGTGGCCGCAATTCGGGCAGACATGGAGGCTCGCCTCCATCTCGCGGTGGAACACCATCTGCTCGCAGGACGGGCACTGGACCCAGAGATTGTCCGGCACGTCCGGCTTGCGCACGAGCGCGCGCAGCTTCGGCCGCACATAGTTGGTGAGCCAGTTCATGCCACGCCTGCCTTTCCATGCCGCGCCTCGCGCGCCGCGCGCGCGAGCTCGGCGACGAATGAGCGCGCCGCTGGAATGAGCGCATCGGTCGCGCGCCCGTCGGCCGCGACGTGGTCCGCGATCGTCTCGACCAGCGCCGAGCCGACCACGACCGCGTCGGCATAAGCCGCGACCGCGCCCGCCTCGGCCGGCGTCCTGATGCCGAAGCCGACGGCGATGGGAAGATGGGTCAGGGCACGCACGCGGGCAACTCCCGTCGCGATGGCGTCGAGGCCGGGCGCCACGCCGCCTGTGACGCCCGCGACGGTCCTGTAATAGAGGAATCCACGCGCGCCGGAAACGATCTCGGCAAGGGCCGCCGCGCCGGTCTCGGGGCCGACCAGCCGGATCAGCGCGAGC
>VGEU01000237.1 GCA_016869145.1 Alphaproteobacteria bacterium | reverse complement strand
CGGAGGCGCCCCGGTTTTCGCCGCCGGCCCGGGTCTTGCCGAGGCCTTCGTCTCGGCCGGCACCGCGGGCGACGGCGGCGGGACGGCCTTCTTCCGCGCGCGGCCCTTGATCGGCTTCGCATCGCCGACCGCGGCGTGGAACAGCGCCGCCTCCTCCGCGCTCGGCCGCCGCGGTCTCCTCATGGCGCCCGCGTCTCGTCGAGGACGAACAGCATCAGGAGCGTCCGCTGCAAGGCGGAATAATTGTCGTCGGAGACGAGATAGAGGCGCGTCTCGCCCGCCGCGCCGCGGACGACGCCGATCCCTTCCATGTTGTCGACCGTCATCGGCGGCACGATCTCGGCGAGCGTCTCGCTCTCGAGCGCGGCGCCGGGGCGGATGGCGCCGCCCCGCACCCGCGCGAGGCGGGCGCCGGGCCCACCGAGCCAGGAGAAGCGGCGCTCGAGCACGAGGACATCGCCCGACGGCAAGGCGGCCGCATCGGTCGGCTTGTAGGTGCCGGTCCGCACATAGGAGAGCGCCGCCCAGCCGGCCGGCCCGCCCACCCAGCCGGCGAGCGTGCCGTCGGCCTGGACCAGGCCCTCGGTCAGCGCGAATAGCCGCCCGTCGGGCAATGCGGCGAGCGCCTCGAGCCCTTCGTTCGACGGCGCGCGGCCGAGCCCGGGCGGGGTCGGGAACGCGGCCGGGCGCCCGGCGATGCCGTCGGCGACGGCATAGCTCCAGATCCGCGCCCGGCGCTCGAAGCCGACGAGGAAACGATCGCCCATGCGCGCCAGCGCCTCCGCATCGCTCCACGGCCCTTCCGCGACGTCGCCGCCGTCGGGTCCCCGCATCGGCGCGAGCGCCGCGTCGGCGAGGCCAGCGAGGCGGCCGTCGCGGTCGTGGACGAGGCGGGCGGTGAACCAGTAGCCGCGGTCGGAGACGGCGGTCAGGCGCGCGCCGTCGGCCGCGAGCTCGACATGGAGCCCGGAGAGGCCACCGAAGCGGGGATCGTCGCTGGTGAGCGCGAGCCCGCCCTTCCAGACGAGGGCGCCGGTCCGCGTCGCGTCGCGATCCTCGCTGTCGAACGGGACGAACGCGGTTCGCACCGCGATGGTCTCGGCCGCCGCGGCGGCGCCGAGGACGAGGGCGGCGAGAAGGGCCAACAGCGCGCGCGCCACGTCACGGCGCCGGGAGGAGAACGGTGAGCCGCCCGGTTGCGCGGAGCCGGCCCGCGGTCTCGCCCGCCGCCTCGCCGCCGCCGATGAAGATGTCGCCGCGCCCGGCGCCGCGGATCGCGCCGCCGGTGTCCTCGGCGATCATCAGGCGGCGGAACGGGCGGCCGTCGACCATGGTCTCGACCCAGACCGGCGCCCCGAGCGGCACGAAGCGCGGATCGACCGCGAGGCTGCGGCCGGCGACCAGCGTCGTGCCCGCGGTGCCGACCGGGCCATCGCCGTCGCGCCAGCGGAAGAAGACATAGGACGCGTTCCGCCGCATCACCTCGGCGGCGCGGTCGGGATGGGCGGCGAGCCAGGCGCGGATCGACTGCATCGAGACCTGCGACGGCGCCAGCGCGCTCTCGTCGGCGATGACACGCCCGATCGCGGTGTAGCGATGGCCGTTGGCGCCGGCATAGCCGATCCGCCGGAGCGACCCGTCGGGGAGCCGGACGCGGCCCGAGCCCTGGATGTGGAGGAAGAACGCATCGACCGCATCGTCGAGCCAGACGAGCTCGAGCCCGCGACCGGCGAGCGCGCCGGTCTCGATCGCCGCGCGGGCCGGCATCGGCGCGAGCCGGCCGTCGACGACCCGGCCGGCGACGCGCTCGGCGCGCCAGCCGTCGCGGAACTGGCCGAGATCGACGTCGACGAGCTCGGGCGGGCGGGCGTGGAGGGCGACGCGAAAACGCGCATCGGGCGCGAGCGCGCCCCGCACCTCGGGCTCGTAATAGCCGGTCATGAGCCCGTCGCCGTCGCCGAGGTGGTGGGGCCGGAACCAGCGTGCGAAGAAGGCGCGTGCGGCCTCGGTGGCATCGGGCGCATCGGCGGGCGGCAGGGCCGAGGCCGCGGCGCAGGCGGCATCCCAGGCCGGTGCGCCGATCAGGGGCGCGTCGGCGAGCGGCGTCGTCGC
>VGEU01000236.1 GCA_016869145.1 Alphaproteobacteria bacterium | reverse complement strand
GCGGTCGGGGCCGCGGCGCCGGGGGCGCTCGCCTATGCCGCGCTCGCGGCCGCGCCGCCCGTGACGCGGCCTCTCGGGCTCGACGCCCGGGCCACCTCGTTGATGCTCTACACCTCGGGCACGACCGGGCGGCCCAAGGGCGTGCCACGGAGCCACGAGGCCGAACGCACCGCGGCCGTCTCGTGCATCGCGCAGCTCCGCTATCGCCGCCATGAATGCACGCTCGGCGTGATGCCGCTGTTCCACACCATGGGCATCCGCGCGCTCCTGATGACCATGATGCTCAACGGCCGGTTCGTGTGCCAGCCGGCCTTCGACGCCGAGGGCGCGCTCAGGCTGGTCGCTGCCGAGCGGATCACCTCGCTCTTCCTCGTCCCGACGATGTTCCACGATATCGTGAGCCATCCGCGGCGCGCCCAGTACGATCTAGGCTCCGCGCGCCGGCTCGCCTATGCCGGCGCCTCGATGACGGGCGCGCTCACCGAGCGCTGCGTCGAGGTGTTCGCGCCGGAGGTCTTCGTCAACTATTACGGCTCGAGCGAGATCTACGGCTTCGCCTTTTGCGACCGCATCGTGGAGAAGCCGGGCTCTGCCGGGCGCGCGGTGATGAACCAGGAGCTCCGCATCGTCCGTGCCGATCCAGAGGCGCGTGTGCGGCCCGACGAGGTCGTCGGCCCCGGCGAGGCCGGCGAGATCATCGCCAGCATGCGGAGCCCGGAGGCGTTCCAGGGCTATTGGAAACGCCCCGATGCCGATGCCAAGGCGATCCGCGACGGCTGGTACTTCACCGGCGATCTCGGCCAGTGGGACGAAGAGGGCGAGCTCACCATCGTCGGGCGCGTCGACGACATGATCATCTCCGGCGGCGAGAACATCTATCCCGAGGAGGTCGAGGACGTTCTCGCCCGTGCGCCCGATGTGCGCCAGGTCGCCGTCGCGGGCCTTCCCGACGACCGTTGGGGCCAGAAGGTGGTCGCCTTCGTCGAGCCGGGCGGGTCGCGCGCCGATGCCGAGGCGCTCGACCGCTGGTGCCTCGAGTCGGGGCTGGCGCGGTTCAAGCGCCCACGCGCCTATGTCTTCGTCGAGCAGATCCCGCGCTCGGCCTCGGGCAAGCTCCTGCGCCGGTTCCTCCGTACCGGCGACTACAAGCGCCGTTTCGATTTCATCAGCACACTGTGAGGATACCGCCATGGCAGCGAAGAAGAAGGACTATGCCGCGACGCGCGCCGCGCTGCTTGCGGATCTCGACGGGCTCCGTGTCGAGGTCGACGCCGAGAAGAGGGTCGGCCATCTGATCCTCGACCGGGCGCCGCTCAACATCGTCTCCTTCAAGGGCCGCAAGCAGATCCAGGCGATCATCGAGTCCTTCGACGAGGACGAGGATGTCGGCGTGATCGTCATCCGCGGCGCGAACGGGGTGTTCACCTCCGGCGGCGACGTGAAGTCGTTCCCCGACATTCCGAAGAACAAGATGTCCGATCTCGCCGACAACATCGCGGCGGCCGAGCGTTGCGCCAAGCCGGTGATCGCCGCGCTCGAGAAATACTGCTTCGGCGTCGGCTTCGAGCTCGCGCTCGCCTGCGACTTCCGGCTCGCGACCAAAGACTGCCTGATCGCGCTGCCCGAGATCACGATCGGCCAGATGCCGGGCTCGGGCGGCAGCGTCCGTGTCGCGCGCATCGCCGGCCTCACCCGCGCCAAGGACCTGGTGATGCTCGGCAAGCGCATCCCGGCGACGCTCGGCAAGGACTACGGCCTGATCTCCGAGGTCGCCGACGGCTCGGACGGACTGACCCGTCTCGTCGAGGACTACTGCGCCCAGCTCAATGCGATGGCGCCGATTTCGCTCCGGGCGCTGAAGCGGGTGCTCAATTCCGCCTACAACACGAGCCTGCACGTCGCGCTAGAGGTCGAGGGCCACTCCTACGAGAAGCTGCGCGCGACCGAGGACTACATGGAAGGCATCAAGGCCTTCGTGGAGAAGCGGAAGGCCAATTACAAGGGCCGCTGAGCCTCAGTCGAGCGGCACCTCGTCGATCTCCTCGTCGAGCGCCCCGGCCGACGCATAGAGCGCGAGCACCATCGGCATGCCGGCGGTGAGATCGGCCGTGCCGTCGTCGGTCGCGAGGCGCATCGTCTCGGGCGCGGTCGCAAGCGCGGGCGCGTCGCCGCCGTGGACGGCGATCGGCGCCGGGACGGGCCCGCCGGCCGGGGCCAACGAGAGCCCGAG
>VGEU01000235.1 GCA_016869145.1 Alphaproteobacteria bacterium | reverse complement strand
GCCGCGGTCGTACCCGGGCGCGCGGAGCCGGCGCCGGGCCAGGGCCAGGGTCAGGGCCCGGGCCAACGGCGCGGCGAGCGGGTCGAAGCGACACCGCTCGACGGCCTCGATCCCGATTCGGTCGGCGTGCTCGACGCCAACCAGCGCGGGCTCGAGGCTAATCTGTGGGAGGGCACCGAGCGCGGCATCGTCGAGGCGCTCCTGCCGCAGATCCCGGTCGAGGCGCCCTCGCGCGCGATGCGCGAACTCGCGCGGAAGCTTCTTCTCACCCGCGCCGCGGCCCCGTCGGGGCCGCGCGGACAGAGCCTCGTCGCGCTCCGCCTCGAACGCCTCGTCGCCGCCGCCGACGGCCGCGGCGCGGCCGATCTCCTCAAGGCGGCGAGCCGCGGCGAGGACGAGGCGCATGCGGAGGCCGAGGTCGAGACGCTGTTCCTCGCCAACGACGAGAACGCCGCCTGCGCGCGCATCCGCGCCGTGCCGCGTGAATACACCCGGAGCTACTGGCAGCAGGCGAGCGCGTTTTGCCTCGCGCTCACCGGCGATCACGCGCGAGCGGCCCTCGTCGCCGGCGTGTTGCGCGAGCGCGGCCGCGACGTGCCGGAGGGATTCTACGCGCTGATCGATGTGCTCGGCGGCGATCGCCGCGCCGAGCTCGGCGCGCTTCCGCGCCCGCGCGCGCTCCACCTCGCGATGCTGCGCGCGGCGCCGCTGAAGCCGCCGCGTACGCTGCTCGCCGCCGGTGATCCCGGCATCCTCCGCGCGATCTCCGGCAACAGCAACGCCGACACCGCCGACCGCATCGAGGCTGCCGAGCGCGCGGCGCTCGCCGGCGCCATGACGGCCGAGGACCTGGTGCGGCTCTATGAGACGATCGCCTTCGACGCCAACGAGCTCGCCGATGCGCCGCGCACCGCCGAGCGGCAATGGGGGCCGCGGTCGCGCGCGCTGATCGTGCGCGCCGCCGCCCTCCAGGCCGATCCGCTGAACCGTGCGCGTCTTCTGAAGGACGCGATCGATCTCGCGCGGGCACGCGACGGCCTCGTCGCGCTCCTCATCGCGGCCGGACCCGAGCTCCGCCGATTCCAGCCCGGGCCCGAGTTCATCGCGATCGCGGGCGAGGCGGCGCGCGCCCATCTCCTCGCCGGGCGCATGGCGGACGGTCTCCGCTGGCTCCGGCTGTTGCGCGACGGGGCGCGGTCCAACCGCGACGCGGCGGCGGCATGGGCAGCGCTCGCGCCGCTCGCCCAGATCGCCGATGCCAACGAGGAGTTCGCGTGGTCGGTCGGCGACGTCGATGCGTGGACTGCCGCGACGCTCAAGACGGTCACGCCCGAGCGCGTCCGTCGGGTCGTGGTCGTCTATGGCGTCCTCGATGCGCTCGAGAAGCCGGTCGGGCCGCAGCGCTGGCTCGATCTCGTGCGCCACGGCGGCGCCGCCGCGACCGGCGCCTTCCCCGACGCCGCGCGGCTCTACGCG
This sequence comes from Alphaproteobacteria bacterium, assembly GCA_016869145.1. Taxonomy (GTDB): domain Bacteria; phylum Pseudomonadota; class Alphaproteobacteria; order MPNO01; family VGEU01; genus VGEU01. The sequence continues at coordinate 773 of VGEU01000235.1, read as the reverse complement.
CTCCGCCAGGCCGCCGACGAGGTCCGGGTCGGCGAGACCGTCCTCTTCGCGCTCCTCGCGCTCGGTCCGGCGGGGCCGGCGGCGATGCATCCCTTCGCGCTCACGACCGCCCTCGCCGCGCTCGCCGCGGTCGGTCTCGACGACGAGGCGCGCGCGCTCGCGCTCGAGGCGGCGATCGCGGCCGGTGCCTGATACACCGCGACCGCTCGACCGTCACGTCGAGGCCTTCCTCGAGATGATGGCGGCCGAGCGCGGTGCGAGCGCGAACACGCTCGAATCCTATCGCCGCGATCTCGCCGATTTCGCCGCCGCGCTGCCGGACGGCCGCGCGCCCGCGGCGGCCGACGGCGGCGACATCCGATCCTATCTCGCCGGTCTTCTCGCACGCCGCCGCGCCGGCACGACCGCGGCCCGGCGGCTCTCGGCGCTCCGCCAGTTCTTCCGATTTCTCCTCGCCGAGGGACGGCGCGGCGACGATCCGACGGCCGCGATCGATTCGGCGCGCCGCGCGCGCGCGCTGCCGAAGATCCTGAGCGAGGCCGAGGTCGAGGCGCTGCTCGCGGCCGCCGCTGCATGCGAGGGCCGCGCCGGGCGCCGGCTCGAGGCGATGCTCGAGATGCTCTACGCGACGGGGCTCCGCGTCTCCGAGCTCGTCGCGCTGCCGGCGGCCGCGGTGACGCGCGACCGGCGCTTCCTCGTCGTCCGCGGCAAGGGCGGAAAGGAGCGGATGGTGCCGCTCGGCGTCGCCGCCGAGCGCGCGCTCGCCGCCTATC
>VGEU01000234.1 GCA_016869145.1 Alphaproteobacteria bacterium | reverse complement strand
CGGCCTTGTCGCCGGCCGGCCGCTCGACCGCGCCGAGCGCATCGGCGAGGCGCGCAGTCGCCGATCCGGGGCGGAGCGCCCGCGGCTGGCCCGGCGCCGGTGCCCAGGCCGTCATGGTGATCACCTCGAACGTCGCCGCGATGCGCCCGGTCGGATCGCCGTGCCGTTCGCGGTAGAGCCGCGCCGCCTCGAACAGCGTCGCGCGATGCGTCGGGCGGCGCCGGCGCTCGCGGAGGGCGTTGGTCTCGCCCATGCCGCGGAGCTCGCGCATCAGCGTGAACGCGTCGGCATAGGTGACGGTGATGATCTCGCTGTCGACGACCGGGAGCGCAAAGCCCGCGCGTTGCAGGAGCGCGCCCGCATCGCGTCCGTCGGCGACCGGCGAGACGCGCGGGCTCGCCCCGCCCTCGACCGCTTCCTCGGCCTCGAGGAGGACGCCGCGGAGCTCGCCCAGCGTGTCGCCGCCGAGAATCGCGGCGAGGAAGAGCCCGTCGGGGCGGAGCGTGCGTCGGATCTGCGCGAGCGCCCCCGGCAGGTCGTTCGCCCAATGGAGGTCGAGGACGCTCATGACCGCATCGAACGCGCCATCGGCGAAGGGCAGAAGCTCCGCCTCGGCGACCACGTCGGCGCCGATCTGCGCCATCGCCCATGATGGCTCGGCGCCGACGATCGCAGCGATCCCGGCCTTGCCGGCGATCAGCGGGCGGAGAAGACCGGTGCGGCAGCCGAGATCGAGAACGCGCGGAAACGATCCCCGGACGTCGTCGAGACGGTCGGCGAGCCGGGCGGCGACCGCGGCGAAGAGGAAATCATGCGCGGCGAAGCGCGAGGCGGCGCGGTCGCGATGGGCGCGCACGAGGCGCCGGTCGAAGATGTCGATCCGGTCGGTCATGCCGCCACTATCGCACGGGGTGCGCGCGCGATCACGCGTCTGTAGAATGCGGCGCCGACCGGGAGGATCGACATGGCCGCCAAGACGATCGACTCCACCGCGCTCAAGCGCCGTCTCGCCGGCGCGGCGGAGTTCACGCTCCTCGACGTGCGCGAGGAGAGGACGTTCTCCGAGAACCATCTTCTGTTCGCGCGCACCGTGCCGCTGAGCCGGCTCGAGCTCAGGATCGCCGATCTGGTGCCGCGGCGGACGACGCCGATCGTGCTCTGCGACGACGGCGACGGGCTCGCCGCGCGCGCTGCGGACCGGCTCGCTTTGCTCGGCTGGGGCGATGTCGCGATCCTCGACGGCGGGCTGCCGGCGTGGAAGAAGGCGGGCGGCGAGCTCTTCAGCGGCGTCAACGTGCCGAGCAAGGCGTTCGGCGAATATGTCGAGCACCACGAGCAGACGCCCTCGATCGCGGCCGAGGAGCTCAACGCGATGCTCGCGCGCGGCGACAAGCTCGTCGTCCTCGACAGCCGGCCGTTCGACGAATATCACCGCATGAGCATCCCGACCGGGATCGACTGCCCGGGCGCCGAGCTCGCGCTCCGCGTCCACGATCTCGCGCCCGATCCCGACACCACGGTGGTGGTCAATTGCGCCGGGCGCACGCGCTCGATCATCGGGGCGCAGTCGCTCATCAACGCCGGCATCCCGAACCAGGTCGTCGCGCTCCGGAACGGCACCATGGGCTGGGAGCTCGCGGGCTTCGAGAACGAGCGCGGCCAGACGCGGCGCGCCGGCGCGGTGTCCTCGCGCGGGCTCGCCAAGGCGCAGGCCGCGGCCGAGGCCGTGGCGCAGCGCTTCGGCATCCGCACGATCTACATCGAGACGCTCCGCGCCTGGCTCGCCGATCCGGCGCGCACCACTGTCGTCCTCGACGTGCGGAGCCCGGAGGAATATGCCGAAGGCCATCTCCCCGGCTCGAAATCGGCGCCCGGCGGCCAGCTCGTCCAGGCGACCGATCACTATGTCGGCACGCTCAACGCGCGCCTCGTCCTCGTCGACGACAACGGCGTCCGCGCGACGATGACCGCGTCGTGGCTGGTCCAGATGGGCTGGAGCGACGTCGCGGTGCTCGATGGCGGGCTGTTCGGCACCGCGCACGAGACCGGACCCTATCGCGCGCCCGTCGTCGGTCTCGACGGCCTCGTCACCGACGACATCGCACCCGTCGCGCTCGAGGCGATCCTCGCGCGCGGCGAGGCGGTCGTCGTCGATCTCGGCACCAGCCGCGCCTATCGCGAGGGCCACGTCCCGGGCGCCTGGTTCGCCATCCGCTCGCGGCTCGCCGCCGGGCTCGCGCGCGTTCCCGCCGCGCGCCACCGCGTGCTC
>VGEU01000233.1 GCA_016869145.1 Alphaproteobacteria bacterium | reverse complement strand
TCCACAACGCCGCGTGGTGCGCCGCATCGCCCGTGAGCGCCGCGCGCGGGCCGAGGAGCGCGACCCGGACCGGCCAGCCGTCGGCGGCAAGGAGGCGCGCGATCACGAACCCGTCGCCGCCATTGTTCCCCGGACCGCACAGGACGACGACCGGGCGGCTCGCCCAGCGGCTCCGGATCTCGGTCGCGACCGCCCGTCCCGCCGCTTCCATCAGGACGATCCCGGGCGTCCCCGCCTCGATCGTCAGCCGGTCGGCGCGACGCATCTCGTCGACGGTCAGAAGCGCGGCTTCGTTCATCGTTGATCCGATCGGTTCACGCGGCACGGCGAGTATACAGGCTCGGTTGACACGACCGCACCCCGCACCCAGCATGCGCCGCCACATCGAACGGAGAGCCGGCCGGCCATGAGCTATCGCAACATCAAGTTCGGGATCGAGAACGGGATCGCGCATCTCGTGCTCGCCCGCGACGACATCCGGAACGCCTATTCGTCGGACGAGTTCACCGACGAGATCCTCGACGCGATCCAGAAGACGCAGCTCAGCGAGGAGGCGCGCCTGTTCCTGATGAGTGCCGAGGGCTCGGCCTTCTCCGCCGGCGGCAACGTCAAGGACATGAAGGATCGCGTCGGCATCTTCGGCGGCGGGCCGGCCGGCACGCGACGCGGCTATATCCAGGGCATCCAGCGCGTGCCGAAGGCGCTCCATGCGCTCGATGTGCCCTCGATCGCGGCGGTGCAGGGACCGGCGGTCGGCGCGGGCTGCGACCTCGCCCTCTTCTGCGACATCGTCCTCTGCTCAACCAAGGCTTCGTTCGGCGAGACGTTCATCAATGTCGGCATCATCCCGGGCGACGGCGGCGGCTGGATCGTGCCGCGCAAGGTCGGGCTCCAGCGCGCGGCGGAGCTGATGTTCACCGGCCGGATCGTGCACGGCGAGGAGGCGGCGCGGATCGGCCTCGCGCTCGAGTGTGTCGAGCCGGACCGGCTGATGGCGCGCGCGATGGAGCTCGCCGGCCAGATCGCCTCGCGCCCTCCGGTGACGGCGCGGATGATGAAATCCCTGCTGCGCCAGTCGCTCGCGTCGAGCCTCCACGATTTCCTCGACTACTGCGCCGCGCTGCAGGCGATCTGCCACACGACCGAGGATCACATGGAGGCGGTGTCCGCCTTCCTCGACAAGCGGAAGCCGGCGTTCAAGGGCCGTTGAGACGCGCCGTCAGGGCATCTTGAACAGCCACGGCACGCCCGCTTCGTCGTTGTAGCCGAGGAAGACGCCGTAGTCGGGGAGCCAGCGCCAGCGGCCATAGATGCCGGCGGAGCGGAGCTGCTTGCGCTCGGCATCGCGCCAGGTGCTCGGCGCCTCGGTGCCTTTGGGCTTGATCTCGCTCCACACCCAGGTTTCGGGGTCCAGGACATAGATCGTCGGATCGCCGTTCCACATCACGAAGCGGCGGCTCGGCGGGTGGTAGACGAGCGCGGCGCGGTGCGCGAGCGGGGGGTGGAAGTCGACGCGCTGACCGTTCTCGATCCGCGCCGTCTTGCGGAGATCGCCGCCCGGCAGAAAGCCGTTCGGTGGCGGCGGGCCCTTCGGCAGCGCCCAGACGATCATCTGGCGCGTGCCGAGGGCAACGAACAGCCGGCGGTGGAAGTCGAACGCGCCGCTCACGTCGTCGAACGTCCAGCTCCGCCCCGACTGGCCGATCGTCTTGAGCGTGCGACCGTCGAGCATGCGGATCGCCCCGGTCTGCGACCCGGTGACGAGGAGCGCATGGTTGACGGGGTCGTAGTCGCTCTGGAGCCAGTCGCCAAAGATGTCGGGCGCGCGCTCCCATTTGCGCGTGCGGGGGTCGAACAGGAACGCCTGCGGGTGGCCGGCGCCCGACCTCCACGACGAGCCGCCGCCGACCCAGAGCTTGCCGATCTGCGGCAGCCACTCCATGCCGTCATAGGAGTGGACCGAGACCGGCGTGCCGGCGACGGTGCGACAGATCTGGTTGCCTGGCACCCGGGCTCGTAGGCGCTCGGCTCGGTCAACCGCGACCATGTCAGCGTCACGAGGTCGAGCGCGTAGATCTCGTTGCCGCCATAGTCGAGATGGCCGCCGCCCCAGACGAAGAGCTTGCCATCGCCGACCGCGCCGCCATTCCAGGTGCGCACCACCGAGACCGGACCGACGACGCCTTAGGCCGGATGGCCGTCCCGCTTGGGGAAGACATCGACGAGCTTGTTCCGGGTCGCGAGCGCCCGCCAGCTGCCGGGCGCCATGGTCGCGACATTGCGCGCGATCGGCGTGTCGGGGCGCG
>VGEU01000232.1 GCA_016869145.1 Alphaproteobacteria bacterium | reverse complement strand
CCGGTGTTCTCGGCATCGTGCTCGCCGGCGACGGCGCGGCCGAGATCGCGCGCCGCTCGCGCGGCACGCCCCGCATCGCGGGCCGGCTCCTCCGCCGCGTCCGCGATTTCGCGACCGCCGACGGCGCCGCGTCGATCGGCGCCGCCGTCGCCGACCGCGCGCTGGCGCGGCTCGAGGTCGACGCGCTTGGGCTCGATGCGCTCGACCGGCGCTATCTCGACTGCATCGCGCGGGTCTATGGCGGCGGGCCGGTCGGCGTCGAGACGATCGCCGCCGCGCTCGCCGAGGCGCGCGATGCGCTCGAGGAGGTGATTGAGCCGTTCCTGCTGCAGCGCGGCCTTCTCCAGCGCACGCCGCGCGGGCGCATGCTGGCCGCGGCCGGATATCGTCACCTCGGCCTCGATCCGCCCGCGGCCGCACGCGCGCCGCAACTCGATCTCCTCGATCGCGCGGAGCTCGGCGATGGCGGCTGAGGCGCTCTCGGGCCGCATCGAGGGCGGCGTCCATGTCTATCCGGTCCGCGTCTACTTCGAAGACACCGATGCCGGCGGCGTCGTCTACCACACGAGCTATCTCCGCTTCGCCGAGCGGGCGCGGACCGAGATGATGCGACTTCTCGGTGTCAGCCACGCATCGCTGATCGCGGGCGACGGCGTCGTGTTCGCGGTGCGCCGCTGCGAGGTCGACTTCCTCCGGCCGGCTCATCTCGACGACCTTCTCGAGGTCAGGACGCGGCTCGTCGATGTGCAGGGCGCGAGCCTCTGGGCCGAGCAAATCGTCGACCGCGACGGCGATGCGATCGTCGCGGCGAAGCTCCGTCTCGCCTGCGTCCGACGCGACGGCCGGCCGGCGCGGTTTCCGGCCCGGCTCCGTCGCGCGTTCGTCGTGGCCGACGGGAGCTCCCCAAATCCCGCCTCCCCAATCTCAGACACAAAGAAAGCGAAACCCGCGTAATGGATCCCGCTTCGGTACAGACGGCGGCCCTCGCCGGATCGGTCGCGCACAGCATGTCGGTGTGGAGTCTCTTCCTCCAGGCCGACGTGATCGTGAAGACCGTGATGATCCTCCTGATCCTCGCCTCGTTCTGGTGCTGGGCGATCATCTTCGAGAAGCTCATGCGCATGCGCCGGCTGCGGCGCCAGGCCGAGCAGTTCGAGGAGGCGTTCTGGTCGGGTGGATCGCTCGACGATCTCTACGACCGGATCGGCGACCGGCCGAACCATCCGATGTCGGCGATCTTCATCGCCGCGATGCGCGAATGGCGCCGCGCGGCCGCGAAGGGTGCGGTCGGCAAGTCGCCGGTGCAGCAGCTCTCGGCCCGCATCGACCGCGTGATGCAGATCACGCTCGGTCGTGAGATGGAGCATGTCGAGCGCTATCTCTCCTTCCTCGCCTCCGTCGGTTCGACCGCGCCCTTCGTCGGGCTGTTCGGCACGGTGTGGGGCATCATGAACAGCTTCCAGTCGATCGCGCTGACCAAGAACACCTCGCTCGCGGTCGTCGCGCCCGGCATCGCGGAGGCGCTGTTCGCGACCGCGCTCGGCCTCGTCGCCGCGATCCCCGCGGTCATCGCCTACAACAAGATCTCGAACGACATCGCGCGCTATGCCGGCCGTCTCGAGGCCTTCGCCGGCGAGTTCTCGGCGATCCTGTCGCGCCAGTTCGACGACAAGGCGGCCTGACATGGCGGTGAACATCGAGCCCCGCAGCGGCGCCTCGCGCTTCGGCGCGAGCCGCTTCGGCTACCGGCCGATGAGCGAGATCAACGTCACGCCGTTCGTCGACGTGATGCTGGTGCTCCTGATCGTGTTCATGGTGACGGCGCCGCTCCTGACCGCGGGCGTGCCGGTCGATCTGCCCAAGACCGAGGCGAGCCAGATGCTCGGACAGGACGAGCCGCTCGTCCTCACCGTCGACCGGGAGGGCAAGGTCTTCATCCAGGAGACCGCGGTCACGCTCGACCAGCTCGGGCCGCGCCTCGCGGCGATCACCGCCAACAAGCGCGACACGCGCATTTTCGTGCGCGGCGACCAGGCGATCAATTACGGCCGGGTCATGGAGGTGATGGGCGCGGTCAACGGCGCCGGGTTCTCGCGCGTCGCCCTCGTCGCCGAGCAGCCGCGCGGATCGCGCCCGGCCACCGGCGCGCCATCCGGGCAGCGGACCCAGCGGTGACCGATGCGCAAGGGCGCCGCCTTCTCCGCCGCCCTGCACGCGTCGCTCGTCGCGATCGCGATCGTCGGCCTGCCGTCGTGGTGGAAGCCGAAGCCGATCGAGCTCGAGACCGTCACCGTCGAGGTCGTGAGCGCGATCGAGAAGGAGCCTGCGCCGCCGCGCGCGATGCCCGAGCCGCCGCGTCCCGAGCCGCCCCGCCCCGAGCCGTCACGAC
>VGEU01000231.1 GCA_016869145.1 Alphaproteobacteria bacterium | reverse complement strand
AGCCCGGCATCGGCGCGCGCGCCGAGCGCGAGGCCCAAGGCATCAAGGAGGATCGACTTGCCGGCGCCGGTCTCACCGGTGAGCACGCACAGACCGGGCTCGAAGACGATCGTCAGGTCATCGATGAGGACGACGTTGCGGATCCCGAGCGAGCGGATCATCGCGCCCTAGATCATGGTCTAGAAAATGCGTCCCCAGAAACTGCGCTGGGCCTGTTGGCGCGGGCCACCGCCGGCGACGATCGCGTAGGAGTCCGTGTACCACTCGCTGCCCGGATAGTTGTAGCCGAGCACGGAGGCGGTCTTCGTCGCCTCGTCGATCATGCCGAGTGCGAGATAGGCCTCGACCAGCCGATGCAGCGCCTCCGGCGTGTGCGTCGTCGTCTGGTATTCGTCGATCACGCGGCGGAAGCGGTTGATCGCGGCGAGATGGTGGCCGCGCGTGAGATAATAGCGGCCGACCGACATTTCCTTGCCGGCGAGATGGTCGCGCGCGAGATCGACCTTGAGCCGCGCGTCGCGGGCGTAGGACGAATCGGGGAAGCGGCGCACCACCTCCTGCAGCGATTCGAGCGCGCGCTCGGTCCTGTTCTGGTCGCGCGAGACGTCCGAGATCCGCTCATAGAACGAGAGCGCCTTGAGATAATAGGCGTAGGCCACGTCCTTGTGGCCGGGATGGAGTTGGATGAAGCGGTCGAGCGCGATCACGGCCTCGTCGTAGTTGTTCGCCTGGTAGTGGGCGAAGCCGGCCATGAGCTGCGCCTTGGTCGCCCACGCCGAATAGGGGTGCTGCCGTTCCACCTCGTCGAACATGCGTGCGGCGATGCGATAGTTCTCGTCCTCGAGCGCGTCGACGGCGAGGTTGTAGAGGTCGTTGACGCTGCCCTCGCGATAGTCGTCTCGCGGACCACCACAGGCCGCGAGGAGAAACGCCGCCGCGCCCCACGCCAGCCAGCGCGTCCGGACGCGCCTCAGAGGACGAACCGTACCCATGCGAGCTTCCCGCCTGCGACAACGGTGGTTCGACCCGCGATCGGGCCGTGCCGGACTATAGCATGAACGGACGGCAAGCCCAGCGGCCAGGCCCCGCCGGACGGCTCAGGCGGAGGCGGCCGCGGGCGTTGCCCAGCCGTGTCGGGCCGCGTGCGATGCGTAACGTTCAGCCGCCGGCGCATCGACAAAGCACCATGCGTCCTCGTCGCCGAACAATGCCTCGAGCAGGCGACGGTTCAGATTGTGACCGGACCGCAGCGCCTGGACGCGGCCGATGATCGGCGCGCCCGCGAGGTAGAGATCCCCGATGCAGTCGAGCATCTTGTGGCGGACGAACTCGTCGGCGTAGCGCAACCCCTCCTCGTTGAGGACCTGGTCGTCCGAAATGACCAACGCATTCTCGAGCGAGCCGCCGCGGGCGAGCCCCGCCGCCTTGAGCCGCTCGACCTCGTGGGCGAAACCGAAGGTGCGTGCGCGCGCGATCTCGGCCTTGAACGCCGCGGTCGTGACGTCGACGGTCAGCGTCTGGCGGGCGATCGCCGGCGATTCGAAATCGATCTCGAACTCGACCGAGAAGCCGTTCGACGGACGGAGGCTCATGCGCTTGTCGCCGTCGAACACGGCCACGCTCTTGAGCACCTTGATCGCCCGGCGCGGCGCCCATTGCGCGACCGTGCCGGCGCACTCGATCAGGAAGACGAAGGGGGCCGCGCTGCCGTCGAAGACGGGAATTTCCGGTCCGTCGACCTCGATGACCGCATTGTCGATCTCGCAGCCGGCGAGCGCCGCCATCAAGTGCTCGACGGTGCCGACACGGCAGCCCGATTTGTTGCCGACCGTCGTCGCGAGCGTGGTGTCGACCACCTGCGTCCAGCGGAGCGGGATCTCGTTGTCGCGCTCGAGGTCGGTGCGGCGGAGCGAGAGACCGGCATTGGCCGGCGCCGGCAAGATGCGGAGCGCGATCCGCCGGCCCGAATGAAGGCCGATGCCGCTGCAGCCGATCGGCGCCTTTACCGTCGATTGTTGCCGCGCGCCGTTATTGTCGATTTGTCGCATCGCACCCTGCACGTCCGGCCGTTCGGACCCCACCCAGTTTTCCTCGACCGGCGCTCGTCATCTCGTCCTGCGCGCACGCGGCGCCGCCGCATCAGGGCGGGCCACCATGGCCGTCTACCGTCGGTTTGACGTGCACGAGGGAATCGACGCCGTCCGCCCACTTGGTCGAGGGGCTCGGGGGTGGTCTACCAATAACCCCCGAGTCCCTCAAATCACACATTGTTACAGAATGTTACGCTCCTGGATGGCACCCTCAGTTGGCCTGGCGACGGAGGAAGGCCGGGATGTCGAGGAGGTCCTCCTCGTTGCGCGAGGTCGGCAGCCGGTCCTGCGGATCGACGCCGTCGAGGCGCGGCTGGTCCGCCGC
>VGEU01000230.1 GCA_016869145.1 Alphaproteobacteria bacterium | reverse complement strand
CGACGTGCCCGCCTCGACCTCGGGCGGCAACCGGCAGAGCCGTTTCCTGCAGGGCCGCGCGACCGCGATCCCGGCGCCGGGCGGGCGGGTGCGCATCGATCTCCGCTGGAAGCTCGTCGACGGCGCCGGCCGCCCGGTCGGCATGCTGGCGAGCGTGGCCGAGGCGAGCGAGACGGCGTGGCGGACGGGCGAGGACCGGCTGATCGGGGAGATCGCCAACCGTGCCGCGGCCGAGGTCGTGACCGCGCTCGGCACCCAGCCAACCCGCGGCCTCGCGGCGAGCGCGCTCCGCGTGCGCACGCCGGACGGGCTTGCGCCGCGCGAGGCCGAGACCTTGCAACGGGCGATGGAGACCGCGCTCCGCGCCAACCGGATGAAGCTCGCCGCGCGCGGTGACGAGGCCGGCCCGATCCTGGTCGGGCGGGTGTTCCAGGCGCCGGTCGCGGGCGGCCTCCGCGAGATCGACGTGCAGTGGGCGATCCTCGCCCCGGACGGGCGCGAGCTCGGTCGGCTCGGCCAGCGCAACGCGGTCGCCATCGAGGCGATCGAGACCGAATGGCCGCTGATCGCCCGCCAGGTCGCCGACAGCGCAGCGCCGGGCGTGCTCGAGGCCCTGGAGCAGCTTCCCGCCGACGCGCTCACCGCCCGGCCGCGCAGCTCCGAGCGCCGCTGAGCTGTCATTCGTTCGTCACCGAACGTTTACAGTCTGGGGCGTGGTTGCTATGGTGCGCGCGGCGCACGCTCCGCGCGTCCGCGACGGCCACCGCCGGTTCGTTCACCGCCCATGAAAATCGTCGCCTGCAACAGCAACCGGCCCCTCGCGGAGGCGATCGCGTCGTCGATCGGCACCGCGCTGACCAAGGCGAGCATCCGCCGCTTCGCCGACATGGAGTGCTTCGTCGAGATCCAGGAGAACGTCCGCGGCGAGGACGTGTTCGTCATCCAGTCGACGTCCTATCCGGCCAACGACCACGTGATGGAGCTCCTGGTCACGCTCGATGCGCTGAAGCGCGGCTCGGCGCGGCGGATCACCGCGGTCCTGCCCTATTTCGGCTATGCCCGCCAGGATCGGAAGTCCGGGCCGCGGACGCCGATCTCGGCCAAGCTCGTGGCCAACATCATCACCGTCGCCGGCGCCGACCGGGTGCTGACGCTCGACCTCCACGCCGGCCAGATCCAGGGCTTCTTCGACATCCCGGTCGACAACCTGATCGCCGCGCCCGAATTCGTGAAGGACATCCGCGCCGCGATGAACGGCGGCGGCCTCGTCATGGTGTCGCCCGACGTCGGCGGCGTGGTGCGCGCGCGCGCCATCGCCCAGCGCCTCGGCGCCGACCTCGCCATTATCGACAAGCGCCGCCCCCGGCCCGGCGAATCCGAGGTCATGAACATCATCGGCGAGGTCGAGGGGCGGGACTGCGTCCTGATCGACGATATCGTCGATTCCGCAGGCACGCTCTGCAACGCCGCCGTCGCCCTCACCAAGGCGGGCGCGCGGTCGGTCTCGGCCTATGTCAGCCATGGCGTCCTGTCCGGGGCGGCGGTGGAGCGGGTGGCCGAGTCCCCGCTCCGCTCGCTGGTGGTGACCGATTCGATCGTCGCGACCGAGGCCGTCCAGCGGTCGCGCAATATCCGCCAGATCACGATCGCGCCCCTGATGGCCGAGGCGATCCGGCGCATCTCGCTCGAGCAATCGGTCTCGGGCCTGTTCGGCTGATCCCGCCCCGGACCCGCCCCGGATTTGACTCGGGACGCCGCGGACGCTAAATGTTGCCGCCCCGTCGCGCCCCGGCCGACGGGTGATTTCGCTTTCGGCGTGAGCCGCGCCAGGGCCCGCAGCCGGCCCCCGGCGGCCCCGCGGGCGACGACCACTTCGACGACCGCTGCGACGACCGTTTCCAGGAGACTGCCATGGCCGAGACCGTGACCCTCGAGGCGAGCCCCCGCACCGGCCGCGGCAAGGGCGGCGCCCGCGCCGCGCGCCGCGACGGCACCGTGCCCGCGATTATCTACGGCAAGGACGTCGCGCCGATCCTGATGACGCTGCCGCGCAAGGAGCTCGAGCGCGAGATCGGGCGCGAGGGGTTCTTCATCCGCATGATCGACGTCACGCTCGACGGCCGGACGATGAAGGTCCTGCCGCGCGACGTGCAATACGACCCGGTGACCGATGTGCCGGTCCACGTCGATTTCGTGCACTACGCGGCCGACCGCGAGATCAGCGTCGCCGTGCCGGTCCGCTTCGCCAAGCAGGACGCCTCGCCCGGTCTCAAGCTCGGCGGAGTCCTCAACATCGTCCGCCACACGGTCGAGGTGCGGTGCAGCCCGGGCATGATCCCGGACTCGTTCACCGTCGATCTGTCGGGCCTTCAGATCGGCGATTCGATCCATTCCGGCAAGATCTCCCTGCCCTCGGGCGTCCGCTTCGCCGGCGCCGACCGCGACTTTACGATCGTCTCGATCGCCGCCCCGACGCGCGAGGAGACCGCGCGGCCGGCGGAGGCCGCCGCGGGCGAGGCCGCCGC
>VGEU01000229.1 GCA_016869145.1 Alphaproteobacteria bacterium | reverse complement strand
CCGGTCGCGCTCCTCCTGCCGCTCTCGGGCAACGCCGCGCCGATCGGGAAGTCGATGCAGAACGCGGCGCAGCTCGCGTTGTTCGAGCTCCCCGACGCGGCGCTCCGGCTCCAGTTCTATGACACCGGCGGCGATGCGCCGCGGGCGCGCGCGGCGGTCGAGACCGCGGTCAAGGGCGGCGCCCGGCTGATCCTCGGGCCGCTCTTCGCCAACGAGGTGGTCGAGGCCGGCCCGGTCGCGCGCCAGGCCGGCGTCAACGTGATCGCGTTCACCAACACCCGGACGGTCGCGGCGCCCGGCACCTATATCCTCGGCCTCGTGCCGCGCCAGCAGGTCGGGCGCGTCGTCGCCTATGCCTCGGGCCAGGGCCTCAAGCGCTTCGCCGCCCTGGTCCCCGCCACCGCCTTCGGCCGCCAGGTCACCGACGACATGCGCGAGGCCGCCGCCGCCGCGGGCGGCACGGTGGCGCGGATCGAGAGCTATGCCGCCGACCAGCGCGACGTCGACGCCGCGGTGCGCCGCCTTCTCTGGCTGCCGCCGCGCGAGGCCGGGACGGGGGACGAGGATCCGGGCTCGCGGCGCGCCGCCGCGGCGGCGCCGGTCGTCGAACCCGGCTTCGATGCGCTCCTGATCCCCGAGAGCGGCGAGCGGCTGCAGGCGATCGCGGCGCTGCTCGCGAGCTATGGCGTCGATCCGGCGCGGGTGCGGCTCCTCAGCATAGCGGCGTGGCAGGATCCCGGTCTCGGCCGCGCCGCGGCGCTGGTCGGCGCCTGGTTCGCCGCGCCGCCGCCCGAATCGGTCGGCGACTTCCAGGGCCGCTATCGCGGCACGTTCGGCGCCGATCCGCACCCGCTCGCCTCGCTCGCCTATGACGCGACCGCGCTCGCTGTCGTCCTCGGTCGCGCGCCGGGCGGGCCGAGCTACGACGCCGCCGCGCTCAACGGGCCGAACGGGTTCATGGGTGCGAGCGGCGTCTTCCGGTTGCTCCCGACCGGCGAGGGCCAGCGCGGGCTCGCCGTGCTCGAGGTCGAGCGCGCGGCCTTCCGCATCGTGAGCCCGGCGCCCGAGAGCTTCGCCGACCTCGGCAACTGAGCCTCAGCCGAGGAGGCGCGCGAGCACGGCGTCGAGACGCTGGCGTCCGGCCGCGGTGGCGCGGAGGCCGTCGTCGTCGAGGACGAGAAAGCCGCCGTCGACGAGGCCGCCGAGCCGGGCGCGATCGAACGCACCCTCGAGCGGCCGGCCGGCCAGCCGGGCGAAGCGCGCACGCTCGATCCCACGCGCGAGGCGGAGCCCCATCATCACGATCTCGTCGCGGCGGGCGGGCGCATCGACGAGCACATCGGCGCGGATGGCGTGGCCGGACGCTTCGACCGCGGCGAGCCAGGCCTCGGGCAGCGGCGCGGTCTCGGTCGCGTGCACGCCGTCGGCGAGCGTCAGCCGGCCATGCGCGCCGGGGCCGATCCCGGCATAGTCGCCGCCCTGCCAGTAGACGAGGTTGTGGCGGCACTCGGCGCCCGGCCGCGCGTGGTTCGAGATCTCATAGGCCGGAAGCCCGGCCGCGGCGAGGCGCGCGAGGGTGGTCTCGTAGAAATCGGCGGCGGCATCCGCATCGGGCGTCGCGAACGCGCCGTCGCGGTGGAGCGCGTGGAACGGCGTCCCCTTCTCGATCGTGAGCTGATAGACCGAGAGATGCTCGCCGGCGTGATCGAGCGCGCGCGCGAGCTCGTCCTCCCACGCCGCGACCGTCTGGCCGGGGCGCGCATAGATGAGATCGAACGAGACGCGCGCGAAGATCGCCCGCGCGAGATCGACCGCGGCGAGCGCCTCGGCCGCCGAGTGCGCGCGGCCGAGGAAGCGGAGCGCCGCGTCGTCGAGCGCCTGGACGCCGAGCGAGACGCGGTTGACGCCGGCGGCGCGGAAGGCGCGGAGCCGGGCCGCCTCGACCGAGGTCGGGTTGGCCTCGAGCGTGATCTCGAGATCGTCGTCGGCGCCCCAGCGCGCCTCTGCCCGCGCGATGATCGCCGCGGCGGTCTCGGGCGCCATCAGCGACGGCGTGCCGCCGCCGAAGAAGATGCTGTCGAGGCGCCGGCCGGGCGTCAGCGCCGCGGCATGGTCGAGCTCGGCGAGAAGCGCGGCGCGCCAGCGCGCCTCGTCGATCGTCGCGCGGACATGGCTGTTGAAGTCGCAATAGGGACATTTCGACCGGCAGAACGGCCAGTGGACATAGAGCGCGAGCGAGCCGGGAACGGCGGTCATGGATCGGAGATAGGGCGCCTCAACGACGGAACGAGAGCCGGACCAGCTCAGCGAACGCCGCCCTGCGGTGGCTGATCGCGTGCTTGGCGGCCGGCGCCATTTCGCCGAAGGTGAGGCTTTCGCCGGCGGCGACGAAGACCGGATCGTAGCCGAAGCCGTGCGTGCCGCGCGGCGGCCAGACGAGCGCGCCCTCGACGCGGCCCTCGACGACGACGGTCTCGCCGTCGGGCCAGGCGAGCGCGAGCGCGCAGACGAAGGCCGCGCGGCGGTCGGCGTGGCCGGCGAGCGCGTCCTCGACCCGGCGCATCGCGTGCGCGAAGTCCTTCGCCGGCCCCGCCCAGCGCGCCGAGTAGATGCCGGGCGCGCCGGCG
>VGEU01000228.1 GCA_016869145.1 Alphaproteobacteria bacterium | reverse complement strand
CCCTTCCCAAAGCAATGTGCGCGTCCGGCGCGTCGTCGAGACCGGCATCTACCGTCAGCGCAATCTGGTCGAGCGCTTCTTCAACAAACTGAAGCACTTCCGCCGTATCGCCACCCGTTTCGAAAAGCTGGCGCGCAATTATCTGGCCGCCGTCCTATTGGCCGCTACCCGCCTATGGACTCGTGCTTATGAGTCCACGACCTAGCCCTTCGACAACAGGAAGATGCCCTGCCGGCCGCGCAGGTTGGACAGCCGGCCGATGGTCGCGAATTCCTGCGACCGGCCGTGGCGATCGACGAACAGCGCCCTCTCGATGCGGAGCCCGAGCTCGTCGCAGAGCGACATGAAATCGCGCAGCGTGCAGAGGTGGATGTTCGGGTTGTCGTACCAGCGGTGGCCGTTGGCGTCGACGACCGGCATGCGGCCGTGCACGAGGAGATGGAGCCGCACGCGCCAGTGGCCGTAGTTGACGAACGAGACCACGGCGTGGCGGCCGATCCGCACCAGCTGGCCGAGGACGCCCTTGGGGTCGGAGGTCGCCTGCAGCGTCTGGCTGAGGACGACATAGTCGAACGCGGCCGCCGGATAATGCGCGAGATCGGTGTCGGCATCGCCCTGGATCACCGAGAGGCCGTGGCCGACCGAGGCGTTGACGCCGTCCTGGCTGAGCTCGATGCCGCGGCCGTCGATGCCCTTGGCGTTGACGAGATGGTCGAGGAGCGCGCCATCGCCGCAGCCGACGTCGAGCACGCGGCTGCCCGGCGCGATCATGTCGGCGATGAGCTCGAGGTCGGGCCGCAGCGCGCGGCCGGTGCCGGTCATCGCCGCGGCAGGCCGCGGTGCTCGGCCGCGCCGTTGATGAAGCCGGCGAGCACCTTGAAGAATTCGGGCTCGTCGAGGAGGAACGCGTCGTGACCCTTGTCGCTCTTGATCTCGACGAAGCTCACATTGGCGGCGACGGCGTTGAGCGCGTGCACGATCGCGCGGCTCTCCGAGGTCGGGAACAGCCAGTCGCTGGTGAACGAGAAGATGCAGAACCGCACCTTGGTGCCCTTGAACGCGTCCGCGAGCACGCCGCCGTGCTCGGCGAACATGTCGAAATAGTCCATCGCTCGGGTGATGTAGAGATAGCTGTTGGCGTCGAACCGGTCGACGAACATGATCCCCTGGTGGCGGAGATAGCTCTCGACCTGGAAGTCGGCGTCGAAGCCGTAGGTGACGGCGTCGCGGGCCTGCAGATTGCGGCCGAACTTGCGATGGAGCGCGGGCTCCGACAGATAGGTGATGTGCGCGGCCATGCGCGCGACGGCGAGCCCGCGCCGCGGGTTGCGTCCCTGGCTCAGATAGTCGCCGCCGCACCAGTCGGGATCGGCCATGATCGCCTGGCGGCCGACCTCGTGGAAGGCGATGTTCTGCGCCGAATGGCGCGCCGCGGTCGCGATGGGGATCGCGGCGAACACGCGCTCGGGATATTTCGAGGCCCACTCGAGGACCTGCATGCCGCCCATCGAGCCACCGATGACGCAGAAGAGCTGCTCGATCCCGAGATGGTCGAGAAGGAGCGTCTGCGCCCGCACCATGTCGCCGACGGTGATGACGGGAAACTCGAGCCCGTAGGGCTTGAGCGTCGCCGGGTTGGTCTCCTTCGGCCCGGTCGTTCCCATGCAGCCGCCGATGACGTTGGCGCAGATGATGAAGAAGCGGTCGGTGTCGAGCACCTTGCCGGGACCGACCATGATCTCCCACCAGCCCGACTTGCCGGTGATCGGGTGCTCCTCGATGACGAACTGGTCGCCGGTCAGCGCGTGGCAGATCAGGATCGCGTTCGAGCGCCGGGCGTCGAGTGTGCCATAGGTCTGGTAGGCGACGGTGAACGGGCCGAGCCGGGCGCCCGAATCGAGTCGCAGCGCCTCGTCGAGGCCGAGCACCACGCGGTGGCCCGGCAGCGGCACCGCCGAGTGCACGGTCTTGGGCGAAAGTTCGCGCGCCTTCATCCCGAAGTACCGCTCGAAACCGGATGGTTTGTGGGGTTCCGATAGCTAGGGTGGTCACCCCCCACTGTCAATGTTTTCTTTGATTTCCGGGGCCTCGCGGCCTACTTATAGGGTCCCGGCGGCGGGCGGAACTCGACCGCCCCGCGAGGACCGGCTCCGTATCCCGTCGATGACCGACCCGACCACCTCCCTCGCCGATCTGCGGCGCCGGATCGATGCGATCGACGATGCGATCCACGACCTCCTGATGGAGCGCGCGGCGCTGGTCGACGGTGTCCGCCGGGCCAAGGACACGGCCGACGACACGCCCTTCTTCCGACCGGCGCGCGAGGCGGCGATCCTGCGTCGGCTCGTCGCGCGCCACGGCGGCCCGTTCCCGAAGACCGCCCTTGTCCGCATCTGGCGCGAGATCACCGCCGCCATGGTCGGGCTCCAGGGTCCATTCTCGATCGCCGTCGCGGTGCCCGGCGAGGACCCGGGCTACCGCGATCTCGCGCGCGACCATTTCGGCGTCGTCGCGCCGCTCGCCGCCCAGCGCAGCGTCCGCGGCGTCATCCAGGCCGTCGCCGAGGGCAGCGCAACCGTCGGCGTCGTGCCGCTGCCGCAGGACGGCGAGGCCGAGCCGTGGTGGCAGGCGCTCGACGGCGGCGGC
>VGEU01000227.1 GCA_016869145.1 Alphaproteobacteria bacterium | reverse complement strand
ACGGCCTCGGGTTCCGGGTCGCCAGGACGCTCGATTAGACCTTGAACCTTTACCCCTTTACCCCCTGGCTCGGGGGAATCCAAAGGGGGCGGCGCCCCCTTTGGCGGTTCGCGGCGCGACGTGAGTGAGGAGCGCGATGCGGCGCGGCGGACTGGCCCCGCGCTCGAGGCCACTTACCGCTTCCTGCTGTGGCTGGTGCCGACGGTCGAGAAGTTCCCGCGCAGCCAGAAGTTTCTCTTGGGCGATCGCATCCAGACAACCGCGCTCGACGTGCTCGAACGCCTGATCGAGGCGACCTACACGAAGGAAAGGCGGCGCCTGCTCGCCGCCGCCAATCTCGGCATCGAGAAACTGCGGTTCCAGTTCCGACTGGCGGCCGACCTACGCTGCCTCGACCAACGCCGCTACGAGCACGCGGCGCGGAGCTTGGACGAGATCGGCCGGCTGATCGGCGGCTGGCGCAAGGCGTACGATGCCGCGCAAAGCTGACGCCCTGTTCGAGCGGATCGCAAGCTTCCCGGCGCTGCACGCGGCCGCGCTCGAGGCCGTCCGCGGCAAGCGCCGGAAGCCCGGCGCCGCCGCGTTCATGGCCAACCTCGAAACGGAACTGCTCGGCCTCGAACGCGCGCTCAACGCCGGCCGTTGGCGGCCGGGCGGCTACGTCACCATCCACGTCCGCGATCCCAAGCCGCGGCTGGTCTCGGCGGCACCGTTCCGCGACCGCGTCGTCCACCACGCGCTCGTCGCCGCGATCGAGCCCTGGTTCGAACGCGGCTTCATTTTCGATTCCTACGCCAACCGCACGGGCAAGGGGACGCACCGCGCCGTCGCGCGCTACGAGCGGTTCCGCGACCGTTTCGGCTTTGTGCTCCGCGGCGACATCTACCGCTACTTTCCGGCGATCGACCACGCCGTGCTCAAGGCGGACCTCGAGCGCCGGATCGCATGCGAGCGGACGCTGTGGCTGATCGGCGCGATCATCGACGGCTCGAACGCGCAGGAGGCGGTCAATCACTATTATACGGGGGACGACCTGTTCACGCCGTTCGATCGCCGACGCGGGCTCCCGATCGGCAACCTCACCAGCCAGTTCTTCGCCAACGTCTACCTCGACGGCTTTGACCACTACGTCAAGGAGGTGCTCCGGGCCAAGGGCTACGTGCGCTACGTCGATGACTTCGCTCTTTTCCACGACGACCCCTCGGCACTGGCCGACTGGCGCGGGCGGATCGCGGACTATTTCGCCCACCGACGGCTTCGGCTCCACCCGCGCAAGACCGCGATCGTGCCTTGCGCCGAGCCGGCGGCGTTCCTGGGCTACCTGCTCCTTCCCGGCGGCTATCGGCGGCTCCCCGAGGACAACGTGCGCCGCTTCCGCAATCGGCTGCGCGCGCTGCGCGACCGCTACCGGGCCGGCGCCGTCACGCTCGACGAGGTCGAATGCCGCGTTCAAGCGTGGATCGCCCACGCCCGGCAGGCCGACACCTGGCGTTTGCGTCATGCGATATTCCGCGACGGGCTGTTCGACCCTGCTCGCGCTCCCGCGTCGGTCGCGGGTGCGGACGATGCGTAGTCCGCACGCCGCGCTCGAACCTGGCCGGCCCCCTGTCGGACCCGCGTGCTGCGCGGCGGCTCCTGGAACAACAATCCGAGGAACGTCCGCGCCGCCAACCGCAACAGGAACACGACCGACAACCGGAACAACAACAACGGGTTCCGGGTCGCCAGTACGCCCCGCGCCGGAGCCGCCGGGTCCATGGGCCCGGCGGGCGCGCCCGGGTGCGTCCAGGGCCGGCCATGATGAAACGCGAGGCAGGAACGCCTCGCCGGGGCGGCGCCCGTTTTGGGCCACCGGCCGACGGGCGCCGCTCGCTTTCAGGTTCATCGGCGATCGCGGCGGCCGAGGTCCGCGACTGCTATCCTGACGGCATGAAGATCCGAGTCTACCTCGCGACCACGGTCGGGCTCGTGCTGATCCAGCGCATCCAACGCGAGACGGCGCCGCTTTCGATGGTTTGCCGCAACGGGACACTGCACGAAGTCCAGCCGATGAGCGGCCATTACAACGCCTTCGTGCGCGCGCCCTCGGGCGTGATCGAGCGCGAGTTCGGCCCGTTCGAGCCGGGCGGCTTCCGGCTCGACGTCGCGGCCGAGGTGGGCGATGGCGACTCCTGGCAGCTCGGCGTCTTCATCGCCCACGCGCTCAAGAGCCAGGAGCAACTGGCCGAGGCGGGGGAAGAGTTCGCGGCGGCGGTGGTCGCGACCGGCGAGGTCGATCACGACCTCAACGCGATCCGCGTCGGGCACGTCCCGGCCAAGATCGCGGCGGCGCGCGCGGCGCTGGCGGATCTTGCCGCCCGCGTGCCGACGACGTTCGTCTTGCCCGCCGCGAACGCCCACCAGGTGCCCGCCGAGGCGCTTCCCGCCAACGTCCGTCTCCTCGCCGTCGCCTCGGCACGCGACGCGCTCGCCACGGTCGCCGCACCCGGGTCAAGCCCTGTCGAGGCGCGACCGACGCCGACGGCAGCCCCGCCGCCCGTTCCACAACGCCGGCGACGGCTGGTCGGCAGCGCTGTCGCGGCTGCGGTCATCGTCCTTGCGATCGGCGGGGCGTGGGCGCTCCTTCGCGTTGACGGGCCGGTGCCGGGCACGCCGCCCCCGGCCGCGGTGCCGGCTCCAGTCGCCGTTGCGCCGCCCGTCCAACGCGCGCCCGATCCGGGAGCGG
>VGEU01000226.1 GCA_016869145.1 Alphaproteobacteria bacterium | reverse complement strand
CGCGGCGCGGGCGGATGGCCGAGCGCGGCGGCGAGGGCGGGGACGACATGCGCCTCGCCGGCGGCGAAGGTGGCGAGCACGAGGAGATCGAGCCCCGGCTCGACCGCCATCATGCCATAGGCCACGTCGCGCACGCACTCGGCCTCGGTCGTCGCCGGACCCGCGCGCGCATCGCGCGTCGGGATCGCGATCGCCATGTCGAAGGCGCGCATGTCGACGTCGAGCGCCGCGGCGCGGGTATGAGCGGGCGCGGCCCCGTCGACGAGCGCGGCGAGGCGGGCGGCGATCGCGTCCGCCGGCTCGGCGCCGATGCCGTGGCGCGCGGCGAAGAGGAGAAGGCGCGGCCGGTCGAGCCGCGGCCGCGCGCGGCCCTGCCAGGCGGCGAGCCAGCGCACGAGCGGATCGCCGCCCGGCCACGAGCGGGGGGGCTTTGCGTGAACGGCATCGGCATCGGCATCGGCGTCGGCGCCGGGCAGCGCGGCGAGGAGCGCCCGGATCTCGGCGAAACGCGCGGCGGGGTTCTCGGTCATCGCTCGGGCTCCGGCGGCGCGCGGCTTTGCGCCCGGCCGCCCGTACCTATCTCTATAGGCGAGATTGGCCGGGGGAGCGAGGGATGAGCGTCGCGCGGTGGATGATCGTGGTGCCAGTGGCGGCGGCGGCGGCGGGCGCCGCGCCGGCGGGCGCGCAATCGCCGGGCATCCGCGTCGCGGACGGGTTCAAGGCGACGGTCTATGCCGACGATGTCGGCCGCGTCCGCCATATCGCGGTGCGATCCTCGGGCGAGGTCTACGCGATCCGCCGCGACGGCGGCATCGTCGCGCTCGGCGACCGCGACGGCGACGGCATCGCCGACGAGCGGGCGCGCTTCGGCGAGTTCGGCGGCACCGGCATCGCGATCGCGGGCGATCTCCTCTATGCCGCGAGCGACCGTGCGGTGGTGCGCTGGCGCCTGGCGCCCGGCGCCCTGGTCCCCGCGGGCGCGCCCGAGACGGTGGCGAGCGGCTTTCCCGACCAGAGGAGCCACGCCGCCAAGCCGATCGCGCTCGACGGCGCCGGCGGGCTCTATGTCACGGTCGGCGCGCCGTCCAACAACTGCCAGGAACGCGACCGCGCCCGCGGCATGCCCGGGCTCTCGCCCTGCCCCGAGCTCGTCCGCGCCGCCGGCATCTGGCGCTTCGATGCGAACCGTCTCGGCCAGACCCAGACCGGCGACGGCGTGCGCTACGCGAGCGGGCTCCGCAACGCGCTCGCGCTCGCCTGGAACCCCAACGCCCGCGCGCTCTACGCCGTGAGCCACGGGCGCGACCATCTCAACACGCTGTGGCCGGCGCTCTACTCGGACGCCGACAATGCCGAGCTGCCGGCGGAGGAGTTCCATGTGATCCGCGCCGGCGCCGATTATGGCTGGCCGACGGTCTATTACGACCCGCGCAATGCCCGCCATGTCGTCGCGCCCGAATATGGCGGCGACGGCAAGCGCGGCCCGGACGCCCCGGTGCCGGCGCCGCTGGTCGCGTTCCCGGCGCACTGGGCGCCGAACGGCCTCGTCTTCTACGACGGCACGATGTTCCCCGCGCGGTATCGCGGCGGCGCGTTCGTCGCCTTCCACGGCTCGTGGAACCGGGCGCCGTTGCCGCAGGCGGGCTATCTCGTCGCCTTCGTGCCATTCGCGGGCGCGCGGCCGTCGGGCCCCTACGAGGTCTTCGCCGACGGGTTCGCCGGCGCCGAGCGGATCGGGTCGCCCGGCGAGGCGCGGCACCGCCCGATGGGTCTCGCGGTCGCGCCCGACGGCGCGCTTCTCGTCGCCGACACGGTGCGCGGCCGGATCTGGCGTGTGACATTTTCGGGACCCGGGGCCGGGGCGGGCCGCGGTTGACACGACTCGCTTCTTCGCCCGCTATCTGAGGACCAAGGCGTTGCCAGGACGGAGGACGTCATGCGGCGGAGAGACATGTTGCTGACCGGCGCGGCGGCGGCCGCGTCGTTGCTCGTTCCCGGGCTTGTTCCCGGGCTCGTTCCCGGGCGCGCGCACGCGGCGAACGAGCAGCAGGAGATCATCGAGAAGGCGCGGCTCACGGCCGAGAGCATGCTCGCCGATCCCAACCATCCCTCGCTCCGGCAGTATCTGCCGCGCGCGCGCGGCGTGATGGTGTTCCCGAGCCTCCTCAAGGGCGGCTTCGTGATCGGCGCCGAGGGCGGCACCGGCGTCCTTCTCGCCCGCGGCAAGGACGGCAGCTGGTCCTATCCGGCCTTCTACACCGTCGGTGCGGCGAGCGTCGGGCTCCAGGTCGGATTCCAGGACTCGCAGGTGATCTTCCTGATCATGACCGAGCGCGGGCTGCGCGCGATCATGCACACCGAGGTGAAGCTCGGCGCCGATGCATCGGTCGCCGCCGGTCCGCTCGGCGCCGGCGTCGAGGGCGCGACCTCGACCGCGTTCAACGCCGACATCGTCTCCTTCGCGAAGACCTCGGGTCTGTTCGCGGGGCTCTCGTTCGAGGGCGCGGTCGTCCGCGGCCGCGACAGCCACAACGCCGCCTATTACGGCCGCGGCGCCACGGCGCAGACGATCCTCGTCGACCAGTCGTTCTCCAACCGCGAGGCCGAGGGGCTCCGGCGCGCGCTCACGCTCCGGAACTGATCAGCGCCGCGCCGGCGAGGGCCGCGGCGCCGAGCATCCACGCGACGATCGCGAGGACCAGCGCGCGGCGGAGATCGGCGACGGTCGCGCGCGCACGGCCGTCACCGATCCAGGGCGCGGGCCTGACCGCGCCGTCG
>VGEU01000225.1 GCA_016869145.1 Alphaproteobacteria bacterium | reverse complement strand
CGTCGAGCTGTGGCCGCTCGTCCCGCCGGCCGAGGTGTCGCCGCCCGAGCCGTGGGCGCCGCCCGTCGTCGAACGGAACGCCGACGATCCCGGGGCGCGGCTCGCCGCAGCGATCGCCCAGCGCGTGCGTCGCTGGATCGATAGCGGCGAGCGGCTCGAGAGCGCCGGCCGGCCGATCCAGGCCGGCGACGTCATGGTCCTGGTGCGCCAGCGCACCGACTTCATGCAGAAGCTGGTCGATGCGTTCAAGGCCGCGCGCGTGCCGGTCGCAGGCGTCGACCGCATGAAGCTGACCGACCAGCTCGCCGTGCAGGACCTGATGGCGCTCGGCCGCTTCGCGCTCCTGCCCGAGGACGATCTCACGCTCGCGGTCGTCCTCAAGGGTCCGCTCGTCGGCTTCGACGACGACGCCCTGTTCGCGCTCGCGTGGAACCGCGGCGGGCGCGGCCTGTGGGCGACGCTCGTCGCGCGCGCCGGCGACACGCCCGGGTTCGGCGCCGCGCACGTGCTCCTCGCCGATCTTCTCGCCGGCGCCGACTACGTGACGCCGTTCGCGTTCTACGCCGACATCCTCGGCCGCCGCCGCGGCCGCGAGAAGATCCTCGCCCGGCTCGGGCTCGAAGCGGTCGACCCGATCGGCGAGTTCCTCGCCCTCGCCCTCGCCTATGAACGGTCGAATCCGCCCTCGCTCCAGGGCTTCCTGCACTGGATCGAGACCCGCGACGCCGAGATCAAGCGCGAGCTCGAGCAGACCGGCCGCGACGAGGTGCGCGTGATCACCGTGCACGGCGCCAAGGGTCTCGAGGCGCCGATCGTGTTCCTGCCCGACACGCTGTCGAAGCCGCAGGCGCGCGCGAGCCTGTTCTGGCTCGACCACGAAGCGCACGCCGAGCCGGCGTTCGTGCTGTGGTCGTCGGCCAAGGCGCTCGACGACCCGGTCGCGGCGGCGGCGCGCGCGGCAGCGGCGGCGCGTATGGAGCAGGAATACCATCGTCTTCTCTACGTTGCGCTGACGCGGGCGCGCGACCGGCTCTATCTGTGCGGCGCGACGGTCGCGAGGACGCCGCCGGAGGGCTGCTGGTACAGCCTCGTCGCCTCGGCGCTCGAGCGCCTGGGCGAGGCGTTCGAGTTCACCGCCGATGTCGGACCGCGCGGCTGGACGGGCGCGGGCTTCCGCTATGCGACGCGCCCGACCGGCGCCGCATTGCCATCCGCATCGCCGCCGGAGGCAACCGCATCGCTGCCGCCGCTCCCCGACTGGGCGATCCGGACGGCGCCCGATGACGGCGCACCGGTGCGCCCGCGCGCGCCCTCGCGCGCCGGCGCGGACGCGACGCCGCTCCGCGCCCCGGTCGGGGAGGATCACGGCGCGCTCTACCGGCGCGGTACGCTGATCCATCGCCTGCTCCAGATCCTGCCGACGCTGCCGCCCGAGCGGCGCGCCGCGGCGGCGGCGCATTTCCTCGCCGCCAAGCTCCATCGGCTGTCGCCCGAGGCGCAGGCGGCCTACGCCGCCGAGACGCTCGCCGTCATCGCCGATCCGCGCTTCGCGGCCGTGTTCGGCGCGGGCTCGGCCGCCGAGGTGCCGATCGTCGGCACGATCGAGGGCGTCCCGTTCGTGGGCCAGATCGACCGCATGCGGGTCGGCGAATCGGAAGTCCTCGTCGTCGACTACAAGACGAATCGTCCGCCGCCGGTCGAGATCGCGCGCGTGCCGCGCCCCTATCTCCGCCAGCTCGCCGCCTACCGCGCGCTGGTCATGCGCGTTTACCCTGGGCGGTCAGTCTCTTGCGCGATTCTGTGGACGGATGCGCCGCGCCTGATGCCGATCCCCGCGGCGGCGCTCGACGGCCTTCTTCCTTGACGTAACGGGGGTGTGATCGTACCTAGGGATCAGCGGAAGGAGGCGCGAGCCGTGGGCGCCGCCGCCATCACCGAGGGGAACGACATGAGCTCCAAGCCGATTTCGGATGCGTCCTTCGACACCGATGTCCTGAAGGCGTCCGGCCCCGTGCTCGTCGATTTCTGGGCCGAGTGGTGCGGACCCTGCAAGCAGATCGCGCCGTTCCTCGAGGAGATCGCGGCCGAGATGGGGGCCAAGATCACGGTCGCCAAGATCAACATCGACGACAACCCGATGACGCCGTCCAAATACGGCGTCCGCGGCATCCCGACCCTGATGATCTTCAAGAACGGCTCGGTCGCCGCGACCAAGGTCGGCGCGCTGCCGAAGAGCAAGCTCGTCGAGTGGATCAACTCGGCGATTTGACGTTCGCCCGCATCGCCCGGTCGCGCGCGAGCACGGCGCCGGCGAGATAAAGCGAACCGCAGATCAGGATGCGCCCGGGCACGGGCACATCGCCCGCGCGCGCAGCATCACCCGCGAGCGCCGCGAGCACTTTATCGCCCGCGAGCGACTTGAGCGCCGCATCGACGTCGTCCGCGACGGCTACATCGATTGCGAGACCGCGCGCGATCGCGCATAGAGCCGCGGGCGCGAGCCCGTTGGGCTCGCCCGGCACCGGGATCGCCCGCATCCGCCGCACGAACGGCGCGAGCGGGGCAAGAAAACCCGCGGTCTCCTTCGTCTTCAGCATCCCGACGACGAGGTCGAGCGGGCGGTCGGCCCAGGCGCGCGCCTGAACGGCGAGCGCCTCGCCGGCGCCGGGGTTGTGGCCGCCGTCGAGCCAGAGCGACCAGCCGGGCGGAACGAGGGCCGCGAGCGCACCGTCCGCGAGCGATTGCAGCCGCGCCGGCCAGCGCGCCGCGGCGATGCCGGCGGCGAT
>VGEU01000224.1 GCA_016869145.1 Alphaproteobacteria bacterium | reverse complement strand
CGGACGATCACTTCTCGGTCGATGGCACGCTGATCGATGCCTGGGCGTCGATGAAGAGCTTCCGGCCCAAGGACGCAGGCGGGGCGGGCGGATCGCCGGCCGGCGGCGGCGGGGGGCGCAATGCCGAGCGCGACTTCCGTGGCCAGAAGCGCTCCAACGAGACCCACGCCTCGACCACCGACCCCGATGCCCGGCTCTACCGCAAGGGCGACGGGCAATCGAGCCGACTGTGCTTCATGGGCCATCTGTTGATGGAGAACCGCAACGCGCTGATCGTCGATGCGACCCTGACCCGCGCGTCGGGTACGGCCGAGCGCGACGCGGCGTTGCTGATGCTGAACCGGCGCAAGCGAGGTCGCCGGATCACGCTCGGCGCGGACAAGGCCTATGACGTCGGCGACTTCGTCGACGCCTTGCGGGCCGCCAAGGTCACGCCGCACATCGCCGTCGACGGCCATCTGACCAAGACCGGCAAGCGGCGCAAAACCCGGATCGACGGCCGGACCACCCGCCCGCCGGGATACGCGGTGAGCCAGCGCATCTGCAAGCGCATCGAGGAGAGCTTCGGCTGGATCAAGAGCGCGGCAGGGCTCGCCAAGACCCGCCACCGCGGGCTCGACCGAGCGGGATGGGTGTTCACGATCACGGCCGCCGCCTGCAACCTGATCCGCCTACCCAAGCTCATCGCCGAGCCAGTGGCATGACGGCGCCGCAATGCCGCCGCCGATCAGACGGCGAGCCGGCAAAAACCATCTATCCCGCCGACCCCGTCGCCAACCCAAAAGCGACGTTCCGATCGACTTCTTCAGCAGCCTGCTAGGCGGTGAGCCAGCGGCGGAGCGCGGCGTTAACGGGCTCGGGCCGCTCGAGCGTCGAGAGATGGCCGCAGTCCTCGATCACAGCCAGCGTCGCGCGTGGAACGAGGCCGGCGATCTCCTCGCTCCGGACGAGCGGCGTCAGCGCATCCTGTCGGCCGCAGAGAACGAGTGTCGGGCAGCCGATCCGCGACAGATCGGCGCGCCCGTCGACGCGGGTGAGGATCGCCTGCTGCTGGCGCAAGAAAGCCGCCATGCCGACCCGTTCGGCCATGCCCATCACGGTCTCGGTCAAGGCCGCATCGTCGAGCCGATCGGGATGGATCAGAAGCGGCAAGAGGCGCGGCGTCACGCCCTTGAAATTGCCCTTCTGTGCGAGCTCGATCAGTCCGCGCCGTCGCGTCGACTGCTCGCTCGTGTCGGCACGCGCCGAGGTGTCGAGGACGGCGAGACGGATCACACGATCCGGCGCGCGGCGGCAGACCTCCTGCGCCACGTAACCACCCATCGACAGCCCGGCGAGCGCGAATCGGGGCGGTGCGGTCGCGAGCACGTGCTCGGCGAAGTCGGCCATCGATCCGCGTTGGGTGAGGTCGGCGACGACACAATCGGCGACATCCGAAAGGCCGTCGATCTGCGGCCGCCACAACGCGGCATCGCACAGAAGGCCGGGCAGCAACACGAGCGGTTGGCGCATCGGGGTCTTCCTTCCGGTCGGCGGCGGGGCGATTCCCGCCCGGTGCGACAAAAGAGTCGCCCGAAACAGCGGCGAATCGCCATCCCGTTAACCAATGGCCGGGATAATCGGTTTGACATGGAGGGGCGCGCCACCCACATTCCGCACACGCGGCGGTCGACCTCGATCGTCCGTATGGCGACCCGATCGGATTGAATGTCTTTTGAAGACCTGGGGCTCAGCCCCGAAACCCTGCGCGCCGTCGAGGACGCCGGGTATGTGCAACCGACCCCCATCCAGGAACAGGCGATCCCGCACGTGCTGCGCGGGCGCGACCTCTTGGGCTGTGCGCAAACCGGCACCGGCAAGACCGCGGCCTTCACGCTGCCGATGATCGACATGCTGCAGACCGGGCGCGCCCGCGCCCGGATGCCGCGCTCGCTCGTCCTCACGCCGACCCGCGAGCTCGCGACCCAGATCTCGCAGAACTTCGAGATCTACGGCAAGCACCACAAGCTCACCATGGCGCTCCTCATCGGCGGCGTTTCGATGGACGACCAGGTGCGCAAGCTCGACCGCGGTGTCGACGTGCTGATCGCGACACCGGGGCGGCTCCTCGACCATTTCGACCGCGGGCGGGTGCTCCTCAGCGACATCAAGATCCTCGTGATCGACGAGGCGGACCGCATGATGGACATGGGCTTCATGCCCGATGTCGAGCGCATCGTCTCGTGCCTGCCGCGGATCCGCCAGACCCTTTTCTTCTCGGCGACGCTGCCGCCGGAGATCAGGAAGATCGCCGATGGGTTCCTGATCAACCCCAAGGAAGTGACCGTCGCGCCGCCCGCCTCCGCCGCCGTCACCGTGACCCAGGGCCTCGCCGTCGTCCCCGACGAGGACAAGCGCGAGGCGCTCCGCCGCCTGATCCGGGACGAGAACGTCAAGAACGCGATCATATTCTGCAACCGCAAGCGCGACGTCGACATCCTGTTCAAGTCGCTCAAGAAACATGGCTTCGACGCCGCGGCGCTGCACGGCGACATGAGCCAGGCGAGCCGGACCGAGACCTACGAGGCGTTCAAGCGCGGCGATACGACGCTCCTGGTCGCGAGTGACGTCGCCGCCCGCGGCCTCGACATCGACGACATGTCGCACGTGTTCAATTTCGACGTACCGATCCACGCCGAGGACTATGTCCACCGCATCGGCCGCACCGGTCGCGCCGGGCGCACCGGTCGCGCGATGACGCTCGCAACGCCCGCCGACGGCCGTTTCGTCGAGGCGATCGAAAAGCTCATCGGCAAGCTCATTCCCCGCATCGAGATCGCTGGCTTCGGTCCGGTCGAGTTCGAATCCGATGAGGACGGCGGCCGCCGTCGCCGCCGCGGTCGCGGCGGTCGGAGTGCCAAGCCCGCCGTCGAGGCGCGG
>VGEU01000223.1 GCA_016869145.1 Alphaproteobacteria bacterium | reverse complement strand
GCGGCTCAATCCGAGCCCATTCAGCATCATTCAGCCAATAAATCGTTCTCATCCGAGGCTCCCCAAAATCAGAGCCTTGAATCACCACCAACCCAAATCAGTAAGCCAAATTGAGTACAGACCCTAGGCCACCTTGAGCATCGATTCGAGGCGCTTGGTCGCGGTCTGCTGGTCGATCTTCTCGACCAGCGCGAGCTCATGCGCGAGGCGCTCGAGCGCGGCCTCGTACATCTGGCGCTCGCTGTAGGACTGGTCGGGCTGGCCGATGCTGCGGTGGAGGTCGCGCACCACCTCGGCGATCGACACCGGATCGCCGCTGTTGATCTTGGCCTCGTATTCCTGGGCGCGCCGGCTCCACATCGTGCGCTTGCCGCGGGCGCGGCCCTTAAGGGTCGTCATCGCGGTCAGCATCTTCTCGTGGCTGGACAGCCGGCGGAGGCCCGAGTCCTTGGCCTTGGTCACCGGCACGCGGAGCGTCATCTTGTCGTTCTCGAACGCGATGACGTAGACCTGGAGCTCGAAGCCCGCGACCGTCGCCGATTCGACCCCGAGCACTTGCCCGACGCCGTGGGTCGGATAGACGACGAAATCGCCGTCCGCGAACGGAAGCGGAACTACTGGCTTTTTCTTGAGGTCGGCCTTGATCGGCGCCGGCGGCGCCTCGGGCTTGGGCGCGACGATCCGAACCTCGATCGGCCGCGGCGCGATCACCCGCGGCGACTTGGGGAAGACATCGCGCGCCGGGGCCTTGGCGGCCGGCCGCGCCGGCACCTTGACCGCGTTCTTGCCGGCGGTCGATGGCGCGGGCGCGGCACCGGCGGCCTTGGACTTGTCCGAACCGGGCTTGGCCGACCCGGGCTTGGCCGCGGTGGGCTTGGCGGCGGCTTCTTTCGCCGCCGCGGGCTTCGTCGCGGGGCCCTTCGCGGCCGGAGCCTTGGTCGGGGCGGGCTTCGCCGCGGCGGGCTTGGGAGATGCGGGCTTGGCAGCGGCTTCTTTCACGGCCGTGGGCTTCGCCGCCGGCGCCTTGGTCGGGGCTGCCGCTTCTTTCGTGGCCGCGGGCTTCGCCGCACCGGGTTTGGCAGATGTGGGCTTGGCGGCCGCGTCTTTCACGGCTCCGGGCTTCGCCGCCGGCGCCTTGGTCTCGGCGGGCTTCGCGGGCGGATTAGCCGCTACACCATTGACTTTCTTGATGTCCTGCTCTTTGGCGGGCGACGGCCTCGGCGTCTTGCCGGCGCCGGGCTTGTCGGCTCCCGCCTTGGCGGCGACCGCCTTGCTCGCCGTCGCCGGGGCGGCCGACTTCTTGGCCATCGCGGGCTTGGTCGCGTTCGTATCAGCCCGCGTATCGGCCCGAGTCCTGGAAGTCGCCGCCTTGCTGGTCACGTTGTCCTCATTTCGTCGCAAACCAAGCTCCTGGGACCACGCGCCGGCAAATCAAGCACCGGCCATGCAATCGAGCCATGCGCGAACGGCAGGCGTCGAACGAGGGCGGTCCGGTCCGGTGGCGAGAACAAATAAGGATCTAGTGCCTACAATGGTATGCAGGCATCGCCCACGACCCGAGTTTCATGTAGGTTAAATCAATACCATGAAACCGCGAGATTCGCACCTACTATCGTGCGCCGTTCGCGTTTCAGCTTCGCTTGCCCGGGTTGGCGCTGAAGTATTGCTCGAACTTGTTGGCCTTGCCCTTCCACTCGTCGGCATCGGCCGGGCTCTCGCCCTTGCGGGTGATATTGGGCCAGGACTCGGAGTACTGGCGATTGACTTCGATCCACTTCTCGGACGCTTCGTCGGTGTCGGGGTGGATGGCCTCGGCCGGGCATTCCGGCTCGCACACGCCGCAATCGATGCATTCGTCCGGGTGGATGACGAGCATGTTCTCGCCCTCGTAGAAACAGTCCACCGGACACACCTCGACGCAGTCCATGTACTTGCACTTGATGCAGGCTTCGTTGACGACATAGGCCATTGCTATCTCCGCTCGGGGGGGGGCGGCAGACCGGGGCGTCGCGCGCGGCCGTCTGACCCCGTTCCGTTGAGGATTGGGAAACTAGTACGGAGCCGGGCCGGAGAAAACCATTTTTGCGCCGCGCCGCGCCGCGGCCTACTGCCCGTGGTGCTCTCGGCTCAACCGTCCCGCGATTCACGTGTCGCCCCAGTTGCCGCGGTCGCCCCGGTCGCCTCGGCCGTCGCCGTCGCGGCCGCGACGAGAAGATCGGCGTAGAGGCCCCGCGCCTCGGCCGGCGGGCCGCGCCGGGTGCCGAGCGCGACGATGCGGACAGCGCGGACCGTTCGCGCCTGCGGGAACGTGAGGACGTCGCCGCTTCGGACCGGATGATGGGCCTTGTCGACGATCCGGCCGCCGATCCGCACCCGCCCCTCGGCGCAGAGCCTGCTCGCGAGCGTGCGGCTCTTGAAGAAGCGCGCCTGCCACAGCCATTTGTCGAGCCGGATGGTCCCTGTATCCGTGCCTAACGTCCCCGCGCCGGTTGTCATCGCGGCCGGTCGAGCTCGCGCAGCTTTGCGAACGGCGAATCGGAATCGCCGCCACGACGCGCAGCCGACCCTCTGCGGCGACGGCGCGCCGTGGCGCCGTCGGCACGATTGCGGCGGCGCTCGTAACCCGCCTCGGTCGCGCGGTAGCCGAGCGCGACCAGGATCGCGCCGAGGTCCTCGGCGCCGAGCCCGACCAGCGCGCCGAGCTCGGGGCCGGTCTTGAACGGGCCGTCGCGTCCGAGCCGGCGGAGCGCCTCGGCGAGCCGCTCGAGGATGTCGAGGCGCACCGCGCGGGCCCCGAGCACGCGGTAGCCGACCGCCTCATAGAAGCCGACGGGCGATCCCGCCGCGACCGCGACCGTCACGGCGCCGGCGGGCGGGACGGGCGGCGCGGGCGCCGCCGCATGCACCGTCCAGAGGAGCGCGCGGAGCGCACAGGCCCGCGGCTTGAGGAGCGCCGGGAGATAGATCGACTCGGTCCCGATCCGGACGCCGAGGCGGCCGAGCGCGCGGCGGTCCGCGGCGGTCAGGACGTCGACCTG
>VGEU01000222.1 GCA_016869145.1 Alphaproteobacteria bacterium | reverse complement strand
CCGCCGGCGCTTCGGCTCGCACGCCGGCCGGCGAGCGTGCCCTTGGTCGAGGGCACCGCGGCGGTGGCGCGCGGGTCGATCGCCGCCGCCTGGCGGAGCGCGCGGGCGAGGCCCTTGAAGCAGGATTCGACGATGTGGTGGTTGTTCTCGCCGTAGTCGGTCTCGACGTGGAGCGTCGCGCCGGCGTTCTGGGCGAAGGCCTGGAACCACTCCTTGAAGAGCTCGGTGTCCATCTCGCCGAGCTTGGGGCGCGTGAACGCGACCCGCCAGACGAGAAAAGGCCGGTTCGAGAGATCGATCGCGACCCGCGACAGAGTCTCGTCCATCGGGATGGTCGCGGCGCCATAGCGGACGATGCCGCGGCGGTCGCCGAGCGCCTCGGCGACGGCCTGGCCGATCGCGATGCCGGTGTCCTCGGTGGTGTGGTGGTAGTCGATGTGGAGGTCGCCCGCGGCCTTGACCGAGAGGTCGATCAGGCTGTGGCGCGCGAGCTGGTCGAGCATGTGGTCGAGGAAGCCGATGCCGGTCGCGATGTCGGACCGGCCGCTGCCGTCGAGATCGAGCGCGACCGCGATGTCGGTCTCCTTGGTCGTCCGCGTGATGAGGGCCTTGCGCACGGCATCCTCCCGTCGAGCCGGCGCCCTTGTAGCAAAACCGCGCGCATCGAGGCCAGCGCGACGGTGGCGGGCGGCCTCGACAGCTATCACGGCACCCGCGTCAACGGCCGGCTGATTGGCGCCGGCACCGGCATCCGCTCGACCCGGCTCCATGCCGGCGAGAACGAGATCGTCGCCGGGCATTCGGACTCGCCCATCCGCCTCGCCATCGTGATCGACCGCCAGGGCTAGGCCCCGCCCTTGACGGCCGCGGGGGCGGCCCCACATCCTGGGCTCGGGCGCGCGCGGCACGCCCGCGGCATCCCGGAACCCGATGCAAGACCCATCCGCCCCCGTCTGGCACGGCACGACCATCCTCTCGGTCCGCAAGGCTGGGCGCGTCGTCATCGCCGGCGACGGCCAGGTCTCGTTCGGCCAGACCGTCATCAAGTCGAACGCGAAGAAGGTCCGCCGCCTCGGCGGCGGCACCGTCATCGCGGGCTTCGCCGGGGCGACGGCGGATGCCTTCACGCTGTTCGAGCGGCTCGAGGCCAAGCTCGACAAGCACGCCGGCCAGTTGGTGCGCGCCTGCGTCGAGATGGCCAAGGACTGGCGCACCGACCGCTATCTCCGCCGCCTCGAGGCGCTGATGGCGGTCGCCGACAGGGACGCCTCGTTCATGCTGTCGGGCAACGGCGACGTGCTCGAGCCCGAGGACGGGCTGATCGGCATCGGCTCGGGCGGCGCCTATGCGCTCGCCGCCGCGCGGGCGCTGATCGAGATCGACGCGCTCGACGCCGAGGACATCGCCCGCCGCGCGCTCCGGATCGCCGCCGGCATCTGCGTCTACACCAACGAGCAGGTCGTGGTGGAGGTGCTGTGACCGGGTTCTCGCCGCGCGAGATCGTCTCCGAGCTCGACCGCTACATCGTCGGCCAGAGCGACGCCAAGCGCGCCGTCGCCATCGCGCTCCGGAACCGCTGGCGCCGCCAGCAGCTCGAGCCCGAGCTGCGCGAGGAGGTGACGCCCAAGAACATCCTGATGATCGGCCCGACCGGCGTCGGCAAGACCGAGATCGCCCGCCGTCTCGCCCGTCTCGCCCAGGCGCCCTTCCTCAAGGTCGAGGCGACCAAGTTCACCGAGATCGGCTATGTCGGGCGCGACGTCGAGCAGATCGTGCGCGACCTGGTCGAGATCGCGATCGCCATGACCCGGAGCCGCATGCGCAAGGAGGTCGAGGCCAAGGCCGAGATCCAGGCCGAGGAGCGCGTGCTCGACGCCCTCGTCGGCACCTCGGCGAGCCAGGACACGCGCCAGAAATTCCGCCGCATGCTGCGCGAGGGCGGGCTCGACGATCGCGAGATCGAGATCGAGGTCGCCGATTCGGGCGGCGCGGGCCTGCCCGCCTTCGAGATCCCCGGCATGCCCGGCGCGCAGATGGGCATGGTCAATATCGGCGAGATGCTCGGCAAGGCGTTCGGCGGGCGCACCAAGAAGCGGCGCATGTCCGTCGGCGAGAGCCATACCGTCCTCGTCCAGGAGGAGTGCGACAAGCTCCTCGACCAGGACCGCGTGGTGCGCGACGCGATCGCGGCGTGCGAGCAGACCGGCATCGTCTTCATCGACGAGATCGACAAGATCTGCGCTTCCAGCGAACGCCACGGCGCCGATGTGAGCCGCGAGGGCGTGCAGCGCGACCTCCTGCCCCTGATCGAGGGGACGACGGTGCCGACCAAGCACGGCGCGGTCCGCACCGATCACATCCTGTTCATCGCCTCGGGCGCGTTCCACCTCGCCAAGCCGGCCGACCTCCTGCCGGAGCTGCAGGGCCGGCTGCCGATCCGCGTCGAGCTCAAGGCGCTCGGCGAGGAGGATTTCCGCCGCATCCTGACCGAGCCCGAGGCGAGCCTGATCCGCCAGTACACCGCCCTCCTCGCGACCGAGGGCGTGACGCTCGCCTTCGCCGACGACGGCATCGCCGAGATCGCGCGCGTCGCCGCCGACGTCAACCGCGCGGTCGAGAATATCGGCGCGCGGCGGCTGCAGACCGTGATGGAGCGCCTCCTCGAGGAGATCAGCTTCACCGCCGCCGACCGCGGCGGCGAGACGGTCGCGATCGACGCCGCCTTCGTCCGGCGCACCGTCGGCGATCTCGCCAAGAACGTCGATCTGTCGAAATTCATCCTGTAGGCGCGCGGCGCCGCTTGAGGAGCACGTAGAACGCGCCGGCGCCGCCGTCCTGCGGTGCGGCCGGCACCAAGGCGAGCACCAGCGGGCGAAGATCGGGCGCGTTCAGCCAGTGCGGCAGCTCGCGCCGGAGCGCGCTGCCGCCGTCGCGCCGCGCGCCATGGCCGGTGATGACGAGGACGGTGCGCGTGCCGTCGGCGGCGGCGCGGACCAGGAAGCGGGCGAGGAGCGCGTGCGCCTCGGCGAGCGTCCGGCC
>VGEU01000221.1 GCA_016869145.1 Alphaproteobacteria bacterium | reverse complement strand
CGGCGCGGGTTGCGCCGAGACGCCTGACGACGCCGGTGCCTTCCGTGCCTTCGGCGCAAGCCTCGCCGCGCAAAACCGGCTCGCCGAGGCCGCGGATGCGCTCGGTCGCGCGGCCGCGCTCGATCCGCGGAATCCGTTGGTGCACAACGACCATGGCGGTCTACTTCACGATCTCGATCGGCTCGATGCGGCGGAAGCCGCCTATCGCCGTGCGCTCGCCTGCGATCCCGACTTCGCGCCCGCGCTCGGCAATCTCGGCACCTGCCTACAGGCGCAGGGTCGTCTCGACGAGGCTGCCATGGTCCTCGAGCGCGCGGTCGCGTGCGCACCCGACGATGCCGCCGCGCACAGCAATCTCGGCACCGTCCGCGAGGCGGTGGGGCGGATCGACGACGCGATCGCAGCCTTCGCCCGCGCGGTCGCGCTCGCGCCGGCGGATGCGGAATTCCACTCCCATCTCGGCAACGCGCTCCTCGAGGCCGCGCGCCTCGACGAGGCGCTCGCCGCGCATGACCACGCCGCCGCGCTCGCGCCGGGTTCGGCGATGGTCCACAACAACCGCGCGCTCGCGCTCAAGGAAAAGGGACGCGGAGCGGAGGCCGAGGCCGCCTGCCGGCACGCGATCGCGCTCGACCCCGCGCTCGCCGAGCCGCACGCCAATCTCGGCAACTTCCTCTACGAGCGCGGCTATATCGACGAGGCGCGCGCCGCCTATGACCGCGCGATCGATCTCGCCGATGCGGCGGGGCGCCGGGCACCGATCGGTCCGTTCTTCTATCTCCAGCTCGCGACCGACCCGGCGCGCCATCGCCGTATCGCCCTCTCCTGGTCGAAGGCGATCGCCGCGGCGGCGCCGGCACCGATCACCGCGCGAACGCGGGCCGACAAAGGTGCCCGCGACCGGCGGCTCAGGATCGGCTATGTCAGCGCGGATTTCCGAGCGCACGCCGTCGCCCAGACCATCGGCGACGCGTTCCGCCAGCATGATCGGGATCGGTTCGAGATCATCGCCTATGCCTACGGGCCGGATGACGGCAGCGACTATCGCGGGCGGATCGCGGCGAGCGTCGACCGTTTCACCGACATCGCCGGGCTGTCGGACGCCACGGCGGCGCGGCGTATCGCCGAGGACGGCATCGACATCCTGGTCGACCTCAACGGGTTCACGCAGGGCACGCGGCTCGAGATCCACGCGCAACGCCCGGCGCCGGTCCAGGTGACCGGGATCGGCTATCCGGGCACGACCGGCGCGCCGTTCTTCGACTATCTGATCGTCGATCCCGTGCTGATACCGCCCGACGACGAGCGGTTCTACACCGAGCGGATCGTCCGGCTGCCCCACTTCTACATGCCGAGCGATCGCGCGTTCGAGCGCGCGTGTCCGGCGACGACGCGGGCCGCCGAAGGCCTCCCCGACGAGGCGATGATCTTCGCCTCGTTCCACCAGCCGTCCCGGATCGAGCCCGTGATCTTCGCGGCGTAGATGCGGATCCTGCAGGCGGTTCCGGATGGTCTCCTCTGGCTCCTCGCGCCGGGCCCGGTCGCCGAGCGCAATCTTCGTCGCGCGATGACGGCCCGGGGCGTCGATCCAGACCGACTGGTCATCGCGCCGCGGCGCATCGAGAAGGAGGATCACCTTGCCCGTCTTGCGCTCGCCGATCTCGCGCTCGACACGCGGATCTATACCGGCCACGTCACGACCTGCGATGCCCTCTGGATGGGTGTTCCGGTCATCACCATGCGGGGCGAGCATTTTCCCGGCCGGGTCGCGGCGAGCGCACTCCGCGCCGTCGGGCTAGCCGAGCTCGTCACGGGCTCGCTCGACGATTATTGCGCGCGTGCGATCCGCCTCGCCCAATCGCCGCCGGCGCGTGCGGCGATCCGACAACAGCTCATGACGACGCGCGGTAGGGTGCCGCTGTTCGACAGCGCGCGCTATGTCCGGAACCTCGAGCGCACCTTCCGGCAGATTTGGCGGCGTGCCTGCGACGGGCTCGCGCCGGTGGCGATCGACGTCGACGAGAGCGATCCGACCTGATGACGGTCGGCGCGACAAAGGGGGCGCTCGTTCTCGTGCGGGACGGGCGTGCTCTGCACCAGGCCGGCGATCTCACGCGCGCCGCGGCGGCCTATGACGCGGCGCTCGCGCTCGATCCCGGCCAGGCCGACGCCCTCCACCTCCGCGGCGTCGTCCATTACCAGGAGGGTCGCGCGGCCGAGGCGGTCGCGTTCTACCGGCGCGCGGTCATCGCCAACCCCCGCTATCCCGCAGCGTTCAACAATGTCGCGATCGCGCTCGGCGATCTCGGCGATCGTGCGGCGGCGCTCGCGGCCGCCGACCGGGCGCTCGCGCTCGCACCCGGCTTCGCCGATGCGCACTCGACACGCGGCAACATCCTTCTCGCGTCGGGCGATTCGCAGCAGGCGCTCGCGAGCTTCGATGCCGCGATCGCGGCCGCGCCAGGCCACGCCGCAGCGCACAGAAACCGCGGCAATGCGCTCCTCGCGCTCGATCGGGGGGAGGATGCCGCCACCGCGTTTCGCCGCGCGCTCGCGGGCGATCCGCATTCGGCCGAGGCGCAAACGGCCTGGGTCTCGCGCTGCAACGACTGGGTCACGCGGCGGAGGCGGTCGCTGCGTTCAGGGCGGCGGTCGGATGTGCACCGGACCGCGCGGCCTTGCACAATAATCTCGGC
The DNA here is from genome assembly GCA_016869145.1 of Alphaproteobacteria bacterium. Taxonomy (GTDB): domain Bacteria; phylum Pseudomonadota; class Alphaproteobacteria; order MPNO01; family VGEU01; genus VGEU01. The sequence continues at coordinate 405 of VGEU01000221.1, read as the reverse complement.
ACGGCGCTCAAGGATTCCGGGCGCTTCGACGAGGCGATCGCGGCGTTCCGCGCGGCAATCGGGCGCGATCCGCGCGATCCGCGCGCACACCACAATCTCGGCAACACGCTTCGTGACCGGGGTGATGCGACCGCGGCGGTCGCGGCCCTCGAGACCGCGCTCGCGCTCGATCCGAGGGCCGAGGACACGCTCGCGCTCCTGGTCGAGACGCTGTTCGGCCTCTGCGACTGGGACCGGCTCCCGCCCTATCAGGAGCGCCTCGCCGCGGCGACCCGGTCGGCGATCGCGGCCGGGCGGCGGCCGGCCGAGCTGCCGCTCCTCGCGCTCCGCATGGCCGATGATCCGGAGCGCCAGCGCGCGGTCGCCGAATGCTGGGCGGCGGCGATCGCGGCGACCGCCGGCCCG
>VGEU01000220.1 GCA_016869145.1 Alphaproteobacteria bacterium | reverse complement strand
TGGCGCCGTTCGCCGCCGCGCTCGCCGGCGACGCCGAGATCGGCGGCTTCCTCGGCCCGCATCTCGCGGCCGCGGAGGCGCTCGCCGCGACCGATGAGGAGACGGGCGCGGCGCGGCTCTGGGCGGGCGAGGCGGGGGCGACGGCGGCCGAGTTTCTCAACGATCTCGCGCGCGAGGGTGCGGCGCTCGGCCGGATCGCGGGCAGCGCCTATCCCGCGCTCGTCGCGACGCTGATGGACGAGGCGGTGGTGCGCCCGCCGTTCGGCCGCCATCCGCGTCTCTTCATCTGGGGCACGCTCGAGGCGCGCATGCAGCACGCCGGTCTGGTGATCCTGGGCGGGCTCAACGAGGGCACCTGGCCGGGCCAGCCGCCCGCCGATCCGTGGCTCAACCGCGACATGCGCAAACGTTTCGGCCTGCCCTCGCCCGACCGCCGCGTCGGGCTCGCCGCGCATGATTTCGCGCAGGCGTTCTCGGCGCCGCACGTCGTCCTCACCCGCGCGACGCGCATCGAAGGCACGCCGACCGTGCCGGCACGCTGGCTGCGCCGTCTCGACGTCATCCTACCGTCGTCGCCGCTCGAGGCGCATCGCGCGCTGCCGCGGCGGGCGGAGGCGCGGCTTCTCCACTGGCAGGACGCGCTCGACCGTCCGGCGCTGATCCTCCCGGGTCGGCGGCCCCGTCCCGCGCCGCCGGTCGCGGCCCGCCCGCGCCGGCTCTCGGTCACCGAGATCGAGACCTGGATGCGCGATCCCTACGCGATCTTCGCCCGCCGCATCCTCGACCTCGAGCCGCTCGATCCGATCGATGCCGACGCGAACGCCGCCGAGCGCGGCACCATCGTGCACAAGGCGCTCGAGCGCTTCCTCGCCGCGTTCCCCGACGCGCTGCCGGACGGCGCAGACGACGCGCTCGTCGCGATCGGGCGGACGGCGTTCGGCGAAACCCTCGACCGCCCCGGCGTGTGGGCGTTCTGGTGGCCGCGCTTCGTCCGCATCGCCGGCTGGGTGATCGCAGCCGAGCGCGCACGCCGCCCGGGGCTCGCCGCGCTCTACGCCGAGCGGCGGGCGGAGCACGTGATCGAGACGCGAGCCGGCGCCTTCCGTCTCATCGCCAAGGTCGACCGGATCGAGCGGCGGCGTGACGGCTCGCTCGCGATCATCGACTACAAGACCGGAAAGCCGCCGAGCGACAAGACGATCGCGCTGGGCTTCGCACCCCAGTTGCCGCTCGAGGCGGCGCTCGCCGCCCTCGGCGCGATTGCGGGCATCGTCGCGGCGCCGGTCGCGACGCTCGCGTTCTGGCACCTCTCGGGCGCCGCCAAGCCGGGCGCCGAAGTGCCGGCGAAGGGCGACACGGCCGCGCTCGCCGCGGCGGCGATGGAGGGCCTCGTCCGCCTGATCACGACCTTCGACGATGCGGCGACGCCCTATCTCGCGACGCCCGATCCCGATTTCGCCGGCTACGGCACCTATGATCACCTCGCGCGCCGGCTCGAATGGGCGAGCGGGGAGGCGTCGTGACCGCGCGCGGCGTGACCAGAACCACGCCCGAGCAGCGCCGCGCGAGCGCGGTCGGCGCCTCCGTCTGGGTCGACGCCTCGGCCGGCACCGGCAAGACCAAGGTGCTCACCGATCGCGTGCTCGCGCTGATGCTGTCGGGGACGCGCGCCGAGGCGATCCTCTGCCTCACCTTCACCAAGACCGCGGCGGCGGAGATGACGAACCGCATCCTCCATGTCCTCGGCCGGTGGTCGACGATGGACGATGCGGCGCTCGCGCCGGAGGTCGCCGACATCCTCGGGCATGAGCCGGATGTGCATGGGCTGAGAAGCGCGCGGCGGCTGTTCGCGGCGGTGCTCGATCTGCCGGGCGGGCTCCGCGTCGAGACGATCCACGCCTTCTGCGACGCGCTCCTCCGCCGCTTCCCGATCGAGGCCGGGCTGGTGCCGCATTTCGAGGTGCTCGACAGCCGCACCGCCGACGAGATGATGGCCCAGGCCGAGCACGCGCTGATCCGCGCGGCGCGCACCGATGCCGACGGCCCGCTCGCCGCCGCGTTCGCCGTCCTCACCCGCGACGCGGCCGAGGATCGCTTCGACCGGCTGATGAAGGCACTCGTCGCCGATCGCCGCCGCCTCAAGCGGATGCTCGACGGCCATGGCGGGATCGAGGGCGCCGCAGGCGCGCTCCGCACGCGGCTCGGCCTCGGCGCCGGCGAGGACGAGGCGACGATCATCGCCGAGGCGTGCGCCGAGACGGCGTTCGACGGCGCCGGGCTCCGCGCCGCGGTTCAGTCGCTCGAGACCGGGTCGAAGACCGATACCGCGCGCGCCGAGGCGATGGCGCCGTGGCTCGCCGCGCCGGCGCAGCGGGCCGACCTCTTCGACGAATATTGCGGCGCGTTTCTCACCAAGGAGGAGGAGGCCAGATCGAGTCTCATCACCAGGGGCGCCGGCGGCGAGGACTCGGCGGCCGGGCGCGCGCTCCGGGCGGAGGCGATCCGGCTCGCTGGCGTGCGGACGCGCGTCCGGGCCGCGCGTCTCGCCGAGAGGACGGTCGCGCTCCTTCGCATCGGCGGCGAGGTCCTCGCGCGCTACGAGGCGCACAAGGCGCGGCGCGCCGTCCTCGATTTCGACGATCTCGTGCTCGGCGCGCGCCGGCTCCTCGAGCGCGCCGGCGCCGCCGCCTGGGTCCTCTACAAGCTCGACGGCGGCATCGACCACATCCTGATCGACGAGGCGCAGGACACCAACCCCGACCAGTGGGCGGTGGTGCGCGCGATCGCCGAGGAGTTCTTCGCCGGCGAAGGCGCGCGCGCGGTGCCGCGCACGATCTTCGCGGTCGGCGATGCCAAGCAGTCGATCTTCAGCTTCCAGCGCGCCGATCCGGACGCCTTCGCCGCGATGCGCGATCACTTCGCGGCGCGCGTCGCCGAGGCCGGACGGAGCTGGGACGCGGTCGACCTCACGGTCTCGTTCCGCTCGACGCCCGCCGTCCTCGCCGCGGTCGATGCGGTCTTCGCCGCAGGCCTGACGGCCGCCGACGGCGTCGTGGCGGCGGGCGCGACGATCAGCCATCGCGCCGAGCGCGTCGATGCGCCCGGCCTCGTC
>VGEU01000219.1 GCA_016869145.1 Alphaproteobacteria bacterium | reverse complement strand
CGGCCGCTTTCGCCGCGACGGCTTCGGCGCCGCCGCCGCCTTCACCGCGGTCATCGCCGAGGCCGCCGGCCGGCCGGCCGGCTATGCCGTCTACTACCCGGGCTACGACACCGATTCGGCCTCGCGCGGGGTCTATCTCTCCGATCTCTTCGTCGCCGCCGAGATGCGCCGGCTCGGCGTCGGCGCGGCGCTGATGGCCGCGGTCGCCGAGCGGTGCCGGCGCGACGGCGGGCGCTGGATGTTCTGGTCGGTGCTCCGGCGCAACAAGGCGGGCCGGCGGTTCTACCGGACGATCGCGCCCGAGCTCGGCGACGTCCGCATCTGCGCCGCCTTCGGCACCGCCTTCGACAAGCTCGCCGACCGCGCCGGCCTAGACGTCGAGGTTGACGACCTTGAGGGCGTTGGTCTGGATGAAGTCGCGCCGCGGCTCCACGACGTCGCCCATGAGCGTTGAGAAGATCTCGGCCGCCTCGTCGGCGTGGCTCACCTTGACCTGGAGCAGCGCCCGCACATTGGGATCGAGCGTCGTCTCCCAGAGCTGGTCCGGGTTCATCTCGCCGAGACCCTTGTAGCGCTGGATCGTGACGCCCTTGCGGCCCTGCTCGAGCACGGCCTCGACGAGGCCGAGCGGCCCCTTGATGCGGCGCTCGCGCTCGCTCGAGCTGAGCGTCGCGGGCTTGCCGTAGACCGACTGGAGATCGCCCGCCATCTCGTCGAGCCGGCGCGATTCGGCGCTCCGCACCATCGCCGCATCGACGATGTGGCGCTCGGTCACGCCGCGCAGCGTGCGCTCGAAGGCGAAACCGCCGCCCGGCCCCTCATGCGCCTCCCAGCCGCGCTCGCCTTCCGGCGCGAGGCCGTTGAGGCGGTCGGCGATGACGCGCGCGGCGGCGAGCGACTGGTCGGGCGTGAGGCCGGGGTTGAAGGCGCCGAGGATCGCGGCCTGCTCGACGACGTCGGGGTTGGTGATGCGGCCGAGGAGCGGCGTCATCAGCCGGCGCGCCCGGAGCGCCGCCTCGACCACGGCGCGGAGATCGGCGCCGGCGCGCTGCGTGCCGTCGGCGAGCGCGAGCACAGCGTCGCGGATGCCCGATTCGACGAGATGGGCGTCGAGCTCGCGGTCGCCCTTGAGATAGACCGCCGTCTCGCCCTTCTTGGCGCGGTAGAGCGGCGGCTGGGCGATATAGAGATAGCCCTTCTCGATCACCTCGGGCATCTGGCGGTAGAAGAACGTCAGGAGCAGCGTCCGGATGTGGCTGCCGTCGACGTCGGCGTCGGTCATGATGATGATCTTGTGGTAGCGGATCTTGCCGATGTCGAAATCCTGGCGTCCGATCCCGGTGCCGAGCGCGGTGATGAGCGTGCCGATCTCGGCCGACGACAGCATCTTCTCCGGCCGCACGCGCTCGACGTTGAGGATCTTGCCGCGGAGCGGCAGGATCGCCTGGTGGCGCCGGTCGCGCGCCTGCTTGGCCGAGCCGCCCGCCGAATCGCCCTCGACGATGAAGAGCTCCGCGCGCGCCGGGTCGCGTTCCTGGCAGTCGGCGAGCTTGCCCGGCAGCGTCGAGATGTCGAGCGCGCCGGGACGGCGGACGAGATCGCGCGCCTTGCGCGCCGCCTCGCGCGCGACGGCGGCCTCGACGACCTTGGCGAGGATGTGCCGCGCCTCGGACGGGTGCTCGCCGAACCACTGGTCGAGCTTGTCGGCGACGAGGCTCTCGACGACCGGGCGCACCTCGGAGGAGACGAGCTTCGCCTTGGTCTGCGACGAGAACTTGGGATCGGGGACCTTGACCGACAGCACGCAGGTCAGTCCCTCGCGCGCGTCGTCGCCGATGATCGTCACCTTCTCCTTCTTGGCGATGCCGCTCTCGGCGGCATAGGCGTTGATCGTGCGCGTCAGGGCGGCGCGGAAGCCGGCGAGATGCGTGCCGCCATCGCCCTGCGGGATCGTGTTGGTGAAGCAGAGCATGGTCTCGTGGAAGCTGTTCGACCATTGCAGCGCGATCTCGAGCGAGATGCGTTCCGCCTCGCCGGTGATGTAGATCGGCTGGCCGAGGAGCGGCGTGTTGCCGCGGTCGAGCCAGCGGACGAATTCCTGCAAACCGCCCTCGTAGTGGAGCTCGACCGCGTGCGGCAGGATCCCGCGCGCATCGGCGAGCGCGAGCGTGACGCCCGAGTTGAGGAAGGCGAGCTCGCGCAGCCGGTGCTCGAGCGTCGCGTAGTCGAACTCCGTCCGGGTGAACACCGCCTTCGACGGCATGAAGGTGATGACGGTGCCGTTGCCGCGGTCGGCCGGACCGACATCGGCGAGCGGCGCCTCGGCCGCGCCGTCGCGGAAGCGCATGAAGTGCTCGCGCCCGGCGCGGACGATGCGGAGCTCGAGCCATTCCGAGAGCGCGTTGACGACCGACACGCCGACGCCGTGCAGCCCGCCCGAGACCTTGTAGGTGTCCTGGTTGAATTTTCCGCCGGCGTGGAGCTGGGTCATGATGACCTCGGCCGCCGACACGCCCTCCTCGGGATGGATCTCGACCGGGATGCCGCGGCCGTCGTCACCGACCGTCACCGAGCCGTCGCCGTTGAGCGTCACGTCGATGCGCGAGCAGTAGCCGGCGAGCGCCTCGTCGATCGCGTTGTCGACGACCTCGTAGACCATGTGGTGGAGGCCCGAGCCGTCGTCGGTGTCGCCGATATACATGCCCGGACGCTTGCGCACCGCCTCGAGGCCCTTGAGGACCTGGATCGCGGACGCACCGTAGTCATCGGCGCCGGGATTGTCGTGGCTCGGGGGATCGGCGGGTGCGGTCATGGCCTCGGCGGGTCCGGTTGGGGCGGATCAGGGCAGGACGATGTGGCGGGCGCGGCCGGCCTCGACCGCAACGAACTGCGCCCGCGCGCCCCAGGGCGCGAAATCGGCGAGATCGGTCCCGGTCATCCAGGCCTGCGCGCCGAGCGCGGCGATCTCGTCATAGAGCGCGGCGCGGCGCGTCGCGTCGAGATGGGCGGCGATCTCGTCGAGGAGGAGAAGCGGCGCCTGGCCGGTCTCGACCGCGAGGATGCGCGCGTGCGCGAGCGTGATCGCGACGAGGAGCGCCTTCTGCTCGCCGGTCGAGCACTCGGCGGCCGGCACGTCCTTGGCGAGATGGTGGACGCGGAGATCGCTCCGGTGCGGGCCGGTCGTCGCAGCACCCGCCTCGGCGTCGGCGGCGCGGCGCGCGGCGAGGCGATGGCGGAAATGATCCTCGGCGGCGAGCGCGGGGCCGGCGGCGAGCCGGTCTTCGATCTCGCCGGCGAGCGCGAGGCCGGCGGCGGGGAACGGCCCGGTGCGGAGCGCGGCG
>VGEU01000218.1 GCA_016869145.1 Alphaproteobacteria bacterium | reverse complement strand
CCGCAACCGCGCCAGCCGCGCCCGTCGCTCGGCGGGCCGACCGCAAGCGCGTCGTCGTCATCGATCCCGGCCACGGTGGCGCCGATTCCGGCGCGGTGAGCGCGCGCGGCCTGGTGGAGAAGGACCTCGCACTTTCCTATGCGCAGGAGCTCCGGAGCCGGCTGGTCGAGACCGGGCGCTACCACGTCGTTCTCACCCGCGAGCGCGACGTGTTCCTCAGGCTCCGCGAGCGGATCGCGATCGCGCGTGCGGCCGAGGCCGACCTGTTCATCTCGCTGCACGCCGACTCGATCGCCGACCGGGCGCTCCGCGGCGGCTCCGTCTATACGCTTTCCGAGAACGCCTTGGACGAGGAGGCGGCGGCACTCGCGGCCAAGGAGAACAAGGCCGATCTGATCGCCGGCGTCGATCTGAGCGGTCAGCGACGCGAGGTCGTCAACATCCTGATCGACCTCGCCCAGCGCAAGACCAAGGACGAATCGACGCGCCTCGCCCGTCGGCTGATCGACGAGCTGTCGGACGGCCACCTGATGCTCCGGAAATCACATCGCTCGGCGGGCTTCGCCGTCCTGAAGGCGCCCGACGTGCCGGCCGTCCTGTTCGAGATGGGCTATCTGTCCAATGCCGAGGACGAGGCGATCCTGTCGTCGGTGGCGGGCCGGGACGGGATCCTGGGCGCCGTGGTCCGCGCCATCGACCGCTTTTTCGAAGTTGGACCGGCGATCGCCCAGCCCTGACCGGCCAAGCCCTGACCCGCCCGGTCGCTGTGGTTCCCCGTCGCGTGGTCGGCTAGAATGCAGTGCCGTCCCCGCCGGCGTTCCCGCGCACCCGAAGGCCCGCCGTCCGCCGATGTCCGCCCGTTCCGCCCGATTTGAGTAGGCCGCGATGATCCGGCTCCTCGTCATCGTGCTCGCCGGCCTTGCCGGCCTCGGCACCGTCGCGGTCGGCGGGGTGGTCGCGCTCTTCTACCATGCGGCGCGCGATCTGCCCGACCACGAGCAGCTCGCGACCTACGAGCCGCCGGTCATGAGCCGGGTTCACGCCGGCAACGGCCGGCTCCTCACCGAGCTCGCCGTCGAGCGGCGCGTGTTCGTGCCGATCGAGGCGATGCCGAAGCGTCTCGTCGATGCCTTCATTGCGGCCGAGGACAAGAACTTCTTCGAGCATGCCGGCATCGACTTCACCGGCATCATGCGCGCCGTCGTCACCAATATCGAGCGCATGGGCCAGAGCCGGCGCCCGGTCGGCGCCTCGACCATCACCCAGCAGGTCGCGAAGAATTTCCTCCTTACCAACGAGGTGTCGTTCGAGCGCAAGATCAAGGAGGCGATCCTCGCCTTCCGCATCGAGCGGGCGCTCTCGAAGGACCGCATTCTCGAGCTCTATCTGAACGAGGTCTATCTCGGCTTCGGCGCCTATGGCGTCGCCGCGGCGGCGCTCAACTACTTCAACAAGTCGCTCAACGAGCTGACGCTGGGCGAGGCGGCCTATATCGCGGCGCTCCCCAAGGCGCCCAACAACTATCACCCGGTCCGGCTCCCCGATCAGGCGCGCGCGCGGCGCGACTATGTGGTCGGGCGCATGTTCGAGGACGGGTTGATCAACCGCGAGGAGGCGGCCGAGGCGACCACGGGTCCGGTCGAGGTGCGCCGGCGGAACGACATCGAGCCGGTGCGCGCCGATTATTTCGTCGAGGAGGTGCGCCGCCAGCTCGTCGAGCGCTATGGCGAGAAACGCACCTATGGCGGCGGGCTCTCGGTGCGCACCACGCTCGACCCGCGCCTCCAGGCGATCGGCGACGAGGCGCTCAGGAACGGGCTCATCGCCTATGACCGCCGCCATGGCTGGCGCGGGCCGATCGGACAGATCGACTCGTTGCGGGACTGGCAGAAGCGGCTCCCTGAGATCGCGGTTCCGGTCGAGATGCCGGGCTGGCGCAAGGCGGTCGTGCTCGCGCTCGCCTCCGACCGGGTCGAGATCGGCCTCGAGGGCGGCGAGGGCGGCCACATTCCGGTCAACGAGCTCCGCTGGGCGCGGCGAACCGAGGCCGATCAGCGGCTCGGGCCGCTGATCCGCGGGCCGCAGGATGTCGTTGCGACCGGTGACGTGATCCTGGTCGAGGCGCTGTCGGGCCAGGGGCCGAGCTTCGGGCTTCGCCAGATCCCCGACGTCTCGGGCGGGCTCGTCGCGCTCGACCCGCACACCGGGCGCGTCCTCGCGATGGCGGGCGGGCTCTCGTTCGCGCAGAGCCAGTTCAACCGGGCGACCCAGGCGCAGCGTCAGCCGGGCTCGGCGTTCAAGACCTTCGCCTATCTCGCCGCGCTCGAGGCCGGCTACACGCCGGTCACCAAGGTCGTCGACGGGCCGATCGAGATCGACCAAGGCCCCGGCCTGCCGCCGTGGCGGCCGACCAACTACAACGCGCGCGAGGTCTATGGGCCGACGACGCTCCGCGTCGGGCTCGAGAAGTCGCGCAACCTCATGACCGTCCGCCTGGCGCAGGAGATCGGGATCGACCGCGTCGGCGAGGCCTCGGAGCGCTTCGGCGTGTTCGACCGCATGCCGCGCGTCTACTCGATGGTGCTCGGCGCCGGCGAGACGACGCTGATGCGCATGGCGACCGCCTACGCGACGATCGTCAACGGCGGACGGCGCATCACGCCGACCCTGATCGACCGGGTGCAGGACCGCACCGGGAGGACGATCTTCCGCCACGACCAGCGGCCGTGCCCCGACTGTCGTGCTGCGACCGCCGCCGACACGCCGCCGCACTTTCGCGACGACCGCGAGCGCGTGACCGACCCGGTGGCCGCCTTCCAGATGGTCTCGATGCTCCAGGGCGTGGTCGAGCGCGGCACCGGCGCGCGCATCGCATCGCTCCGCCGCCCGCTCGCCGGCAAGACCGGCACCACGAATGACAGCTTCGATGCCTGGTTCATCGGCTTCTCGCCCGATCTCGTGGTCGCGACCTATGTCGGGTTCGACAATCCGCGCACGCTCGGCGACCGCGAGACCGGCGGCTCGGTCGCGGCGCCGATCTTCCAGGAGTTCATGGGCAAGGCGCTCGACGGCCGGCCGGCGGTGCCGTTCCGAACCCCGCCCGGCGTCCGCCTCGTCCGCATCAACGCCGCGACCGGCGAGTTGCCGAACGACGGCGACCGTCAGGTGATCCTCGAGGCGTTCCGACCCGGCACCGAACCCGGATCGGGCTACGACATCCATCGCGGCGGCGCGGAGCGCGACGGCATCATCGCCGACGGCAGCACGGGCGCCGTGACCGGCGACAGCGGACGGACCGGGGCGCGCGGCACGGTGGGCGGTACGGCCGGCGGCACGGCGGGCGGCGCCCCGGGCGGCG
>VGEU01000217.1 GCA_016869145.1 Alphaproteobacteria bacterium | reverse complement strand
ACAAGGCGGAAGTGGCCGTCGCCGCGATCCGCGCCCGCCTCGGCGCGGTCGCCGTCTCGGCGGCCGACAACCGAGCCGCGGCGGCGGCGGCGGCGATCGTCGTCGTCACGGTGCCCTTCGCGGCGCAGGCCGCGACGCTCGCCGATATCAAGCCCGTCATCGACGGCAAGATCGTCGTCGACGTGACGGTGCCGCTCCAGCCACCGCAGGTCTCGCGCGTCCACCTGCCGCCCGAAGGATCGGCCGCCGCCGCGGCGCAGGCGGCACTCGGTCCCGGCGCCAAGCTCGTCTCGGCGTTCCAGAACGTCTCGGCGCAGCATCTTCAGGACCTCGACCACGCGATCGACTGCGACGTCCTCGTGTGCGGCGACGATGCGGCCGCACGCGAGACCGTGATCGCGCTCGCGGCTGCGGCCGGGATGAAGGCATGGCACGCCGGCGTCCTCGCCAACGCGGTCGCCGCCGAGAGCCTGACCGCGGTCCTGATCGCGATCAACCGGCGCTACAAGATCGCGGGCGCCGGGCTTCGCATCGTCGGCGACCCGAAGACGTGAGCGCACGGCTCGCGTTGACCGCGCTCGCCGGCATTCCACCGATCCGGCCGGGCGACGCGCTCGGCCCCATTCTAGCTGGCGCCCTCCACGCCGCCGGCATCGCGCTCGCCTCGGGCGATGTCCTCGTCCTCGCGCAGAAGATCGTCTCCAAGGCCGAAGGCCGCCTCGTCCGGCTCGTCGATGTGGCGCCCTCGCCGCGCGCCGTCGCGCTCGCCGCCGAGATCGGCAAGGACGCGCGCTTGGTCGAGCTCGTCCTCGCCGAATCGAGCGAGATCGTCCGCACCCGGCCCGGGCTCCTGATCGTTCGCCACCGCCTCGGCTTCGTGATGGCAAACGCCGGCATCGACGCCTCGAATGTGGGAACGGACGGCAGCGTTCTCCTCCTCCCGGTCGATCCCGATGCCAGCTCCGCCCGCATCCGCGCCGCGCTCGGCGGCAGCGCGGCCGTCCTCGTCATCGACAGCGTCGGGCGCGCCTGGCGCCAGGGGACGGTCGGCATCGCCATCGGCGTCGCCGGGCTCGCACCGCTCCGTGATCTGCGCGGTCGGCCCGATCTCGACGGGCGGCCGCTCCAGGTCAGCATCGTCGCACTCGCCGACGAGATCGCGGCCGCCGCCTCGCTGTTGATGGGACAGGCGGACGAGGGCCTGCCGGCCGTGCATGTCCGCGGCCTCGCTCTCGCCGCCGGCGACGGGCGCGCGCGCGATCTCCTTCGCCCGACCGCGCTCGATCTCTTCCGATGATCGTCGCGCTCGCAGGCGGGGTCGGCGGCGCCAAGCTCGCGCTCGGCCTCGCGCGCGTGCTCTCGCCGGAAGACTACGCGATCATCGTCAACACGGCCGACGACTTTGTCCATCTCGGGCTCGCTATCTCGCCCGACCTCGACACGGTGACCTATACGCTCGCCGGCATCGCCAATCCCGCGACCGGCTGGGGCATCGCGGGCGACACGTTCGGCTTTCTCGAGGCGCTCGGCCGGCTCGGCGGCGAGACCTGGTTTCGGCTCGGCGACCGCGATCTCGCGACCCATGTCGAGCGCACGCGCCGTCTCGCCGCGGGCGAACCGCTGTCGACGATCGCCGCCGACTTCGCCCGCCGCCTCGACGTCGGACCGGCGGTGATCCCGATGAGCGACCAACCGGTCCGCACCATCGTCGAGACCGACGAGGGCGGGCTCGACTTCCAGGACTATCTCGTCCGCCGCCGCGCCCAGCCGGTCGTGCGCGGCTTCCGCTATGCGGGCATCGAGCGCGCCCGACCGGCACCGGCCTTCGACCGGCTTCTCGACGCACCCGGCGTCACGGCATTCGTGATCTGCCCCTCGAACCCGTTCGTCTCGATCGACCCGATTCTCGGCATCGCCGATGTGCGGGCGCGGATCAGGCGCCACCCCGCGCCAGTGATCGCCGTCTCGCCGCTGGTCGGCGGCGCCGCGGTCAAGGGCCCGCTCGCGGCGATGATGCGGAGCCTCGGCCGCCCAGCCGACGCGACCGGCATCGCGCTTCATTACGGCTCCCTCATCGACGGCATCGTCGTCGATCACGCCGATGATGCCCTCGCGCACGCGATCGAGGGCCCGGCCGTCCGCGTCGCGCCGACGGTGATGCGAAGCCTCGACGACCGGATCGCCCTCGCCCGAACGGTGCTCACCTTCGCCGCCGCGCTCGCCGGGTCTTGAATGGCGCGCCGGGCACCGCAATTCTAGGGCGCTCCCTGGCGGAGCGGAGGAGACCGGCGATGGGGCGCAATCTCGGCCCGAGCGAGGCGGACGACCAGACGACGCGCATGATGCGCTACGATGCCGGCAAGCGGTCGACCCTGATCGCCTATCTCCTGTGGGTCTTCCTCGGCTGGCTCGGCCTTCACCGCTTCTACGCCGGCCGCTGGATCTCGGGCCTGATCATGCTGCTGTTGACCGGGATCGCGTTCGTCCTCAAGATCGTGTTGGTGGGCTATCTGATCTTCGTGATCCCGTTCCTGTGGTGGCTCCTCGACCTGTTCCTGATCCCGGGCATGATCCGCGACTACAACGAGCGGCTGATCCGCCGGCTATCGTGACTAACGAACGATCGCTCCTGAAGGTTTGCGGCGGGTGACTATGATGCCGGACTGGATCTCGGACCTACTGGTGTGGATCGCGAACTGGTGTGGATCTCCTGGATATTCTTGCGGTTGAGAATTCTGTTCGAAACAAGCTATTAGCCTGTTGAGTTGGTCCTGATTTAAAGGATCAAGTGTACGCGGTCCAATCATGCAATATTTAGTTGACAACATATTTGGTTTTAGCTACAATACGGCTTTTGCCAACAGTCGGGGTCTGGTCATGAAAAGAATTTGCTACTATGTTGCTATCACTGCGGTTGCAATAACCGCAGTATTTCCAATAACCACTCAGGCCCAATATTTGCTTAAAGCCAGCGACGGCACGCCCGCAGTTCCAGACGATTGGCTGCTTGGCCGTGGCCGAGCGCATCACTATCACACTGCTACGGCACCAAGCCCTTCTGCCTTGCTCTTTCGTGAACCCAGGGGCGAAGAAACTGAAGTGGTCGAACAGGCTCGTCGACTACTCAACAATACTGCCGCTAAAGCCATGGCACTCATTGACGGTAATGAAGTAGTGTGGGTTGGCTACAAGGCACCGGCATCAAACAATTCACCATTATTGAGTATGAGTGTAGGTAAGACTGTTACGGCCATGGCTGTGGGTGCTGCCATGTGTGAAGGCCGGCTACTACCCACTACTCGAGTGAGCGAACTGGTACCCGAGCTAGCAGATACCCACTTGGGCAAATCAACTGTTAT
>VGEU01000216.1 GCA_016869145.1 Alphaproteobacteria bacterium | reverse complement strand
CCGAGCGCTGGGCCGAGGCGGCGGCGGCGGCGGGCTTCGCGATCGCGCCCGACCGCGCGTCCTATGAGGCGCGCCGCATCGCGCTCGGCGTGCCCGACGGCAGCCGCGATCTCGTCGTCGACAAGTCGTTCGTGATGGAGAACGGCTTCGACGAGCTCAACGGCATCGACTTCGACAAGGGCTGCTATGTCGGCCAGGAAGTGACGGCGCGGATGAAGCACCGCGCGCTGGTGCGCAAGCGCCTGCTGCCGGTCACGATCGACGGCCCGCCGCCGGCGCCCGGCACGCCGGTCGTCCAGGGCGAGGCCGAGATCGGCGAGATGCGGAGCGCCGCCGACGGTATCGGGCTCGCCCTTCTCCGCCTCGACCGCGCCTTCGCCGCGACGGCGCCGATCACGGCCGGTGCCGCGCGCCTCGTCGCGCGCCGGCCCGACTGGGTTCGGCTCGACGAACGAAGCGACTGACAACCAGACCAGGGAGACATCGATGCCCTTCTTCCCCTCGCTGCCGGCCGATGCGTCGGTGCCGCACATCTTCAATGCCCATGCCGACATCTACCGCCCGTTCAGCCTCGTCAACGAGGCGATCATGCGCGGCCCGTCGCCGCTCACGCCGGGCGAGCGCGAGCTGATCGGCGCCTATGTCTCGGGCCTCAACGCCTGCGCCTATTGCGCCGGCGGCCACGCCGCGGCGGCCGATGCGTTCGGCATCGCGCTCCCGGTCTACGAGGCGATCCTCGCCGACATCGAGACCGCGCCGATCACGGCGAAACTGAAGCCGCTCCTCGCCTATGTGAAGAAGCTGACCGAGACGCCGGCGCGGCTCACCCAGGCCGACGCCGACGCAGTCTTCGCCGCCGGCTGGAACGAGAAGGCGCTCCACGATGCGATCGCGGTCGCCTGCATGTTCGCGTTCATGAACCGGCTGGTGAACGGCCACGGCATCGTCGCCTACCCGGAGAAATTCGCCGAGCGCGGCCGCCGCCACAAGGAGCTCGGCTACATCAAGCAGTTCACCCAGCTCTTCCCGGCGGGCAAGGCGGCCGAGTAGCGCCTCACCGCCGCGTCGAGAGGCCGACCTCCTCGTAGCCGCCGCCGGTCTCGTCGGGCCAGGTCACCGCGGTCTTGAAGGCGGGCCGCGCGGCGACCGCGCGGTACCAGGCGCCGACCCGCGGGCGAACGTCATCGGCCCACAGACCCTCGCGGCCGAGCGCGAGGAGACGAAAGAAATACGGGGCGACGGCGATGTCGGCGAGGGTCAGCCGCGTGCCGATCAGCCACGGGCCGCCGGTCTCGGCGATCAGCACCTCCATGCGGTCGAGAATGCCGGCGATATCGGCCTCGCCGCGCGCGATCTCCGCCGCATCGACCGCGCCCGCGACGCCGCGCGCGTGGGCGTCGCGATAGAACGCGGTCGGACGCCGCTCGGCCTGGCGGCGGAGCTCGTCCTCGCCCCACCGGTTCCTCAGCTTGGGCACGATGTACTTGACGAGCGTCGGCAGCACGATCGCCGGAAAGCGGTCGTCGCAGAGACGGATGAACTCGCGCATGCGGGCGCGGCCGAGCGCGGTGGCGGGCTTGAGCGGCGGGCCGTCGAACGTGTCGTCGACATATTCGATGATGATCGAGGATTCGCGCACCGGCGCGCCGTCGTGAACCAGCGTCGGCACGACGCCGTCCGGGTTGATCGCGAGATAGTCGGGCTTCATCTGGTCGAAGCGGAACAGATCGATGTAGCGGCTGACCCAGGCGACGCCCTTCTCCTCGAGCGCCATGCGCGCCTTGACCGAGCAGACCGACGACCAGAAGTGATAGAGCTCGACCGTCATCGCGTTAGCCTCCCGTCGTTGTCACGTCGTGCGCGCGAGCCCCATGTCCCAGAACCGGACCTCGAGCCGCGAGGCGCGGCGGAACAAGGCGACGAGATGATCGAAGCGCGCCATGCCGCCGCGGCGCGCCGCGATGCGATCGATCAGCGCCGCCTGGGCGTGCGCGGCGGCGACGAACTCGTCGCCCGAATACATCGCGATCCACGGCGCGTAAGGATTGCCGTCCCGCCGCGTCGCCGGATCGGCGGCGAGCCCGAGCCCGATCTCGGCATAGCCCAGCATACACGGCGCGAGCGCGACGTGGAGGTCGAGCACGTCGCCAGCATGGCCCGCATCGAGCACGAAGCGCGTATAGGCGATCGTCGCCTCCGCCTCGGGCGCGGTCTCGAGCGTCGCGGCGTCGATCCCCCACTCGGCGCAATAGGCGACATGGAGCCCCATCTCGACATCGAGGATCGCGGCGAGGACCGCTTGCGCGCTCCGCATGTCGGCGAGCGTCTCGGACTTGTAGGCGGCGAGCGCGTAGGCGCGCGCGAAGTGGATCAGGAACACGTAGTCCTGCACGAGATAGTGGCGAAACGAGTCCGCCGGCAGCGTGCCGTCGCCGAGCGCGCGGACGAAGGCGTGGCGCGTATAGGCGCGCCAGTCGTCCCACGCCGCCGCCCGGAGCCGCGCGAAGAGGCCGTCTAGCGGCGCGATACGCTCGAGGATCGGATCGGTCATGGCAGGAGACTCCGGGCTTGCTGGGGCAACGTCACCTCGAGGCCGTCGAGCGCGTCGGTCATGACGATCTGGCAGCCGAGCCGCGAGGCGTCGGTCGCCCCCGGCACGAGGTCGAGGAGATCGTCCTCCTCGGGCGAGGGGGGCTTCAGCCGGTCGGTCCAGGCGCGCGCCACGAGGACGTGGCATGTCGAGCACGCCATCTCGCCCTCGCACGCGCCTTCGATGCCGAGATCGTGCGCCCAGGCGATCGCGAGGAGCGACTGGCCGGCCACGACCGCGAGCGTCCGTCGCGTGCCGTCGCGGAGCACAAACGTCACGCGCGGCATCGTCGCGCCCGGGTGCGGTCGCGGAGCGCGGCCCACGCCGCGACGAAGCGGTCGATCTCGGCGTCCGTCGTGTCGAGCCCGAGCGAGACGCGGATCGCGGTGCGCGCGAGGCCGTCGGGCACGCCCATCGCGAGGAGGACGGACGGCGCCTCGATGCGGCCCGACGAGCACGCGGCGCCGGCGCTCACCGCGATGCCGGCGAGGTCGAAATGGACGAGCTGGATCTCGGCCGCGACGCCGGGCATCGCGATCGAAGACGTGTTGGGGAGCCGCGCTGCGCCGGCGCCGAAGACGACGGCATCGGGGTCGAGGCTCCGGATCAAGGCCTCCATCCGGTCGCGACGGCGGGCGACCGCCGCCATCTCCGCGAGCCGGTGCGCGACGATCCCGGCGGCGACGCCGAAGCCCGCGATGCCGGCCGCGTTCTCGGTCCCGGCGCGGAGCCCCCGCTCCTGCCCGCCGCCCCGGATCTGCGGTCGGAGAAGCGCCGGCG
>VGEU01000215.1 GCA_016869145.1 Alphaproteobacteria bacterium | reverse complement strand
GTCCGCGATCTCGACCGCGCGCCGCTCGCCGGTCCCGAGCTCGCACCCTTCGACGGGCTCGTCCTCGATCCGCCGCGCCCCGGCGCGCTGGCGCAGGCCCGCGCGCTCGCGGCATCCGCGCTGCCGGTGGTCGTCTATGTCTCGTGCAACCCGGCGAGCTTCGCCCGCGATGCGCGCGTCCTCGTCGACGGCAGCTACCGGCTCGACGCCGTCACGCCGGTCGACCAGTTCCTGTGGTCGCCGCATGTCGAGCTGGTGGCGGTGTTCCGCCGCTGAGGGTTCAGCCCCCGATCTGACCGCGATGGCGGAGGAGGTGGTCGGCCAGGACGCACGCCATCATCGCCTCGCCGACCGGCACCGCCCGGATGCCGACGCAGGGGTCGTGGCGGCCCTTGGTCACGATCTCGGCCTCGGTGCCGTGGACGGTGATGGTCTTGCGCGGCGACAGGATCGAGGACGTCGGCTTGACCGCGAAGCGGACGACGAGGTCCTGGCCGGTCGAGATGCCGCCGAGGATGCCGCCGGCGTGGTTCGACAGGAACGCGACCGCCTGGTCGCGGATGCGCATCTCGTCGGCGTTGTCCTCGCCCGAGAGCGCCGCGGCGGCGAAGCCGGCGCCGATCTCGACGCCCTTGACCGCGTTGATCCCCATCATCGCCGCGGCGAGATCCGAATCGAGCTTGCCGTAGACCGGCGCGCCGAGCCCCGCCGGCACGCCCTCGGCGACGACCTCGATCACGGCCCCGACCGAGGAGCCCTTGCGGCGAATGGCGTCGAGATAGGGCTCCCAGGCCGCCGCCTCGACCGGGTCGGGGCACCAGAACGGATTGGCGCCGACCGCGTTCCAGTCCCAGCGCGCGCGGTCGATCGCGCGGCTGCCGAGCTGGACGAGGGCGCCCCGGATGCGGACGCCGTCACCGAGGATGCGCCGCGCGACCGCGCCGGCGGCGACGCGCGAGGCGGTCTCGCGCGCCGATGCGCGCCCGCCGCCGCGATGGTCGCGGATGCCGTATTTCTTCCAGTAGGCGTAGTCGGCGTGGCCGGGCCGGAACAGGTCCTTGATCTCGCCGTAGTCCTTCGACCGCGCGTCCTCGTTGCGGATGAGGAGGCTCAACGGTGTGCCGGTGGTCTGGCCCTCGAACACGCCGGAGAGGATCTCGACCCGGTCGGGCTCCTTCCGCTGGGTGACGAAGCGCGAGGTGCCGGGCTTGCGCTGGTCGAGCCAATGCTGGATGTCGGCCTCGGCGAGCGGGAGACGCGGCGGCACGCCGTCGACGACGACACCGATCGCCGGTCCGTGGCTCTCGCCCCAGCTCGTGAATCGGAACAGCGTGCCGAAGGTGTTGGCGGACATCGCGCGGGCCGGGGCGGGGGCGGGGGAGCCGGGCCGGCCCGGCTCAGCTCGCCGTCACGGTCGCGATGTCGGGCGCATCGACCGCCTTCATGCCGACCACGTGGTAGCCGCAGTCGACGTGGTGCACCTCGCCGGTGACACCCGAGCCGAGCTCGGACAGGAGATAGATCGCGGACCCGCCGACATCGTCGATCGTGACGTTGCGCTTGAGCGGCGCGTTGTACTCGTTCCACTTGAGGATATAGCGGAAGTCGCCGATGCCGGAGGCGGCGAGCGTCTTGATCGGGCCGGCCGAGATCGCGTTGACCCGGATGCCCGAGCCGCCGAGATCGACCGCGAGATAGCGCACGCTCGCCTCGAGCGCCGCCTTGGCGACACCCATGACGTTGTAGTGCGGCATCACCCGCTCGGCGCCGGCATAGGTGAGGGTGAGAAGGCTGCCGCCGCGGGTCATCAGCGGCACCGCGCGCTGGCAGGCCGCCGTGAACGAGTAGCAGGACACCATCATTGTGTTGGCGAAGTTGCGCGCCGTGGTGTCGAGATAGCGGCCCTTGAGCTCCTCCTTGTCGGAGAAGGCGATCGCGTGGACCATGAAATCGAGCGTTTCCCAGCGGTCGGCGAGCGAGGCGAAGGTGGCATCGAGGCTCGCGTCGTCGGTGACGTCGCACGGCACCACGACCTCGGAGCTGACCGAGGCGGCGAGCGGGCGGACCCGCTTCTCGAGCGCCTCGTTCTGGTAGGTGAAGCCGAGCGTCGCGCCCTGGCTCGCCGCGGCGCGCGCGATGCCCCAGGCGATCGAGCGGTCGTTCGCCACACCCATGATGAGCCCGCGCTTGCCGGCGAGAAGGGCTCCGGTTTGCGTCATGCGGTTCTCTCTCCCCGGAACTCGCCTCGGAACACGCCCCGGAACACGCTGAGCGGTTGCGCGGCCGTCTCCCGCCCGCGGGTCCGTCGATGCGCGCGCATCCTACACGAACCGCGCTGCACCGCAACCGGACCGCCCGCCGCCGAACGCGGCGTCTCGGCCGCGTGGCCTCCCGCGACAGGGGCGCTATACTCGCGCCAAGACAACCCCCGACGCGACAACCCCCGAACCGACCGGGACCGATGGCCGACCCCGCCCACGACGATCCGCTCGCTTTGTTCCAGGCGCTTCTCGCCGAGGCGAGCGCGCGCGAGAGCAACGACCCGACCGCGATGACGGTCGCGACCGCGACACGCGACGGCGTGCCGTCGGCGCGCATGGTCCTTCTCAAGCAGGCCGACGCCGCCGGCTTCGTCTTCTACACCAATACCGGGAGCCAGAAGGGCACCGAGCTCGACGCCAACCCGCGCGCCGCGCTCCTGTTCCACTGGAAGTCGCTCCGCCGCCAGGTGCGCATCGAGGGCGCGGTCGAGCGGGTGAGCGATGCCGAGGCCGACGCCTATTTCGCGACCCGCGCCCGCGGCAGCCAGATCGGCGCCTGGGCGTCCGACCAGTCACGGCCGATGGCCGGCCGCTTCGAGCTCGAGAAACGCGTCGCGCGCGAGGCGGCGCGGTTCGGCATCGGCGCCGTGACCCGCCCGCCGCACTGGACCGGCTACCGCGTCGTCCCCGCCCGCTACGAGTTCTGGACAGATAAGCCGTTCCGCCTCCACGAGCGGATCGTCTACGAGCGCGACGGCGCCGGCTGGAAGACCGGCCGCCTGTTCCCCTGAGGCGCGCGGTCGCGTGGCCGCCGATCCGCAAGGAGAGGTCGTCGCCTTCCTCGCCCGCGCCGAGACCTATGGCGTGACCGGGCCGGTCGAGCGCCTCTCGACCCACATCTCGCACGTCTTCCTCGCCGGCGCGCGGGCCTACAAGCTGAAGCGCGCGGTCCGCTTCTCCTATCTCGACTTCGCGACGCCGGCGCGCCGGCGCGCTGCGTGCGTGCGCGAGCTCACCGTCAACCGGCGCACCGCGCCCTCGCTCTATGTCGGGCTCGCGCCGGTCGCGCGCGGTGCCGATGGCGCGCTCCGGCTCGGGGCGGTGCGCGAGGACG
>VGEU01000214.1 GCA_016869145.1 Alphaproteobacteria bacterium | reverse complement strand
CGCGCCTGCCGCGGGGCGGCCTGTGGCCATGCCGCCACAGCCGTCCCCGGGGGCCGGGCGCGCTTGACGGGGCGGGGGCGCGTAACTATAGTGCGCGCCTCTTCGGGGGGTTGGTGGTAGGACCACGTCCTAGACGCAACTTCCGGCGATCTAAGGGATCAACCAACGGCCGCCCAGGCGGCCATCGACCCGCAAACATCGACGCGCGGCCCGCTCGGTCCGGGGCGTCGCGCTGTGGGTCTTTTCCACGAGGCGAACTTTCACGGGGAACCGCGCGTGCCCACGATTAACCAATTGATTCGCAAGCCGCGTCGGCCGCAGGTCGCGCGCAACAAGGTGCCGGCGCTGCAGCAGAGCCCGCAGAAGCGGGGCGTCTGCACCCGCGTCTACACGACGACGCCGAAGAAGCCGAACTCGGCGCTGCGCAAGGTCGCGCGCGTGCGGCTCACCAACGGCTTCGAGGTCACGAGCTATATCCCCGGAGAGGGGCACAATCTCCAGGAGCACTCGGTGGTGATGATCCGCGGCGGTCGGGTCAAGGACCTGCCCGGCGTCCGCTATCACATCATCCGCGGCACGCTCGATACCCAGGGCGTCGCCAACCGCCGCCAGCGCCGGTCGAAATACGGCGCCAAGCGCCCGAAGTAGGAACCCGCCATGCCGCGTCGCCGCGCCGCCCAGAAACGCGAGATCATCCCCGACGCCAAGCACGGGGACGCCGTCGTCGCCAAGTTCATCAACTGCCTCATGTTCGAGGGCAAGAAGTCGGTCGCCGAGCGCATCGTCTATGGCGCGCTCGACCGGGTCGGCCAGCGGTCGAAGCAGGATCCGCTGAAGATGTTCCACGACGCGCTCAACAACGTGAAGCCGGCGGTCGAGGTGCGCTCGCGCCGGGTCGGTGGCGCGACCTACCAGGTGCCGGTCGAGGTCCGCCCCGATCGCCGCCAGGCGCTCGCCATCCGCTGGATCATCGACACCGCGCGCAAGCGCTCCGAGCACACGATGGTCGACCGGCTGTCGAACGAGCTCCTCGATGCCGCCAACAATCGCGGCACCGCGGTCAAGAAGCGCGAGGACACCCATCGCATGGCGGACGCCAACAAGGCGTTCTCGCATTACCGCTGGTAGTCGGCACACGAGACAGCAGGCGTCCCATGCCCCGTACAACCCCCATCCACCTGTATCGCAACATCGGCATCATGGCGCACATCGATGCCGGCAAGACCACCACGACCGAGCGGGTGCTCTACTACACGGGCAAGTCCTACAAGATCGGCGAGGTCCACGAGGGCACTGCCACGATGGACTGGATGGAGCAGGAGCAGGAACGCGGCATCACCATCACCTCGGCCGCGACGACGTGTTTCTGGCGCGACCACCGGATCAACATCATCGACACGCCGGGCCATGTCGACTTCACGATCGAGGTCGAGCGCAGCCTGCGCGTCCTCGACGGCGCGGTCGCGGTGTTCGACAGCGTGGCCGGCGTCGAGCCGCAGACCGAGACGGTGTGGCGCCAGGCCGACAAGTACCAGGTGCCGCGCATCTGCTTCATCAACAAGATGGACCGCATCGGCGCCGACTTCTTCCGCACCGTGCAGATGATCCGCGACCGGCTCGGCGCGACGCCGGCGGTGCTGTCGCTGCCGATCGGCGCCGAATCCGAATACAAGGGCGTGATCGACCTCCTGCAGATGAAGGCGATCGTGTGGCGCGACGAGGCGCTCGGCGCCGACTACTCGATCGAGGAGATCCCGGCCGCGCTCGCCGAGCAGGCCGCCGAATACCGTCATCAGCTCGTCGAGCTCGTGATCGATCAGGACGACAAGGCGATGGAGGCCTATCTCGAGGGCCAGGAGCCCGACGTCGAGACGCTGAAGCGCTGTGTCCGCCGCGGCACGGTCAACTTCACGCTGGTGCCGGTGATCAACGGCGCCGCGTTCAAGAACAAAGGCGTCCAGCCGCTCCTCGATGCCGTCGTCGACTTCCTGCCCTCGCCGATCGACATCGCGGCCGTCACCGGCACGAAGCCGGGCAAGGACGACGAGGTCGTGCGCGAGGCCAGGGACGAGGCGCCGTTCTCGGCGCTCGCCTTCAAGATCATGACCGATCCCTTCGTCGGCTCGCTCACCTTCGCCCGCATCTATTCCGGCACGCTCACGTCGGGCTCGAGCATCCTCAACAGCGTCAAGGACTCGCGCGAGCGCGTCGGGCGCATGGTGCTGATGCACGCGAACTCGCGCGAGGACATCAAGGAGGCCCACGCCGGCGACATCATCGCGCTCGCCGGTCTCAAGGACACCACCACCGGCGACACGCTGTGCGATGCGCAGAACCCGGTCGTCCTCGAGCGGATGGAATTCCCCGAGCCGGTCATCGAGATCGCGGTCGAGCCCAAGACCAAGGGCGACCAGGAGAAGATGGGCCAGGCGCTCAACCGTCTCGCCCAGGAGGACCCGTCGTTCCGGGTCTCGGTCGACCACGAGAGCGGCCAGACGATCATCAAGGGGATGGGCGAGCTCCATCTCGAGATCATCGTCGATCGCATGAAGCGCGAGTTCAAGGTCGACGCCAATATCGGTGCACCGCAAGTCGCCTATCGCGAGACG
Organism: Alphaproteobacteria bacterium; assembly: GCA_016869145.1. Lineage (GTDB taxonomy): Bacteria > Pseudomonadota > Alphaproteobacteria > MPNO01 > VGEU01 > VGEU01. The sequence continues at coordinate 792 of VGEU01000214.1, read as the reverse complement.
ATCACCAAGAAGATTGACATCGACCACACGCACAAGAAGCAGACCGGAGGCGCCGGCCAGTACGCCCGGATCAAGGTCCGCTTCGAGCCGCTCACGGCGGGCGAGGGCTTCCAGTTCGAGAACGCCGTCGTCGGCGGCTCGGTGCCGCGCGAATATGTGCCGGGCGTCGAGAAGGGGCTCACCGCGGCGACGCAGACCGGCGTCCTCGCCGGGTTCCCGGTGATCGACTTCAAGGCGACGCTCGTCGACGGCGCCTATCACGACGTCGATTCCTCGGTGATGGCCTTCGAGATCGCCGCCCGCGACGCGTTCCGCGACGGGATCGGTCGCGCCGGGCCGGTGCTGCTCGAGCCCTTGATGCGGGTCGAGGTGGTGACGCCGGAGGAGTACATGGGCGACATCATCGGCGACCTCAACAGCCGCCGCGGCCAGATCCAGGGCATGGACACGCGCGGCAACGCGCGCGTCATCCAGGCACAGGTGCCGCTCGCCAACATGTTCGGCTACGTCAACACGCTGCGCTCGATGAGCCAGGGACGGGCCCAGTTCACCATGCATTTCGACCACTATGCCCAGGTGCCGCAGGCGGTCGCCGACGAAGTGCGCGCGAAGCTCGCGTGACGACGATCGGCTGACCGGACAGGGGCGAGGAACGGGAGCACACCATGGCGAAGGCGAAATTCGAGCGGACGAAGCCGCACTGCAATGTCGGGACGATCGGGCACGTCGATCACGGGAAGACAACGCTGACGGCGGCGATCACGAAGGTTCTCGCGGAGTCTGGGGGTGCGC
>VGEU01000213.1 GCA_016869145.1 Alphaproteobacteria bacterium | reverse complement strand
GCCGAGCGCCTCGGCCTGGCCCGACAGCGTCTCGCCGACCGCGCGCGCGCGCTGCGCGGCGGCGACGGAGGCGTCGTCGATGCGCTTGGCCTGGGCGGCGAGCGCCTCGTTCGCGTCGGCGAGGCGCGCGACGACATGGCTGACGGTCTCGGTGACGGCGTCGGTCCGGCGCGCGAACGCTTCCACGGTCGCGTTGAAGCCGGTGTTGACCGAGCCGAACTCGGTGGTGAGCCCGACGATCTGATGTCGCACGGATTCGGCGGTCGAGCGCGTCGTGAGCGCGGCGTGATCGGCCGCCTCGGAGAACGAATCGATCTGGCTCCGGATCGTGGTGCCGAGCTCGGTGAGCTGGCCGAGCGCGGTCGCCGAGACCTCGGCGAGCTCGCGAGCGTGGCGCTCGATTATCTCGCGCGAGATCTCGGTCGAGCGCGCGGCGTTCTCGGAGGCGCGGTCGAGGTGCTCGGTCTGCTGATCGAGGAGCTGGCGCAGCATCTCGCCCTGGTTGGCGGCGCGGTCGGTCGCGGCGGTCAAGACGTGCACCTGGGCGAGGAGGGCGTCGGAGGCGGCCTGGATGCGCCCGCTCGCGTCGGTGGCGACCTGGGTCGAGGACTGGGTGAGCGCCATCATCTGCTGGTGCAGCGCCTCGCCGATCGCCTGGATCTTGCTCCGCGCCTCGCCCGATGCCTGGTCCGAGGCGGCGGCGATCGAGAGCACCTGGCGGCGGAGCTGCTCGGCGACGGCGCCCGATTTCGTCTCGACCTCGGCGACGGCCTGGTTGGAGGCCTCGGTCACCTCGCGGAGCTGTCCGCGGAGCGTGCCGCTGATCGCGCGCGCGCGGTTCTCGGCGAGCGCGTTGGCGCGGTCGACGGCGGCGTTGAGCTCTTCCATCTGCTTCCGCAGCGCCTCGCCGACATGGAGGACGCGCTGGCCGGCGCCGGTGGCGGCGCTGTTGGCGGCGTCGGTCAATTCGCCGATCTGGCGCCGCAGGAGCTCGGAGATCGCGTCGATGCGCTCGCAGGTGTCGAGTGAGGCCTGCTCCGAGGCGGCGGCGACATCGCGCATCTGGGCGTGCAGCGTATCGGAGAGCGTCATCACCTCGGTGCCGGCGATCGCGCTCGGCGCGAGGAGGAGGCGGACGTCCTCGCGGATGTCGCGGAGCTGGCGGTCCTGCTCGCGGCCGCGCTGGCGATAGAGAAGCACCATCCAGAGGCAGGCGAGCGGCGCGAACATGCCGACGAAGAGAAGGCCGGTCTCGTGCGGCAGGAGGGCGAAGACCATGCTCCAGCCGAGGCTCACCTGCACATAGGCGGCGAAGACGATCAGCCAGGCGATCGAGACGGAGGTTCCCACCAGGATCATGCCGCGGTCGTCCGGTGTGCGGTCGTCGTAATGCTGCGAGGCCATTTGCATCGTTCGCGAACCCCGGGTTGATGGTGGGCCGTACGCGCGATCCTGCGCGAAAAGCGGTGCGTCGGCCGGAGTCTCCGCCTCGTACCGGTTGCCGGCGGCCGGTCCGGTCGAGCCTCGCGATTGCGCCATGTCCGTTCCACCCCGTCTCGCCCGGTCGGGCACCCCGCCCTGACCGTGCCCTCGCGCGGACCCTGCCGCGCGCCCCGCACACCCACCAGAACTACCAGACGTACCAGTCCTGCCAGTCCTACCAGACGAACCGCGCCACGTGACCGATCGGCTCGAGGCCCTCGCGGCGGCACGCGCCGGCGACCTTCGCCGGATCGGCCGGCCCGCCGCGGAAGGCGGCGAACTCCTCGGCATGGATGCCGCCGGTGACGACGATCGAAGCGAGGCCCGCGGCCGCCGCGCCGGCGATATCGGTCCGGAGCGAATCGCCGATCGCGACGATGCGCGCGTGGTCGGCGATCCCGAGCCGGTCGAAACAGAAGGCGTAGATGTCGGCGTGCGGCTTGCCGAGCCAGCGCACCGGCCCGCCGAGCGCGTCGTAGCGGAGCGCGAGCGCGCCGGCGCAGATGATCCGGACCCCGCCGCGGATCACCTCGAGGTCGGGGTTGGCGCAGATCATCTTGAGGCCGCGCGCGGCGCCGGCGGCGAGGATCGGCTCGTAGTCGGCCACCGTCTCCTCGTCGCGCCAGGGACCCGTATTGAGGATGAAGTCCGCCGCCTCGGCCGTCTCGACGCGCGCGAGGTCGAGCCCGTCGAAGAGGTTGCGGTCGCGCGCGGGCCCGATATGGAGGCAGCGCCGGCCGAGCGATGCGTACCAGCCGTCCGGGCGCCGCGCGAGGGCCTCGTGGGTGGCCTCGCCCGAGGACATGATGGCGCCGAGGAAGCGGGCGGGCACGCCCATGCCGGCCATCGCGCGCGCGATCGCGTCGGCGCGCCGCGGCGCGTTGGTCAGCATCACCATGCGCTTGCCGGCGGCGGCGAGACGCTCGAGCGTGTCGACGACGCCGGGATAGAGCCGGACGCCGTCGTGGATCACGCCCCACACGTCGAGCACGAACCCGTCGAACTGGTCGGCGACCTCGCGTATCCCGGTGAAAGCGTGGAACGTCTCCGGCATGGCTCCTGCGATCGTGGTGTGCGCGCGGGCGGGCGCACCGGTTACAACGGCGCTTCCGCACCCGGCCGCGGCTCGCCGAACAGATAACCCTGACCGTAGTCGATCTCAAGGTCGAGCAGCTCGCGCAGCATCGTTTCGGTCTCGATCTTGGCGACGACGAGGTCGATGCCGAACCGGGCGACCCGCTTCTTCAGCGCGCGCACGGCGGCGGCCTTGTCCGGATCGGCGAGCGCGGCGAGCACGAGCCCGGCGTCGACCTTGACGAAGCGGACATGGCGCTCGGCGAGGTCGGCGAATTCGAGATCGAGATGCGAGACCTGATCCATCGAGAACCGGAACCCGGCGGCGCCGAGCCGCTTGAGCGCCTGCGCGAGGTCGGCGTCGGCGCCGAGCAGCGTCGATTGCGGCAGCTCGAAGAAGAGCCGCGGCGCGAGCTGCGCGTTCTCGCCCATGAAGTCGACGAAGTCGCGGAAGAAGGTGCGGTCGGCGATCGTGTGCGGCGAGATGTTGCAGAAGAAGCCGAGGCCGTCGCTCTTGCGCTGGGTCTTGCGCAGAAGCTGGACGCAGCGGAACAGGAGGAGATTGTCGATCGTCGGCACCAGACCCTCGCGCTCGGCGAGCGCGATGTACTGGTCGGGCAGGACGACCGCACCGTCCTCGGTGCGGATGCGCGTGAAGGCCTCGAAGAACCGCCGCTTGCGCTGCGGCAGGCTGACGACCGGCTGCACGAAGAGATCCACCCGGTCGGCGCGCAGCCCCTCGCGCATGATGGCGAGAACGGTGTCGTCGTCGAGATCGCGCGGCATCTCGCGCGGCGCGGCGGGCGCGATGGGTGCCGGGATGATCGCGGCCGTGGCCAATGGCGGGGTCGATGGTGGGGCGAGGGGCGGGCCGGATGGGCCGGCGGGCCGTCCGCCGTTGGG
>VGEU01000212.1 GCA_016869145.1 Alphaproteobacteria bacterium | reverse complement strand
CCGTCCCCGGCCGTCTCGCCGCGGCGGCCGCACTCCTCCTCGCCGGCGCCGCCTCGGCGCGCGCCGAGGCGGTCGATCTCGCGCTCGTCCTCGCCGTCGACACCTCGCGCTCGATCGATGCCGTCGAGCACGATTTGCAGATGGACGGCTATGCCCGCGCCATGACCTCGCCCGAGGTGCTCAAGGCGATCCGATCGGGACCCGTCGGCGCCGTCGCGGTGACGCTGTTCGAATGGTCGGGGCCGAGCGAGCAGCGCGTGATGGTCGAGTGGATGACGGTGCGCGACGGCGCGTCGGCGGAACGCTTCGCCGACATATTGCGCAAGGCCGGCCGCGTCTATTTCGACGGCACCTCGATCAGCGGCGCGATCAATTTCGCGATGCGCCGGCTCGCCGACAACCCGCATGACGGGACGCGGCGCGTGATCGACGTCTCCGCCGACGGCGCCAACAATCGCGGCCGACCGGCGCACGCCGCGCGCGATGACGCGCTCGCGGCCGGCGTCACCATCAACGGGCTCGCCATCATCAACGACCGGCCGAGCCGCTGGCCCGGCCCCGAGCCGCCGCTCGACCAGCATTTCCGCGACGAGGTGATCGGCGGGCCGGGCGCGTTCCTGATCGTGGTCAAGGGCTTCGAGACCTTCGCCGAGGCGATCCGGAACAAGCTCATCCGCGAGATCGTCGAGGCCGAACCGGACCCGAGCCCGGCGCGGCGGAAGGCCGCCGCAAGCACCGAATAGCGCATCTTGTCAACGGTCTTTCGGGCGACCGACCGCGGTGAATTCCGCCGCCGGAACGGTCCGGTGAGGGACTTTGCGGGGTATTCACAAGCCCGCCCTTCGCGCTAGTCTACCGGCCAAGAAATACCGAGAAACCGAGGTCAGGGATGAGGTTCGCGCGTGTCGCGATCTTGAGCCCGGGCGACATGGGCAACGCCGTCGGCGCCGCCATTCGCGCTCAGGGACGATCGATCCATACCTGTCTCGCCGGACGCGGCGCGGGCACTATCGCGCGCGCCGCGCGCACCGGTTTCGTCGCGCATGCCGATCTCGGCGCGATGCTCGGCGCGGTCGATCTCGTGCTCGCGATCCTGCTACCCGAGGCGGCGTACGACACCGCCGAACGCATCGCGGCGGCGATGGTGGCGAGCGGTCACCGCCCGCTCTATGCCGACATGAATGCGGTCTCGCCGGAGACCGCGCGCCGGATCGCCGCGGTGATCTCAAATGCAGGCGGCGGCTTTGTCAACGGCGGCATCGTCGGCGCGGCACCCGGGCGGTTCGCGCTGGCGACGCGGTTCTATGTCAGCGGCCCCGAGGCCGAGGCGCTGCGCGCCCTCCACGACGACCGCCTCGACATCCGACCGCTCGGACCCGATATCGCCCGCGCCTCGGCGGTCAAGATGTGCTACGCGGCCGTGACCAAGGCGACCACGACGCTCCACATCGCGGCCCTGATGGCGGGCGAGCGGCTCGGCGTGAGCGATATCCTCCGCGACGAGCTCGCCTATTCTCAGCCCGAGGCGTTCCAGCGCATGAAGACCTCGATCCCGTTCGTCCCGGCCGACGCCGGGCGCTGGATCGGCGAGATGCGCGAGATCGCCGAGACCTTCGAATCCGTCGGCGTGACGACCGGGTTCCATGTCGGCGCGCGCGAGGTCTATGAGGTGCTGGCGCGGACGCCTTATGCGGCCGAGACGCGCGAGACGCTGGACCGCTCGCGCACGCTCGAGCAGTCGATCGCGACTTTTGTCGCCCATCTGCCGCATCGCAAGGCGGCGGCCGAATAGGGATCGAAGACGATGCGGTGTCTGTCGCGTGGGGGTGCGACGTGACGACGAGGGCGAAGACTCAGCGTCGAAGCTGCCTGTCGCTGCCGAGCGGGCGCGAGATCGAGGTGTCGGTCCGCCACAGCCGCCGGGCACGGCGGATTGTGCTCCAGGTCGTGCAGGCGAACGGCACGGTCGAGCTCGTGCTGCCGCGCCGCGTCTCGGTGTCGGAGGGCATGAGCTTCGTCCGCTCCAAGGTGCGCTGGATCCAGGCCCGCCTCGACCAGGTTCCAGAAGGCGTTCCCTTCGCCGACGGGGCGAGGCTGCCCGTCGTCGGCCGCACTCTCACCGTCCGGCATTATCCGCTGCTCCCGCCGGGCACGCGGCGCGAGGGCCGCGATCTCGTCGTCGGCGGCCGCGCCGAGGATCTGCCGCGCGCGGTGATGCAGTGGCTCCGCGGCGTGGCGCAGGCCGAGATCGCCGCGCGGGTCGAGACGATGGCGGCGCGCCTCGGCAAGAATTTCGAGCGCGTCTCAGTGCGTGATCCGGTGACGCGCTGGGGCAGCTGCTCGGCCAAGGGCTCGATCAGCTTCTCGTGGCGGCTCGTGCTCGCGCCGGTCCATGCGCTCGACTATGTCGTGGCGCACGAGGTCGCGCATCTCGCCGAGATGAACCACGGCCGCCGCTTCTGGGCCCATGTCGACCGCCTGTGCAACGGGTCGGATACGGGCCGCGAGTGGCTCCGCCTGCACGGCGCGACGCTGCACCGCTTCGGCCGCGGCCAGGTCTGAGCCGCCCCGACCACCGACCCGCGCGCATGACCGGACCACGGGGGATCGGGCCTTTCTCCGCGGCTTCGGCGGATTCGACGCTTGGCGGTCGAGGCCGGATCGAGCACGGGCCGAAAGCGCGCGTCTAGCGGTCGACCGAACCCGGTCCGCTGAGCGGCTTCCCCTTGCCCTGATAGGTGTTGCCGGTGAGGACCGCCGCGAGGCCGGTCGCGTTGCGCACGAACACCGTCTCGGCGGCATTGTCGTTCTTGAACACGTTGCCCTCGATCCGGAAGCCGGTGCCGGGATTGGTCGCGCCCTCCTCGCCGATCGAGATCACGGCCGAGTGGTTGTGCGCGCCGGGCCCCTTGCGGATCGAGTTCTGGCGGATCACCGCGGTGCCGCCGTTCGGCAGGTTGATCGCGAAGCTCGCGGTGCCCGTCGCGCCATCGTCGATCACGGTGCCGGTGATCTCGGTATAGAGCGCGCGCGACTTGATGTGATGGGCGATGCGCTGCGCGCGGAAGCTCGAGCCGAACACGCGGAGCGCCTTGACGCGCCCGACATAGATCCCGTGGGCGCATTCGGGCTCGCACTTCCCGTTGCGCTCGAACCGGCTGTTGGCGATCGTGATCTGGCTCTCGGCCTGGGCGCCGGTCGGGATGCCGTTCTCGTTGGCGTGAAAATAGCCGTTTTGGACGGTGAGGTTGACGCCGATCTGGAAGATGCCGGCGCCGTTTCCTTCCGACGCGGCCGCGAGCGAGAACTCGATGTTCTCGACCGTCGTGTTGCGGCCGCGGATGATCCAGATGCCGCGGTTCTCGCACGACATGCCGCGCATATGGGCGTAGGCGCGCGGGCTCCGGATCAGGAGATTGTTGGCCGTCCACGCCGTGCAGTCGCGTTAGATGGCGGGGTCGATCTCGATGATGTCGCCGTCCGGCGCGAGACGCGCGGCCTGGCTCGGAAAGCGGAGCTCGCGCTGCGGGCCGACGCG
>VGEU01000211.1 GCA_016869145.1 Alphaproteobacteria bacterium | reverse complement strand
GGCCGCCGCGAATGCCGCCGCCGATAGCGGCCCGACGGCGAGATGCCGGATCGCGCGCGAACCGCGACGGCGCGCGGGCCCCAAAGGCTCGAGCGGCTCGGGCGGCTCGTTCGGTTTGGTCGGCTCGGGCGGCTCGGTCGATCCCGCAACGACCGACCGGAGAGCGCGCTCGATCGAGGCGCCGTAGTCGATCCCCTGCTGCACACCGAGCGCGTAGGCCCTGCCGCGCCGCGCCATCTCCCGCGCCGCGTCGGGATCGTCGAGGATCGCCGTGATCCGATCTTGAAGCGCCGTCACGTCGGTCACGTCCGGCACGACGAGGCAATTGAAGCCGTCGATCACACGATCGGCGAACGGAAGCTTCGCCGCGAGCTCGGCGCTGAGAACGACCGCGCCGCCGGCGAGGAGGCCCTCGCGCGGCGCAACGGGGCCGTGCTCGACGATCGGGAAGCCCTGTTCGAGGAACGCGACCGCGGCGCAGCGCCGGACGAAGGCCGGCACGCGCCACGGTGGCAGGAACGGAATCTGCAACACGCGGCCGGCAAGCGCCGGATCACCCATCAGGCCGCCGATGTCGAAGCCACCGACCGCGCGCGACTGCCCCATGAGGACGAGGCCGAAATCGCGGCCCGCCGCCACGAGGCGCGCGGCGACGTGCAGAAGCTCCGCCGTTCCCTTGTTCGGCCCGAGCTTGCCATAGACACCGATCAGCGGGGCATCGGGCGCAACGCGACCGGTCGGACGCGGCCGGAAATCCGGATCGGCCGCGAGCTCGGCGAGGAGCCCATCGAGATCGAGCCGTTCGGATGAGGCGAGAAAGTCATGGTCGGGGATCGCGAACTCACGGTCGGGCGCCACGCGTGGCGTGCCGAGCGCCCGCAGCCGATCGGCGACGGCGCCGGCGGCGAAGACCAGGGCGGCGCGGCGGAGGACGATGTCGTAGAGCGGCGCGAGCTGGGCGTGGTTCCACAGCCGGCCGACATCGCTGCCGTCGGTCTTGACGACATGAGGAAGTCCGAGTGCCTCTGCGACGAGATGGCCGGCGATCGCGTTGGGCTCGAGATAGACGGAAAAGACGAGATCGAACGGCTTGTCGCGGTGGCGGGCGAGCGCGATGCCGGCGAGCTTGCCCACCACGGGGCTCGCGATCGGAATGTGGAACTGCGCGGCGCCAAAGGGCTCGGTCCAATGCACCGTGACGCGCCCTTCGCCATACGCGCCGTCGAGCCGCGCCCAATCGGCGGGCCGCATGAAGATGCGGTAGGGCGCGGCGACCTCGCCCGCGCCCGTGATCACCTCGACCTCGTGGCCACGGCGGGCGAGGCCGTGGGCGATACGCCAGGCGCGCACCGCGACGCCGCCCTGGGTCGGCGGGTACTTCGCGATCATGCAGATACGCATCAGCGGACCTCGAGAATGCCCCGCCGCACGAGCGCCTCGACCCGAGCTGTCGGCAGGGTCTCGACCGGCTGCCAGTCGTCGAGCGAAGCGGCGAGCGCAAAGACCTCGGGCACGAGCGCATAGACCCGGGGCGTCGCCTCGCGGGCGTTGCCGACAGAGGCGACGAAGAGCGGCGCCCGCTCGACGCTCCCGGGCGGCGCGCCGGCGCCGAAGAGCGGCAGGACGTCCCAGTCGAATGCACGGAGGACCGTTGCAGGCCGCCGGCGCACCGCTGTCCCGGACGGTGTCGGCGCTGGCCTGTCATCGCCCTGAAGGCGCGCGAGAAGAAACGCGAGCTCGAACTCCGCGGTATCGAGGAGCCAAGGGGGCAGACCGTTCTCCGGCATCGCCGCGAGGAACGCAACGAACGCCGTAGCGCCGGCGAGCCGCGTCGGATCGGCCGGCGGCGACGCGGCCACAAAGGCGGAACCGACGTCCTCGAACCGCAGGCCCAGAAGGCGCGCGGTGACCGGGAGTGCGAGCGCGATCTTCTCGAGCCGCTTGGCGACAGTGAGCCGCGCGAGGAGCGCGAGCCCGGCCGGATCGAAACCGGCGAGCACCGGATCGTCGCCGCTCGGCCACGGTCGCGTCACGGCGCGGGCGAGCGGCGCCTGACGGAGCGCAATCACGCGAGGGCCCCGGCCTCGGCCGCGACCACGCGGCGGATGCGCTCGATGTCGGCGCCGATCCCGTCGTGATCGTCGTAGCCGCCGTCGCGCTCGAGGATCACGGTCGCCGGATCGGCGTGCCTCAACACGTGGCCGAGAAGGCTTAGCGTCTCCGCGTGCACGGGACCGTCGTGGCTGTCGATCGCGTAGCCGTCGAGACGGGTACCGCCGGCGATGTGAAGCGCGGCGATCGCATCGGACGGAAAGAGGTCCGCCTCCCTTACCGCATCGAGGCCGCGGTTCGCCGCGTTGAAGCGGATACTCTCGACATCGAGGAGCATGCCAATGCCCGCCTCGCACCGTATCAGATCGAAGAACGCGGCCTCCGACAGATCGCTGTCGGGCCAGTCGACATAGCGCGTGATGTTCTCGAGCTGGAACGGAACGGCGACGATCGTGCGGACAGCGCGGATGCGTTCGATGATGCGCTCGGCCATCGCCTCGTCGCGCAGCAGCGGCAGGAGATTTGCCGTGTCGATGCCACCGGCGCGCGTGAACGCCAGATGCTCGCTATAGGTGCGCAGTCCCAAGGTGTCGACGACATGGGCGACACGGTCGACATAGTTGCGCTCTATCACCTCACGACCATGCTGATCGCGGCAAGCGGGCACCCGCGCTACGGGCCGATGCTGACCAACGGTCTCGGAGTCTATCTCGAGGAATGGTTCCGCGCCGACGCGACCGTTCCGGGCAGCGCCGAGTGCCAGGCGATCGCCGACCCCGACGAGCGATTCCGGGTTCTGCTGCAACGATCCTTCCCGACCATGGGACGCGATATCCACATCGCGACCGTCGAGCTCGCCGCGAGCCAGGGCCTGATCCCGCTCGCCGAGGTCGAGGCCGTGAGAACCCAGCGGCTGTTCGGACCGCGAACGCGCATGGCCCTCCTCCAGGAAGGCTCGTTCGTCCGCTATCTGATCGAGGATCAGGGCGGCATCGAACGGTTCCTCCGGGTCTATCGCGGCGCCGCGTTCGAGACGGTCTAGGGCGCGGCCCTCGCGCAGCTCGAGATCGGGTGGAAGAAGCGGGTCGGCCTCGGATGAGCATCCCGGCACGCGATGATCGCGACGACCGACGGCCGCCCCAGCCTGAGCCTTCGGCGCTCAATCGGCGGCTCGCCACCATCCTCGCCGCCGACGTGGTCGGCTATTCGAGACTGATGGGCGCGGACGAGGAAGGCACCCACACCCGCTTCCGCGCGCTCCACGCCGACCACATCGTCCCGGTCATCGCCCAGCACGGCGGGCGGGTGTTCAAGACCACCGGCGACGGCCTCCTCGCCGAGTTTCCGAGCGCGGTCGCGGCCGTTCGCTCCGCCGTGGACTTGATCACGCGGTCGCCGAGTTCGACGCCGAAACCGCTCCGGACCGCCGGATCGCGCTTCGCATCGGCGTCAATATCGGCAACCTGATCGTCGAGGCCGACGACGTCTTCGGCGACGGCGTCAACGTCGCGGCCCGCATCGAGATGTTCGCCGCGCCGGGCGAGGCCCTGG
>VGEU01000210.1 GCA_016869145.1 Alphaproteobacteria bacterium | reverse complement strand
CGATACGGCCGCGATCGTCGCCCGCGTCTGCGCGAGCGTCCGGCCATGAGCGGGTTCAGCGCCGACTGGCTCGCGCTCCGCGAGCCCGCCGATCACCGCGCGCGCGATGCCGCGCTCGCCCAGAGCCTCGCCGCCGCGCTCGCCGATCGGGCCCGGCTCCGGATCGTCGATCTCGGGAGCGGCACCGGCTCGAACCTCGGCGCGCTCGCGCCGATCCTCGGCCGCGACCAGCACTGGCGCCTCGTCGATGACGACCCGGCGCTCCTCGCCGTGTCGCGGGCGCGGTTCGCTGCGGCAGGCCTTCGCGTCGCGGTCGAGACCATGCGGCTCGATCTCGCCGCCGACCTCGATCGCGCGCTCGCGCCGGCGCCCGATCTCGTGACCGCGGCGGCGCTCCTCGATCTCGTGTCGGCCGACTGGATCGCGCGGCTCGTCGCGGCGGTCGCGGCGAGGCGGGCCGCCTTCTACACGGTCCTCACCTATGACGGCAGCGACGCCTGGGATCCGCCGCACGCGGCGGATGGCGCGATGCGGGCGGCGTTCCACGCGCACCAGCGTCGCGACAAGGGCTTCGGCCCGGCGGCCGGGCCCGATGCGGCCGGGATCGTCGCCCAGGCGTTCCGGCGCAAGGGCTACCGGGTCGAGACGGCGCCGAGCCCGTGGCGGCTCGGGGCGGAGGACGGAGCTTTGATCGAAGCGCTCGCCGACGGTTTCGCGGTCGCGGTCGGCGAGACGGGCACGGTGCCGGCGGCGACGGTCGAGGCCTGGCGAAACGCGCGACGGGCGGCGTGCCGGTGGACAGTCGGGCACGTGGACATCCTGGCGCTCCCCGGCGCCGGATGACCGCTCACCGGCGCGCGCGGCCGGGCAGCATGCGCGAGAGGACGCCGTCGCGCCGGATCACGCCGTGATAGAGCGCGGCGCCGATATGGGCGCACAGGATCGCGGTCATCAGGATGGCGAAGACGGTGTGGGCGCGGAGCAGCACCTTGGCGAGCGCCTGATCCACCGACAGGATCGGCGGCAGGACGAAGAGGCCAAACACCGAGATCGGCGCGCCGAATGCCGAGGTGCCCGCCCAGCCGAGGAGCGGCACGATGAAGATGAGCGCGAACAGCGCCCGGTGCGCGCCTTCCGACGCGATCCGCTGGAACCGCGACAGCGACGGATGCGGCGGCGGCTTGCCATAGGCGATACGCGTCGCGAGGCGGCAGCACGCCAGCACCAAGACGACGAAGCCGACCGAGCGGTGGAGGTTGTACAGCGTGTTCTGGAGCGGGCCCTGCGACAGGTTCACCATGGAGATTCCGGCCGGGATCGTGAACAGGACGCCAAACGCCGTCAGCCAGTGGACGGCCTTGGCGAGCGGCGCGTAGCCGCGGTCAGGGGTGGACGGCATGGCCGTTGCCGTTGACGGCCGCGTCCTGCGACTGGCGCAGATCGCAGGCGAACAGGACGTTGCCGTCGGCGAGGACGGCGACCGTCGTCGCCGGGCGCAGCGCGCGGCCGAGCTCGACGATTGGCGCGAGCTCGAGCCCGGGCTTGCCCGAGCCGATGATCATCGGCGCGACGAGGACATGTAGCCGATCGACGCGGCCCGAATCGAGGAACAGCGAGATCGTCCGCGCGCCGCCCTCGATCAGGACGCGGTGATAGCCGCGACGCTGCAGCGCGGCGATGATCGTCGCCGGATTGATCCACGGGCCATGGGCGGGGATCACGAGCTCCTCGACGCCGCGTGGCACGGCGGCGGGGGCGGTGCGGATCACGAGGCGATCCGCGCCGTCATCGGCGATGCAGCGCGCGCCCTCGGGCAGGCGGCCATTGGGGTCGATGATCACCCGCGCCGGGTTCCGCCCCGGCACGCGGCGAACGGTGAGCAGCGGGTCGTCGGCGACGACGGTGCCGATGCCGACCACCACGGCATCGACATGCGCACGCAAAGCGTGCAGATGGTCGAGCGCGGCGCCGCCATTGATGTAGCGCGATTCGCCCGAGACGGTCGCGATGCGGCCATCGAGCGACTGGCCGAGCTGGGCGACGACGAGCGGGCGGGCGGCGGCGAGGAACGGTGCCAGCACGGCGCCCGGCATCACCCCGCCCTCGGGATGGATGGCCCGCCCGACGCCCGACGCGTCTGCGCGCGCGGAACAGTTCGAGCCAACCCGGACGTGATGCTGCATGGCGCTCGTCTCTGTCTCGGCGAAGCCGCTACTGTTATAGGAAAAGCCGTGCGTGGTCACGAGCTTAGTACGGATGCTGCGGCCGGTCCGCGCGGACGCCGGTGAGCGAAACGGTGCAGGACGGTGACAGCTAAGACCAACGCGCGAGCACATTCCGCCCGCTTCGCGCCACGCGCTGAGCCCGAGGCTTGGCGCGGATCTTGGCCCGGGTCTTGGCCCGGGTCTTGGTCGACGTCGACATCGATCGGCCTGTTCATCGTGGCGTGGCTCGTTCTGTCCTGGCCGTGGCTCTCCGGCACGGTCACCATCCCGTGGGATGCCAAGGCCCATTGGCAGCCCTTCGTCCAGTTCATCGCCCGCGCGTTCGCCGACGGCGATGGACCTCTCTGGACGCCAAATGTGTTCTCCGGATGGCCGACCGTGGCCGATCCGCAGTCGGGCGTGTTCACACCGATATTGCTGGCGCTCGCGTTTCTCGACCCGGCGCCGTCGTTCCGGGCCATCGACGGCGCGGTCCTCGCCATGCTCGGGCTCGGCGGGCTCGCGGTGATCGGATATTGCCACGACCGCGGCTGGGCCGGCCCGGCGGCGGTGATCGGCGCGCTCGCCTTCGCGTTCGGGGCCTCGGCCGCCTGGCGCGTGCAGCATCTCGGCCAGATCCTGAGCCTCGCCTGGTTTCCGATGGCGCTCTTCTTTCTCGAGCGCGCGCTGATGCGGCGCTCGGTCGCATGGGGGAGCCTCGCCGGAATTGCGGCCGGGCTGATGCTGATCGGACGCGACCAGGTCTCGCTCATCGCGGGCTATGCGCTCCTCGCCCGCGTCGTCTGGCACTGGCTCGCCCGCCCGGGGCGATGGCAGCGGTTCGGCGCGAGCGTGATCCCGACCGGTGCGGCCGGGCTCCTCGCCGTCCTTCTCGCGGCGGTGCCGGTCGCGTTGTCGGCGCTCCTCGCGCTCGAAACGAACCGGCCGACGATCGATCTCGAAGGCGCCGGCCGCGGCTCGCTGCACCCCGCCCTTCTCCTCACCGCGCTGATCCCGGATGTCTTCGCCGCTTCGGGCCCGATGGCCGCGTATTGGGGGCCGCCGTCCTTCGCGTGGTCCGGCACCGGGCTCTTCCTCGCGCAGAACATGGGGGTCCTCTATGCCGGGGCGGTGCCGATCCTGCTCGTGGTCTGGGGCACCGTCCGGGGCTGGGCCTGGACGGGTGGCCTCGGCGCCACCGCCGCGCTCCTCGCCGTCACGCTCGCCTATGCCCTCGGCTGGTACACGCCGGTGTTCCGCTGGCTGTACGAATGGCTGCCCTTCGTGGATCACTACCGGCGACCGGCGGATGCGACCTTCGTCGCGGGCGCGCTGATGGCACTCCTCGCGGCGGGGCTTCTTCACCGTTTTCTCGCCGCGCCGGCGCCCGTCCGTGCGGCGGTCGCCGTCGCCGGGCTCGCGGTCGCGGCGCTCGTCGCGATCGC
>VGEU01000209.1 GCA_016869145.1 Alphaproteobacteria bacterium | reverse complement strand
GCGGCGGCGTCGACACTGTCGGCGTCTTGCGGCACCGGCCGGACGGACAGCGTGGCGAACGCGCCCACCGCGTAAACCCATCGCGGGCTCACCCATCGCGGGCACACTCATCGCGCCCACCCCCCCCCGGGCGCGCGCCCACCCCGCGCGCCCGGCTTCATCGACCGGCGGGCCTTCATCGCCCGCGCCCGGCTTCATCGGGCCCGCCAGCCTTCACTAACCGCGAAACGCCGGGCCAGCCCCCGCCGTGTCGCGGCCGGCGGTCAGGAACCGGCCGGGAGCGTCGCCGCGATCTCGGCCGAGAGCGCGCGGAGCCACGCCGCGTCGGCCTCGAGCCGGCGCTGCTCGCAGCCGAGCGCTTCGCGGAAATAACGCTGCCCGGGGACCGTCGCCTGGCCATCGCTCCGCGCCCGCGCGGCGTCGACCCGGCGCACTAGATCGTCGACCACCGCCCAGCGCGCGATCGGCGGCAGCGTGTCGAGAAAGGCGACCTTGAGCACGAGCCGCGTGCGGAACAGCGGATCGCTCGGGTCCCCCGCCCCGATCTTCAGAAGATCGCGGAGCCGCTCATGCCCGTCGGCGGTGAGTTGGACGGCGGGCGGCGCGACGCCGCCGTCGACCGTGGCGAGCGTGCGGTCGGCGATCGCCGATACGATCGTGCTCAGAACGAAGCCCGTGGTCGGCCGCCCCGGCGCCGCGACGAGCCCCTGGACCAGCGGCACCAGACGGTCGATCTCGATCGGACCGAACGACGCGACGCCGAGAACGGCGAGTGCGACCGTTTCCGGCGGGCCGATCCGGTCGCTCAGGGTCGCGGTGCGGTCGAGGGTCAACAGGGACATCGCAGCGCCTCGATTGAGATGCGAATAAGTCTCAGTCGCACCACCTTAGGCGGCGCCCATCGCCGCGTCAAGCCGGTCGCGGCGGGCTTGCCCGGCCGGCGTTCCGCCGACACACTCGCGCCTCCCGCCGAACGCACGGAACCAGTCTGTTGACGACCGACCGATCGACGACGCCGGGCGGCGTCCTCGCGACCGCCGCCGGCTCCTATGCCCTGCTCTCGTTCGCGATCCTCTGCTGGGGCGGCAATTTCGTCGTCGGCCGCTTCGCCAATCTCGACATGCCGCCGATCGCGCTCTCGTTCTGGCGCCACGCCGTCGCCGCGGCGCTGGTGCTGCCGTTCGTCGTGCCCGCGCTCCGCCGCGACTGGGCCGTGCTGCGGACACGGCTCGGCCTCTTCGCGGTCCTCATTTTCCTGTTCGTCGCCGGCAACACGCTCGCCTATTTCTCGGTCCTCCACACCTCGATCACCAATGCGGCCCTGATCAATGCCGGCGTGCCGGTCGCGGCCGTCTTCTTCTCGTGGATCATCCTCGACGACCGCGTGAACCGCTTCCAGGCCGCCGGCATCGCGCTCGCCGCCCTCGGCATCGTCGTCGTCGTCACCAAGGCCGATCTCGGCCTGCTGCTCCGCCTCGCCTATGGCTGGGGCGATCTCTTCATGCTGATCTGCGTCGTCGCCTGGGCGCTCTACATGGTGCTCCTCAAGCGGGCGCAGATCCGCATCTCGCCGTGGACGCTGTTGTTCGTGCTGTCGGCCGGCGGCGCGGCGTGGCTGGTGCCGGCCTATGTGGTCGAGATGACGATCCACGCGACGCGGTGGAGCGCGCTCTCGTTCCTGTCGCTCCTCTACGTGGCGCTGGTCTCGACCGTCCTCGCCTGGTGGTGCTGGAACGCCGGCACGCTTGCGATCGGGCCCAACCGCGCCGCGGCGTTCATGTGCCTCCATCCGATCTTCGGCGCCGGGCTTGGCATGCTGTTCTTCGACGAGGCGCTCCGGCCCTACCATGTCGTCGGCACGATCCTGGTCCTCGCCGGGATCGTCCTCGTCTCGCGCGTCTATGCCCGCCCCGCGACCGTGTGAGCGGATCGGCCAGTTCGACCGCCTCAGTTCGCGACCGGGTCAGTGCGCATCCGCCCAGGACTGCGCGTGCCCGGTCTCGACGACGAGCGGCACGTCGAGATGGGCGACGCTCTCCATCACTTTCTTCACCGTCTTCGCGGTCGCCGCGAGCTCGGCCTCGGGCACCTCGAAGACGAGCTCGTCATGAACCTGGAGGAGCATGCGTGCGGCGAGCTTCGCGGTGGCGAGCGCATCCGGCATCCGGATCATCGCGCGCTTGATGATGTCCGCGGCCGCGCCCTGGAGCGGCGCGTTGATCGCCGCGCGCTCGGCGAAGCTCCGCCGCGCCGGGTTCTTGTCGCCGATGCCGGGCACGTGGACGCGGCGGCCGAACAGTGTCGTGACATAGCCCTGCTTGCGCGCCAGATCGCGCGTCCGCTCCATGTAGTCGCGGATGCCGGGATAGTGCTCGAAATAGTTCTGGATGTAGCGCGCGGCCTCGGCCTGCGGGATGCCGAGCTGGCGGCCGAGGCCGAAGGCGCTGATGCCGTAGATGATGCCGAAATTGATCGCCTTGGCGCGGTTGCGCACCGCGGGCTCGAGCTTGTCGAGCGGGATGGCGAACACCTCGCTCGCGGTCATGGCATGGATGTCGGCGCCCCGGTGGAACGCGGTCTTGAGCGCCGCGATGCCGGCGACGTGGGCGAGGAGACGGAGCTCGATCTGCGAATAGTCGGCCGAGAGCAGCACGTGGCCCTTCTCGGCGACGAAGGCCTTGCGGATCTTGCGCCCCTCCTCGGTGCGGACGGGGATGTTCTGCAGATTGGGGTCGTTCGATGACAACCGGCCGGTCGAGGCGACGGCCTGGGCGAACGAGGTGTGGACACGCCCGGTGTCCGGGTTGATCTGGCCGATCAGCGCGTCGGTGTAGGTGCTCTTGAGCTTGGCGAGCTGGCGCCAGTCGAGGACGCGGGCCGGGAGGTCGTGGCCCATCGCGGCGAGATCCTCAAGCACGTCGGCGCCGGTCGCATAGGCGCCGGTCTTGCCCTTCTTGCCGCCGGGGAGCCCCATCTCGTCGAACAGGATCTCGCCGAGCTGCTTGGGCGAGCCGACATTGAAGGCCCGCCCGGCGAGCCGCTGCACCTCGGCCTCGAGGAGGCCGATCCGCGTCTCGAAATCGCGCGACAGCCGGTTGAGCTCGGCGGCGTCGACCTTGATGCCGGTCCGCTCCATCGCGACGAGAACCGGGATCAGCGGCCGCTCGATCGTCTCGTAGACCGTGACCATGTGCTCGCCGACGAGACGCGGCTTGAGGAGCGCGTGGAGCCGCCAGGTCATGTCGGCGTCCTCGGCCGCGTAGTCGCGCGCGCGCTCGAGCGGCACGGCGGCGAACGACACTTGCGCCTTGCCGCTGCCGGTCACCTCCGCGTAGGTGATGTTGGTGTGGCCGATGTGTAAGAGCGACAGCTCGTCGAGGCCGTGGCCGTGCAGCCCGCCCTCGAGCACGTAGGAGAGGATCATCGTGTCGTCGACCGGCGCGACCGCGAGGCCGTAGCGGGCGAAGACCTCCATGTCGTATTTGATGTTGTGGCCGATCTTGAGGACGGCCGGATCGGCGAGGAGCGGCGCCAGCATCGCGAGCGCCGCCTCGCGCGCGATCTGGCGCGGCGCCTCGTCGGCGCCGCCGAGCGCGAGCTCGCCCGAGCCCGGCGCGACGTGGCCGAGCGGCACGTAGCAGGCCTTGCCCGGCGCGAGCGCGAGCGAGACGCCGACGAGCGCGG
>VGEU01000208.1 GCA_016869145.1 Alphaproteobacteria bacterium | reverse complement strand
GGCATTGAGCTTCGCTCTGGCGACCGCCCTCAGGCGGCCTTGCGGGTCTTCTTCGTCGTGCGGCGGCGCGCCTTCACGACGAGCTTACGGACGACGCCCGACCGCTTTGCGCTGGCCTTGCGGGTCGTCTTCTTCGCGGTGCTCTTGCGCGCGGTCTTGCGCGCCGTGGTCTTCCGGGCGGTCTTCTTGGCGGGCTTCTTCGCCGCCTTCCGCGCCGGGGCCTTCTTCGCCGTGGGTTTCTTGGCCATCGCGGCCTTACGCTTCGTGGTGGATTTCGCAGCCATCGATCGGCTCCTTTGTTTGCAGTAGTGGTTAGAGCAATGCCTTGCCGGCGCCACACAACGTTCCGCAGTAGGCTTTTTTCATTAAAAGTTCGTAACTTAATTTCAGATCGCACGCAAGGTTTCTCAAGCGCGTGTCAAGCCCTTCGTGATTCGTCCGTCAACGAGTCGCACGGCACTTGTCGCGTCCGGATCGACGCGACGCAACGCGAATCACGAGTGCATGAAAAGCGCGAAAAATCGGGACTTCTCGCATGACGCTGCGCGTACGCTCGCGCGCGCGACGGAACTCCATGCCGAGGGTGCGCTCGTGGAGGCGGCGCGACTTTATCGCCACATCCTGCGAAAAAAAGCGAATCACCCCGACGCGCTGCATCGCCTCGGCGTCGTCGAACTCCAGACCGGCGCGACCGCGGATGCGCTCGTCCATCTCCGCCGCGCCACGCAGCTCCGCCCCGACGACGGCGCGTTCCTCACCGACTACGGCATCGCGCTGGCCGCGAGCGGACGCGCGGCGAATGCCGAGGCGATCTTGATGCGCGCCGTCGACCGCGCGCCCACGCACGCACCGGCGTGGTGCAATCTCGGCGATGCGCGCGCCGAGCGGGGCGACGAGCCGGCGGCGGCGGAGGCCTATCGGCGGGCGATCGCCTTGATGCCCGCTTACGCGTAGGCGCACAGCAACCTCGCCGCTTCGCTCGATGCCCTCGGCGCTTATGACGAGGCGCTCGCGGCCTGCCGCAAGGCGATCGCGCTCGATGCGAGGCTCGTCCTCGCGCCGTTCAACGAGGCGACGATGCTGTTGCGGCTCGGCCGCTTCGCCGAAGGCTGGGCGCGCTTCGAGGCCCGCCGCCGGCTGCCGCATCCCGCGGCGGAGGAACGCGGCTGGAACGAGCCCCGCTGGGACGGCGGTGCGCTCGACGGGCGGACGATCCTCGTCCACGACGAGCAGGGGCTCGGCGATGCGATCCAGTTCGCACGCTACGTCCCGGCGCTCGCCGCACGCGGCGGGCGGGTCGTTCTCGCCTGCCGGGCGCCGCTCGTCCGCCTGTTCGGAACGCTCGCCGGCGTCGCCGCGGTCGTTCCGCGCGGGGCGGCCATCGAGCCGTGCGCGGTCCGCGTCCCGATCATGAGCCTGCCGTTTCATCTCGGCACCACGGTCGAGACGATCCCGGCGGCGCCCTATCTCGCGGTGCCGCCCGGCATCGTCGCGCCAAGCGCGATCGCCGCCGCCGCCGGCCTCCGGGTCGGCATCGTCCGCGCCGGCAACCCGGCGCACGCCCGCGACAGCGAGCGATCGCTCGCGCCCGACCACCTCGCGCCGCTCGCCTCGGTCGGCGGCGTGTCCTGGTTCGGCCTCCAGCCGGGCGGCGCGCCGCTCGCTTCCGTCCTCTCCGGCGCGATCGAGCTCGGCGCCGGCTTCACCGATCTCGCCGACACCGCCGCGGCGATCGCCGTACTCGATCTCGTCATCACCGTCGACACCGCCGTCGCCCATCTCGCCGGCGCGCTCGGCAAGCGGGTGTGGATCCTGATCACCCACGTGCCCGACTGGCGCTGGCTCCTCGGCCGCGACGACAGCCCGTGGTATCCGACCGCCCGGCTCTACCGCCAGCCCGCCCGCGGCGACTGGTCAACGGTCGTCGCGCGGCTCGCCGCCGACCTCGCCGCCGCGGCCGCGGCCGCCGCGCGCGGTCATCAGCCGTAGCGCCGCGACGAGCGCGAGCGCAACGACGAGGACGATCAGGCTCGCCAGCGCGTTGATCTCCGGGCTCGCGCCGAGCCGCACGGCGGCGAACACCTGGATCGGCAGCGTCGTCGACCCCGGCCCGGCGGTGAAGCTCGCGATCACGAGGTCGTCGAAGGAGAGCGTGAAGGCGAGGAGCCAGCCGGCCGCGACCGCGGGCAGGATCGCCGGCAGCGTCACGGTGACGAACACCGCCGCCGAACGGGCGCCGAGATCGGCCGCGGCCTCCTCGAGCGCGCGGTCGAGGCGGGCGAGCCGGGCGCGCACGACGAGCGCCACGAACGCGACGCCGAACGTCGCGTGCGCGATCGAGATCGTGGTCGCGCCGCGGCCGGCGGGCCAGCCGATCCAGCCCTCGAGCGCGACGAAGAAGAGGAGGAAGGCGAGCCCGGTCACGACCTCGGGCAGGACCAGCGGCGCGAGGACGAGGACGGCGAGGACCAGCCGGCCGCGAAACGATCCGGCGCGCTCGAACGCGAAGGCGGCGGCGGTGCCGACCACGGTCGCGAGCGTCGCGGCGACGGCGGCGATCGCGAGGCTGAGACCGGCGGCGCGGAGAAGGGGTGCGTTGTCGAGGAGCGAGCCGTACCAGCGGAGCGAGAACCCAGTCCACACGCCGGGGAGCCTCGCCTCGTTGAACGAGAACACGATCACGCTCGCGATCGGGCCGTAGAGAAAGAGATAGCCGAGCCCGAGCGCGGCGAAGAGGGCGCGCGGCCGGCTCATCGCGACGTCCTGGCCGGCCCGCGCGCCGACAGGCCCTCGACCAGCGCGACCGGCACCGCGACGACGAGGAGGACCGCGATCGCGATCGCGGCGGCGAGCGGCCAGTCGCGGTTGTGGAAGAACTCGGCCCACAGC
Source organism: Alphaproteobacteria bacterium (assembly GCA_016869145.1). Lineage (GTDB taxonomy): Bacteria > Pseudomonadota > Alphaproteobacteria > MPNO01 > VGEU01 > VGEU01. The sequence goes on along the minus strand of VGEU01000208.1, from coordinate 796 downwards.
ACGTGCCCGATCATCAGGACGTTGCCGCCGCCGAGAAGGTCGGGGATCACGAACTCGCCGATCGCCGGCACGAAGACGAGGAGCGCGCCCGCGACGGCACCGGTCCACGACAAGGGCAGGATGACCGTGAGAAAGCGGCTGAACGGCCGCGCGCCGAGATCGGCCGCGGCATCGAGGAGCGCCGGGTCGATCCGCTCGAGCACGGCGTAGAGCGGCAGCACCATGAACGGCAGATAGGCGTAGACCATCCCGAGCTGGACCGCGAACGGGCCGTCGAGGAGGGCAAGCGGCGCCTCCGTCACGCCGAGCGCGATCAACGCCCGATTGACCAGCCCGTTCGCGTTGAGAAGCCCCATCCAGGCGTAGACGCGGACCAGGAACGAGGTCCAGAACGGCAGCATGACAAGGACAATGAGAAGCGGCCGCGCCGGCGCCGGCGCGCGCGCGATCGCCCACGCCATCGGATAGCCGACGACGAGGCAGATCGCGGTCGTCGTCGCCGCGATCGCGAGCGCGCCGAGATAGGCGGCGGCGTAGTGCGGATCGCCCGCGACGGTGATGTAATTGGCCGCCGTGACATCGCCCGGGCCGGCGATCGGGCGGAACGGCGGCACGCCGGGCGCCGCCTCGGTGAGGCTGATGGCGAGGACGTTGAGGAGCGGCAGCGCGAAGAAGACGAGGAGCCAGCCGAGCGGCAGCCCGATCGCGATCGCGCGCCCGCGCCCGGTCATGGCCGCACCAGGACCGCAGCGCCCGCCGGCCAGCGCACCGCGACGGCCACGCCCGGCTGAGGCGC
>VGEU01000207.1 GCA_016869145.1 Alphaproteobacteria bacterium | reverse complement strand
CTCGGGGCTCGCGCGCGGCATCGATGCCGCCGCGCATACGGGCGCACTCGCCGGCGGCACCGCGGCGGTGATGGCGGGCGGCGTCGACGTCGTCTACCCGCCCGAGAACGCCGAGCTCTACGCCTCGATCGTCGCCGAGGGCGTCGTCCTCTCCGAGCAACCGGTCGGCACCCAGCCGACCGCGCGCCACTTCCCGATCCGGAACCGCCTCGTCTCCGGGCTCGCGCTCGGCACCGTCGTCGTCGATGCGGCGCCGCGCTCGGGCTCGCTGATCACCGCCCGCCTCGCCCTCGAGCAGGGGCGCGAGGTGTTCGCCGTCCCGGGCTCGCCACTCGACACGCGCACCCGCGGCACCAACGACCTGATCCGGAACGGTGCGACCCTGGTCGAGACCGCCCGCGACGTCGTCGAGGCGCTTCGCGGCATCAGCGCGCGGCCGCTCGCCGAACCGGGCCAGGGCCGGTTCAAGGCGCCGGCCCCCGCGATCGACGATCAAGCTCTCGTGGTCGCGCGCAAAGCGATCCACAAACTGTTGTCGCCGACGCCTGTCACCGTTGACGAACTGATCCGCCAATGCCAAATGTCGGCTCCGATCGTGGCGACCGTCCTGCTCGAGTTGGAGCTGGCCGGCCGTCTCGAGCGTCGGGCCGGAGGGTGGGTGGCCCTGGCCCCTTAACCATTTGTAATCTTTGTGGGGTAAGACAGGTCCGAGCGCGAAGGGCGCGACGCCGTATCGTTGCGCCGAGCCGGGCGCCGAGCCGGGACGCGAGGGGGCCGAACCGTCTGATGGAAGTCGTTGTCGTCGAGTCGCCTGCGAAGGCCAAGACCATCAACAAGTACCTGGGCAGCCGGTACAGGGTCCTGGCGAGCTATGGACACATCCGCGATCTGCCGGCGAAGGACGGATCGGTCCGCCCCGACGCCGACTTCGACATGTCGTGGGAGGTCGATGGCCGCGCCGAGAAGCATCTCAAGGCGATCGCCGCCGCGCTCAAGGGCGCCGACGGGCTGATCCTCGCGACCGACCCGGACCGCGAGGGCGAGGCGATCTCGTGGCATGTCTGCGAGGTCCTCAACCAGCGCAAGGCGCTCAAGGGCGTCGGCGTCAAGCGCGTCGTCTTCCACGAGATCACCAAGGACGCGGTCACCGAGGCGATCCGCAACCCGCGCGAGATCGACCACAAGATGGTCGATGCCTATCTCGCGCGGCGCGCGCTCGACTATCTCGTCGGGTTCACGCTGTCGCCGGTCCTGTGGCGGAAGCTCCCCGGTGCGCGCTCGGCCGGGCGCGTGCAGTCGGTGGCGCTCCGGCTGATCTGCGAGCGCGAGGCCGAGATCGAGGCGTTCAAGCCGCGCGAGTACTGGACGGTCGAGGCCGACTTCAGGACGCGCGCCGACAAGACCCTCCGCGCCCGCCTCACCCATCTCGACGGCCGCAAGCTCGATCAGTTCGACCTCCCCGACGCGGCATCGGCACGCACCGCCGTCGCCGAGATCGCGCGCCACGGCTATAGCGTCGCCGAGGTCGAGCGGAAGCTCGTCCGCCGCCGCGCCGCGCCGCCCTTCACGACGTCGACGCTGCAGCAGGAGGCATCGCGCAAGCTCGGCTTCTCCGCCACCCGCACCATGCGCGTTGCGCAAAAACTCTACGAGGGCATCGAGCTCGACGGCGAGACGGTCGGCCTCATCACCTATATGCGGACCGACAGCCTCAACCTCTCGGGCGAGGCGATCGCGGCGACGCGCGGGCTGATCGGGCGGCTCTACGGCGCCGACTATGTCCCGGGCGAGCCGAACTTCTACCGCAACAAGGCGAAGAACGCGCAGGAGGCGCACGAGGCGATCCGCCCGACCGACGTCACACGCCGGCCCGAAGACGTCGCGCGTTTCCTCGACGCCGACGAACGGAGACTCTACGAGCTCGTCTGGAAGCGCACCGTCGCGTGCCAGATGGAGAACGCCGTCTTCGACCAGGTCGCCGTCGACATCGCGAGCGGGCACCGCAAGATCGTGTTCCGCGCCACCGGCTCGGTGGTGAAGTTCGACGGCTATCTCCGCGTCTACCAGGAAGACAGCGACGAGCCCGCCGCCGACGACGAGGACGGCCGCGTCCTTCCCGACGTCGCCAAGGGCGATCCGCTCGCCGCCGGCGCCGCCGAGCCGCTGCAGCACTTCACCAAGCCGCCGCCCCGCTACACCGAGGCGAGTCTCGTCCGCCGCCTCGAGGAGCTCGGCATCGGCCGGCCCTCGACCTACGCCTCGATCCTGTCGGTGCTCCAGGAGCGGAACTATGTCCGGCTCGAGAAGCGCCAGTTCATCCCCGAGGATCGCGGCCGGCTGGTCACCGCCTTCCTCGACAATTTCTTCAACCGCTACGTCCAGTATAACTTCACCGCCGAGCTCGAGGACCAGCTCGACGACATCTCGAACGGCAAGATCGACTGGAAGGCGGTCTTGCGCGCGTTCTGGCAGGCGTTCTCGGCCTCGGTCGAAGGCACGCGCGAGCTCCGCGTGTCGGACGTCCTCGACACGCTCGACCGCGAGCTCGGCCCGCATTTCTTTTCCGCGACCGGCGCGGCCGATCCGCGCCGCTGCCCGTCCTGCGAGACCGGCCGCCTCGGCATCAAGCTCGGTCGCCACGGCGCCTTCATCGGCTGCTCGAACTACCCGGGCTGCACCTATACGCGCCCGCTCGCGGTCGAGGACGCCGCCGGCGAGGGCGCCGGCCTCGCGCTGCCGAAGGATCTCGGGCGCGATCCCGACGGCCATCCGGTCAGCCTCCGCAAGGGACCCTATGGTCTCTACGTCCAGCGCGGCGACGGCACCGACAAGGAGGTCCTCAAGCGCGCCTCGCTCCTCAAGGGCATGGAGCCCGACGCGCTGACCCTCGAGACGGCCTGCGCGCTCCTGTCGCTGCCGCGGGCGATCGGTGCGCATCCTGAGACGACGCTCCCGATCATCGCCGGCGTCGGCCGCTTCGGTCCCTATCTCAAGCACGGCGACAAGTTCGTCTCGCTCGGCGCGGGCGACGACGTCCTGACCATCGGCCTCAACCGCGCCGTCGCGGTGATCGCCGAGGCTGCGAGCCGGCCGCCGCGCGGGCGCGCGATGCGGGCCGAGGTGATCCGGATCGTCGGCGCCCATCCCGCGGACGGCAAGCCCGTCGCGCTCCACAAGGGCCGCTACGGACCCTATGTCAGCCACGGCGGCGTCAACGTGACGCTGCCGAAGGACATGGCCGAGGGCGCGCTCACGCTCGACGAGGCGCTCGCGCTCCTCGCAGAGCGCGCGGCGAAGGGCAAGCCCGCGCGCGGCGGTCGTGGCCGTGCCGGTGCGGTGAAACCCAAGGCGGCGGCAGCGGCCGAGACCGCGCCGGCGGCGAAGCCCGCGAAGCCCAAGAAGGCCGCGGCCAAGGCGAAGCCGCGCGCGGCGGCGCCGAAGGGGCGCAAGATCGCCCGCACCGGAACCTGAGCGCTTGCCCAGGGCCAGTCGCGACGGCGGCAAGCTCACCCGCGACAAGGTCCTCGCCGCGATTACCGCGAGCCCGGTGCCGCTCGGCAAGCGCGAGCTGTCGCGCGCGCTCGGGATCGGTGCCGAGGAGCGGGGCGCGCTCCGCGGCCTCATCGCCGAGCTCGAGCGCGACGGCCTGATCGAGCGCGGTCGCGGCCGCCGCTTCGCGCCGCCGGGCGGCCTGCCCGAGGTCGCGATCCTCGAGATCACGCGCATCGACCGCGACG
>VGEU01000206.1 GCA_016869145.1 Alphaproteobacteria bacterium | reverse complement strand
CGCCCCACGACGCGACCCGAGCCGCCGGCGCCACAGCAGCAGGCGGCACGCACCCCGCCGCCGACGCCTGCGCGCCCGCGCAACGACAACGATTTCGACGCGCTCCTCAAGAACCTGACCCAGGAGGCGCAGCGGCAACGCACCACCGCACCGCCGCAGACCGCGCCGCGCGAGCAGGTCGCCGCCGCCGCCAACGCCGCGCGGGCAACCGGCGCGTCCTCGATCGACCAACAGCGCCGCGCCGCCGAGCTGGTCGCGATGGTGCGCGACCAACTTGTGCGCTGCTGGAGCATCCCGGCCGGCGCCAAGGACGCCGGACAGCAGCGTGTCGGTATCCGGATCCTCCTCAACGGCGACGGGTCCTTGCGCGGGGCGCCCCGCATCGAGGACACGCGGCGGTTCGAATCCGACGCCGCCTACCGTGTCGTCGCGGAGAGCGCGATCCGCGCGATCCACATGTGCAGCCCGCTCAGGCTGCCGGCCGACCAATATGATTCGTGGAAAGAGATCTCGTTTAATTTCGATCCCAAGGAGCTTCTCGGACAATGACCGAACCCCGCCGATCCGGATCGCGCTGGCGCATCGGCGCGCGGTTTCTTCTCGTCATGCTGGCCGTCGCGGTCGCAGGGCCGGCCGCGGCCGAGCTCAAGGTCGACATCACGCGTGGCAATGTAGAGCCGCTCCGGATCGCCATTCCGAGCTTCGCGGCGCGCGCGCCCGAGGGCACCGAGCACGGCCGCAACGTCGCCCAGGTCGTCGCGGCCGATCTCGAACGCTCCGGCCTCTTCCGTCCCGTCGACCCGCGCGCCTTCATCCAGACCGAGGCCGCCGCCGCCGTGCAGCCGCGCTTCGGCGACTGGCGGCTCATCAACGCGCAGGCGCTCGTGACCGGCAACGCCGAGGTGCTCGCCGACGGCCGGCTCGAGATCGCCTTCCGCCTGTGGGACGTCTTCGCCGAGCAACAGCTCATCGGCTTCAAGTTCGCGACACCGCAGTCGAACTGGCGCCGCCTCGCCCACATCATCGCGGATGCGATCTATAAACGCATCACCGGCGAGGACGGCTATTTCGACACCCGCATCGTCTATGTGTCGGAGACCGGCGCCGCCGATCGCCGCGTCAAGCGCCTCGCCATGATGGATCAGGACGGCGCCAATCACCGCTTTCTCACCAACGGAGACAACATCGTGCTGACGCCGCGTTTCTCGCCGACGGCGCAGGCGATCACCTATATGGAGTTCACCCAGCGCGGCCCGCGCGTGTTCCTCTACGACATCGATACCGGCAAGCGCGAGGTGCTCGGCGACTTCCCCGGCATGACCTTCGCGCCCCGCTTCGCGCCTAACGGCAATTCGGTCGTGCTCAGCCAGGCCGAGGACGGCAATTCCGAGATCTACTCGCTCGATCTCCGGACCCGCCAGGCGCGTCGGCTGACCCGGCATCCGGCGATCGACACCTCGCCGTCGTTCTCGCCCGACGGCCGCATGATCGTGTTCAACTCCGATCGCGGCGGCGCGCAGCAGCTTTACGTGATGACCGCGGCCGGCGACGACGTGCGGCGCATCAGCTTCGGCGACGGCCGCTATGCGACGCCGGTGTGGTCGCCGCGCGGCGATCTGATCGCCTTCACCAAGATGCGGGGCGGCCAATTCTCGATCGGCGTGATGCGGCCCGACGGCTCGGGCGAGCGGTTGCTCGCGGATGGTTTCCTGGTCGAGGGGCCGACCTGGGCGCCGAACGGACGCGTCTTGATGTTCTTCCGTCAGGACCGGCGCGGCGGCGAGGCCAATGGCGGCCCGCAGCTCTTCTCGATCGACCTCACCGGTTTCAACGAACGACGCATCACGACGCCGGCGGGCGCATCGGATCCGGCGTGGTCGCCGACGATGCCATGACCCGTATTTGTCCATGGTTTGCTTGTCGATTCTGCGTGTGCGACGTATTATCTCACCCAAATGACGCGACCGTGAGCGGGGCCGCCTGGCCCGCGCGGCATTGGGGGAAATCGAGGCCTTGGAGGACATTGGAATGCGCTTGAAGATCATCGCGCTATGCTTCGCGGGGTTCGCCCTCGTCGCATGCGAATCGACTCCTGAGAACGCGGGTAGCGCCTCGGGAACCGGCGCCGGCATGGCCGGCAGCGGTGGTGGCGGCAGCGGCGCGGGCGTCAGCTCGCAGCCGCTCTCAGGCCCGCGGCCGGGGACGCAGGAGGATCTCACCGTCAATGTCGGGGATCGCGTCTTCTTCGATCTCGACCGCTTCGATCTGCGCGCCGACGCCCGCGCCATCCTCGACCGGCAGGCGGCCTGGCTCCGCACCTATCCGAACGTCGCCCTCGTGATCGAAGGCCACGCCGACGAACGCGGGACCCGCGAGTACAACCTCGCGCTCGCCGAGCGGCGGGCCAATTCGGTCCGGAGCTACCTGACCGCGCTCGGCGTCAGCCCGTCGCGGGTGTCGATCGTGAGCTTCGGCAAGGAACGGCCGGTCGATCCGCGCTCGAACGAGGATGCGTGGTCGCAGAACCGCCGCGCGGTCAGCGTCGTCGACACGCGGACGGGCGGTGGCGCGCGGCTGAACTAGCCTTCACGGGTGCCGTCGGCCGACGGCACCTGGGTCTCCCGAGGCGCCGCAGCGAGGCCGGGCGACGAGAACAACGGGCTCGGGAGACCCGGACGCGCGAGGGGGTGCTGGGCCTTTCGAGACGCGTTGCAGAGGTCGACCATGATCCTTCCCCGGACCGTCATTCGCGCCGCCGTCGTGGCGGCGCTCTTTCTGTGTGCCGGCGCGCCGCCGTTCTCCCTGGCGCTTGCCCAGACCCTCGCCCAAGCCGGCGACATGCAGGATGTGCTGTCGCGCCTCGATCGGCTGCAGCGCGAGTTGCAGACGCTGCAACGCCAGGTCTATCGCGGCGAGCCGCCGCCGGCCGCCGTCGGCCCGGCCGGGCGCGGCACCGACATCGACGCCCGCGCGGCGGTCAATCTCGAGCTTCGACTAACCCAGCTCGAGAACGAGCTTCGCCACCTCACCGGCAAGGTCGAAGAGCTCGCGCACGGTCGGGCGCAGCTCCAGTCCCGCCTCGATAAGCTCGCGCAGGAGACCGAGTTCCGGCTGAGCCAGCTCGAGCGCGGCGGCGCGCCGGCCGCGACGGCGCCGGGCGCTGATCGTCCGCCGGCCCAGGTGGTGCGCCCGGCCGCCCCGCCGCCCGGCGGCGCGACGACGGATGCCAACCGCAATCTCGGGACGCCGCCGCGGGATCTCGGCACCGTGCCGCGCGATGCGGTCGTGCCGGGTCCGCAGCGCGCGGGCCTGCCCGCCGGCACGCCGCAAGAGCAGTACGACTATGCGATCGGCCTTCTCGTCCGCGACCAGAACCTGCCCGAGGCCGAGCAGGCGCTCAAGGCCTTCATCGCCGCCAACCCGAGCCATGCGCTCGCCGCCAACGCGCACTACTGGCTGGGCGAAACCTATTTCACCCAGAAGCAGTACCAGCAGGCGACGCTCGCCTATGCCGAGGGCTACCAGAAATTTCCCCGAAGCGAGCGCGCGCCCGAGACGCTGCTCAAGCTCGGCGTCTCGTTCACGCATCTCAACAAGCTGAAGGAGGCGTGCGCGGCCTATGGCCAACTCCTCGAGGCGCACCCCAACGCGGCCACCTCGCTCCGCAACCGCGCGACGCGCGAGCAGCGCAGCCTCAACTGCGCCTGACGCCGCCGGCGGTCGCGGCGGCCCGCGGTCGGCGGCGCGGTCG
>VGEU01000205.1 GCA_016869145.1 Alphaproteobacteria bacterium | reverse complement strand
CATCGGGGAGGAACAGGGGATTGGCGCGCGCGGTCGCGATCGCCGCCGCGACCTCGGGCTCGCGCGCCCACAGCGTCACGGCGTGGCCAGCGCGTGCGGCGACGATGGCGAGCGCGGTGCCCCACGCGCCGGCGCCGACGATGCCGATCCGCGCCATCGCTCAGAGGCTCAGATTGAGCGCGACCGAGATGCGCGTCGCGCTGCCGGCATAGGGCCTGACGCCGTGCGACAGCCAGGCCGGGAACAGCATCAGCATGCCGGCGTGCGGGCGGATGACCTCGGAGGCGCCGACCGCCCGCCCGCCCGGCACGGCAAAGGCGAGGAGCGGCGCATACATCGCCGGCGCGACGCCGCGCGGGTCCTGGATCTCGAACCCGCCGCCGAGCGCCGGATCGGCCGCGATGCCGCCGTCGTCGACATAGTAGCTCGCCGACCAGTAGCAGCCGGGATGGGTGTGGAACTCGTTGGCGTGGCCGGCGCGGTTGACATTGGCCCAGGCGTTCACCTTCCACGCGATCGCGACGGGCTTGCCGGCGCGGTCGACGGTCAGCCGCGCGGCGAGCGCCTTCGCCGCCTCGATGACGCGCCGGGCCGCCGGCCCGCCCCAGCGCTCGAGCTCCCAGTCCGACTGCCAGCCGCCGAGATTGGAATGCGCGCTCGAGGCGGTCGCGGCCTCGCGGGCGAGGATCGTGGCGCGGAGCGCGGTGTTGAGCGCGGCGGCATCGGGCAGATCGACGAGCGCGACCGGTGTCGCGAACAGCGACAGGAGCGTCGCCTCGATCTCGGTCGCGGTGCCAGTCGATGCCGGGGCGCTCACGCCTTTCCTATCGGCCCGCCGCCTTGCGCAGGAACTCGGCCACCGGCGGGTTGTAGGTCTCGGGGTGGATGACCGGCACGAAATGGCCGCCGCGCTCGAGGACGACGAGGCGGGCGCCGGCGATCTTCTGCGCGAGCTCCTCGGACTGGTGGAGCGGCGTCACCATGTCGTCGCGGGCGACGATGACGAGCGTCGGCGCCTTGATCTCGCCGAGCCGGGCGCGGCGGTCGAAGGCGACGATGGCGTCGATGCGCGACAGCGCAATGTCGGTCGGCGGCGGCGCGGCGGCAGCGGCGGCCTCGGCGACCTCGTACTCCTTCGCATGCGTCGCGGTCCAATAAGGCGGGTAGAGCATTAGGTTCGAGGCGCGCGCATAGGGGCCGGGGCCCTGCGTCTCGAGGATTGATTTCCGGAGCGCGAAGGCGCGGGCGAAATAGGCATCGCGCCCCGCCCACGTGGCGCTGAGGACGAGGCTCGCGATGCGCGCCGGGTGGTCTTGGGCGATGGTCTGGCCGATCGCGCCGCCGGTCGAGTGGCCGGCAAAGTGGGCGCGATCGATCTTGAGCGCGTCCATCAGCTTGACCACGTCCGCCGCCATCTGGTCGACCGAGTACTTGATCCGCGAATGGGTCGACTGGCCGGTGCCGCGGTGGTCGTGGATGACGACCGTGAAATGGCGCGACAGCTCGGCCACCTGCTTGGCCCAGAACGAGCCCATGCCGCCGAGGCCCGGCACCAGCATCAAAGGCGGGCCGTCGCCGGTCTTCTCGTACTGGATGTCGGCGTCGCCGATCGAGATCTTGGGCACGTCAGTTCACCTTGCGCGACGCCTCGATGCCCATCGCGCGCTCGACCGCGCTGACGTCGGTCGGCCGCGCGAAGGGCGTGGGACGCGCATCGCCCTCGAAGCGCGGCCGGCCGATCGCCTTGAAGAAGTCCTCGAGCCCGGCAGACGTGATCACCCAGAGCATCACCAGCTCGTCGTCGCCGTCGTTGACGATCTTGTGGCGGACGTCGGGGCCGAGGAAGACCGCCGTCCCCGGCACCACGTCGTGGCGCACGTCGTCGAGGACGACGTGGCCCTTGCCGCGGAAGCAGACCTGGATCTCGATCTGGTCGCCATGCGCGTGCTCGCGGACATGGCCGCCGACGCCGACCGTCTGGAAGCCGAGCGAGAAGCCCCTGAAGGCGGTGAGGTCGGGGGTGAGCATCGGGTCGGCGTGGCCGTTGGCGGGCACCGGCTGCCAATAGGACGGGTTCTCGCCGGGTTTCACCACGACGGCGCGGCCGCGCGATTCCTCGATCGAACTCATGCTCGGTCTCCTTATAAAGGTAGAGGGGCCAAGATATACGGGGCCAGGATAGAGAGCCTGGACGGTGGCCCAGTCTATCGCAGCGCGCTACCCGGCGTCATCCCCGGGTGGCCCGCGCCCTTGGGCCCCGCGCCCTTTGGCCTTCCGCCCTCAGGCCTTAACCCCGGCGCCCGGCGCGCGCGGCGCGTCGGGGTCGAGCGGCCAGCGCGGCCGCGCCGGCGCATCGAGCGGATCGACCAGGCCGCGGCGGAGCCGCTCGACGCCCGCCCAGGCGATCATGGCGGCGTTGTCGGTACAGAGCCGGAGCGGCGGTGCGACGAAATTCATCCGCTCGCGTGCGGCGAGGCCGGCGAGCCCGGCGCGCAGCGCGGCGTTGGCGGCGACCCCGCCGGCGACGACGAGCGTGCCGGAAGCCGCGTGGCGGGCGCGGAAGCGCGCGATCGCGTGGCCGGCGCGGTCGAGCACGATGTCGGTGACGGCGGCCTGGAACGAGGCGGCGAGATCGGCCGCGTCCCCGGCCGCGACCGGGCCAGGCGGCAGCGCCTCGATCGCCTGGCGCACCGCGGTCTTGAGGCCGGAGAACGAGAAGTCGCAGCCGTCGCGCCCGAGCATCGGCCGCGGCAGGGCGAACCGGCTGGCATCGCCCGTCGCCGCCATCCGCTCGACCGCAGGCCCGCCGGGATAGCCGAGCCCGAGCATCCGCGCGACCTTGTCGAACGCCTCGCCGGCGGCATCGTCGACCGTGGTGCCGAGGCGTCGGTAGCGGCCGACGTCCTCGACGGCGAGGAACTGGCAGTGCGCGCCCGAGACCAGGAGGAGAAGATAGGGAAACGCGATCCCGTCGGTGAGGCGGGCGGTGAGCGCATGGCCCTCGAGATGGTTGACGGCGAGGAAGGGAAGCCCGCGCGCCGCCGCGATCCCCTTGCCCGTCATCACCCCGACGAGGAGGCCGCCGATCAGCCCCGGCCCGGCGGTCGCCGCGATCCCATCGACCGCGTCGAGCCCGATCCCCGCCGCGGCGAGCGCGTCGCGGATCAGCGCGTCGAGCACATCGAGGTGGGCGCGCGCGGCGATCTCGGGGACTATCCCGCCATAGGGAAGATGCGCCTCGCGCTGCGACAGGACGACATCGGCGAGGATGCGCCTGCCGTCGTCGACCAGCGCCGCTGCCGTCTCGTCGCAGCTCGTCTCGATCCCGAGGACGATCACCCGCTCTCCTCCCGCATGCCGGAGTATATCAGACACCGCCGGCGCCGCGATCGCGCGCGCAGCGGACTTTGCATCGCCGCTCGCGCCGGGGTAAGCATCCGCCATGCCCGACTTGCGCATCGGCACCCGCGGAAGCCCGCTCGCCCTGTGGCAGGCGCAGAGCGTCGCCTCGGCGCTCGCCGCCGTGCTCCCTGCGCTCGCCGCGCCCGACGCGATCGAGATCGTCGTCATCCGCACCTCGGGCGACCGGATCCAGTCGGGACCGCTCGCCGATCTCGGCGGCAAGGGCCTGTTCACCAAGGAGATCGAAGACGCGCTCCTCGACCGCGCGATCGATCTCGCGGTCCATTCCTATAAGGACGTGCCGACATGGCTTCCGGCCGGGCTCGCGATCGGCGCCGTCCTCGCGCGCGAGGACCCGCGCGATGCGCTGATCGCCCCCGGCGTCCCCGGGCGCGCGGTGCTCGCCGGGCTCGCCGGGCTCG
>VGEU01000204.1 GCA_016869145.1 Alphaproteobacteria bacterium | reverse complement strand
GCCCAGCGCTCCGAGCCGAGTGGCCGGCCGGCCGGAGCGCCGACCTCGCCCGGGTCGATCACGCTCGCCGCGCCGAGCGATTTCAGATGATCGGCGAGCTCCTTCCGCCGTGTCGCCGCGACGACGGTGTGGCCGAGCCGCGCCAGCACCGCGATCGCGACGCCGCCGACCCCGCCATTGGCGCCCGTCACCAGCACCTCGCCGTCGCCGGCCTTGAGGCCGCCCTCCTCGAGCGCCATCACGCACAGCATCGCGGTGAGCCCGGCCGTGCCGAGCGCCATCGCGTCCTTGGCCGACAGCGCCTCGGGCCGGCGCACCAGCCAGTCGCCCTTGACCCGCGCCTTCTGGGCATAGCCGCCCCAGTGCAGCTCGCCGACGCGCCAGCCGGTGAGGATCACCGCATCGCCCGCCCGCCACGCCGGGTTCGACGACTGGACGACGCTGCCGGCGAGATCGATCCCGGGGACGTGCGGGTACGTGCGGACCAGCCGGCCGATGCCGCCGAGGACGAGACCGTCCTTGTAGTTGAGCGTCGAATAGCCGACGTCGATCGTCACGTCGCCGGCCGGCAGCCGATCCTCCTCGAGGCTCTGGATCGACGACGCGACCTTGCCGTCCTTCTCCTCGAGCACGAGCGCCTTGAACGCCATGGACCTGTCTCCCGTCTCTTGCGCGCGCCTAGCCTGACCGAGGGCGGGCGGCTGTCAAGCGCCGGGGCGCGCGGCGGAGGCGGCGAGACAATCGAACACGTCGCCCGCGGGCGCGAGACCGAGCACGTGGCGGCGGTGCCAGAGCGCGTAGAAGAGGAGCACCCAGGCCGCCATGCCGACATGCTTGCCGGCGCTCGTGTAGAGGCGCTGGACCGCCTCGGGCGCGCAGATCTCGGCGATGCCCGGCTGCTGGGCGACGAGCGGGCCGAGGCGCGCGCCGGCGGCCGCGATCCACGCCGCGACCGGGACCGAGAAGCCTCGCTTCCGGCCGAAGGCGTCGGCCGCCGGCACCCGGTCGGCGAGCCAGCGGCGGAGCAGCCACTTCCCGGTCCGCCCGCGCACCTTGAGCCCGTCGGGAAGACGGAACACGATCTCGGCGAGAACCGGATCGAGGAGCGGCGTCCGTCCCTCGAGCGCGTGCGCCATCAGGCAGCGGTCGAGCTTGAGGAGAAGATCGTTGGGCAGCCAGTCGGCGCAGTCGACGGCTTGCGCGATCTGGAGCCGCGTCCGACCGCCGACGGCCAAACGGTGCTCGCTCGCGACAATCCCGTCGCGCCAGCCCGGAGGCTCGCGCCGCAACACGCCGAGCCCGTCGAGGAGCCCGCGCGCGCGCATCGCGCGGCCACCGCGCCACCATGGCCGCATCGCGCTCCGGTAGCGGCCATAGCCGCCGAACAGCTCGTCGCCGCCCTCGCCCGTCAGCACCACCTTCACCTCGCGCGCCGCCTCGCGCGCGAGAATCCACGTCGGCACGATCGCGTAGTCGGCGGCCGGATCGTCCATCGCGGCGGCGATCGCGGGAAGGACCGACCAGAACTCGGCCGCCTCGATCGTGCGCTCGACATGGCGGGCGCCGAGCGCGGTCGCGACCGCGCGCGCCGCGGCGCGCTCGTCGGCGACCGAATCATCGGCGAAGCCCGCGGTGAAGGCGAGCACGGGCCGATCGTTGAGCCGCGCCATCGCGGCGAGAACGGCGGCCGAATCGATCCCGCCCGAGAGGAACATCGCGTAGGGGACGTCGGCGCGTTGATGGACGGCGACGCTGTCGAGGAGCGCGCGGTCGAGAGCGGCGAGCGCGTCCTCCTCGCCGATCTCGACGGGCGGGCCTGCGGCCAGCGCCGCGCGCCGGCGCCGCTCGATCACCCGCCCGCCGGCGACGACGAGCGTCTCGCCGGGCTCAACGCGCCGGATGCCGTCGAGGATGGTCTCGTGGCCGGTGGTGAACTGGAGCTCGAGAAGCTCGGCGCGCCGATCGTCGCGGACCCGCGGCGCGACGAGGCCGGCGGCGATGAGCGCCTGCGCCTCGGAGGCGAACGCGAAGCCGTTCGCGTCCTCGACATAATAGAGCGGCTTGATGCCGAACGGGTCGCGCGCGAGGACGAGGCGACGGAGCCCCAGATCGTAGATCGCGACCGCGTACATGCCGCGGAGCCCCGCGGTGAAGGCGGCGCCGTCGCGGCGGTACAGCTTGAGCGGCGGCTCGCAGTCCGAGCGCGTCGCGAAGCGCTCGTCCGCCATCGCGGCGCGGAGCTCGACATAGTTGTAGATCTCGCCGTTGGCGACGAGCGCCGCGCCGGTCTCGTCGATGATCGGCTGGTCGCCGGTCGCGAGATCGATGATGGCGAGGCGGAGATGGACGAGGCCGACATCGCCCACGGCATAGACCGCCTCGCCGTCCGGGCCGCGATGGGCGAGCGCCTTGCTCAGGCGCTCGAGCGTCGCCCGCGCCGGCGCCGAGCCATTCCGTGTCATGATGCCCGCGATGCCGCACATCAGCCGGTGATCTCTGCGAAGAAGGCGCGCCAGCGCAGGGCGACCGCGCGCTCGGTGAAGTCTCGCAGGTAGGCATCGCCGCCGCCCGCGACAAGGCGGCGGGCGAGATCGTGATCGGCGAGGACACGCCGGAGCGCGGCGGCGAGCGCGGACGCATCGCCGACGGGGACGAGGAGCCCGGAGGTTTCCGGCGCGATCAGCCAGCGAGGCCCGGCCGCCGCCGCCGCGACGACCGGAAGCCCGCGGGCCCACGCCTCGATCACGACATTGCCGAGCGGCTCGATGCGCGACGGGCAGACGAGGACGTCGGCCGCGGCCATCAGCGCCGCGACGTCCTCGCGCCAGCCGAGGAGGCGGACGCGATCGGCGACGCCCGCCCGCGACGCGGCGGCGAGGAGGAGGGCGCGCGTCTCGCCCTCGCCCGCGATCCACAAGACCGCGTCCGGCACCGCCGCGATCGCCTCAATCGCGACGTCGAAGGCCTTGTTCGGATGGAGCCGCCCGAGCGCGAGGACGATCCGCGCCGAGGCCGGCGTCGCGAGGCTCGCGCGCGCGAGCGGCGGCGCTTTGTCGGCATCGACGAAATTGGCGATGAAATGCGCACGCGAAGCCGGCCAGCCCTCGCGCACCATCCAGTCGACGATGTCGGGCGTGTTGCCGACGAGATGGTCGCAGCCGGCATAATGCCGGAGCGGGTAATAGCCGCCGAGCCGGGCGACGAGGATGGGGCGGGCGCCTCGCTGGGTGCCGCGCCGGGCGCGCGCGGCGAAGCGCGCGGCACGGCTCATCCAGGCGAGGACGACGTCGGGCCCGGATGCGGCGATCGCGTGGCGGAGACGCGACGCCGTCGCGAGATCGAGGACGCCGCCGAAACGCGCCGCGGTCACCGGCACCGCGACGCGAGCGAGCGCGGCGGCGCGGCCTTCGTGCGGGCGCATCACGACGTGCTGGTCAAGGCCGTCTCTGGCGAGCGCGCGGACGAGCCGGATGAAGAACGCCTCGGCGCCGCCGAACTCGCCGCCCGCTATGGCATGGAGCACGCGCAACGGATCAGGCCGCGCGATCGCGGCAGCGCCGCAACAGATCGTGCGCCGCGCGCTCGACGGCCTCGAGCGCGAGCCCGTCCATCAGCGAGCGGTCGCCGACGGCGGCGAAACCGGTCGCGCCGCCGAGCTCGGCGAAGGACTGCGGCGTGCGGACCGCGGCCGCGTGCGCGCCCCACGGCGCGTACCATTCGGTCCGGCTCGGGCCGAACAGGCCGAGCGTCGGCACGCCCGAGGCGGCGGCGATGTGCATCAGCCCGGAATCGTTGCCGACGAAGAGCGCCGCGCGGCGGAGCGCCGCCGAGACGGTGAGGAGATCGAGCGTGCCGACGTAGTCGATCAGCCGCGCCGGCGGCACGGCGGCGAGGACGGGCGCCATGTCGGCGCGCTCGGCGGGCGCGCCGAACACGGCGA
>VGEU01000203.1 GCA_016869145.1 Alphaproteobacteria bacterium | reverse complement strand
CGGCCCCACAAACCGCGCGCTGCCGCCGCACAAACCGCGCGCTGCCGCCGCACAAACCGCGCGCCGCCGCCGCACAAACCGCGCGCTGCCGCCGCGCGGTTCAGCGCAAAAACACTTCGGCCTCGGGGTCGCGCAGGGCGGCGAGCGATTCATCGGCGTTCGCGAGCAGGAACTGGACGATCCCGCCCCGCGCCGGCGGCAGCGCGAGCTTGCGCGTGCGAAAGGCGCGGCAGACGAAGAGCGCCTCGGGCGGCGGGGCGCCGGGGGCGAGCTCGATGATGACATAGGTCTGCGCGGGCTCGGCGCGCGAGGGCTCGAACCGGATGCGATGGCCGCCCGCGGCGCGCTCTGCGATCAGCTCCGCAGTCGCGGCCGCGGCCGCCATCGGAAAATAGATCGGCGCCACGCGCTTCAGGATCGCGCGAAAGTCGCGCCCGACCCGCTCATCCTGCGCGATCAGGTCGGCGACGACCGGGTCGGCGGCGGGGTCGGGGTTCTCGGCGTAGGCGATCAGGCGCCGCACACTCACTGGAGGCGCGGCCGCGGCCGCAGGCGACGTCAGCGCCGCGCGCGTCCCCTCGAGCAGGCGGTGGACGCGGCGCGCGAGCGCGAGGGTGGCATCGTCGGGATTGCCGAGATCGGCGCTCATGCGGCGGCTCCTGTCATGTAAATGGCGCGGAATGCGCGTCCGAACACGGCGCGGTCGGCGGCAAACGACGGCGCGGGGCCGCCCGCCCTGGCGGTTGCGGCCGCGACCGCCTTGAGGTAGCGCGCGAGCTGCTCGCGGAGGGCGATCAGCGCCTCCGACCCGCACCGGAAGCCTTCGACGTGGTCGGGGTCGTCGAGCTTCGTGCGGTCGAAGCCCTGGCGGGCGGTGCCCTTGAACGCGCGCTCGGCTTCGGTGAACACGGCGGCGAGCCGCGCGTCGTCGTCTTGCGTCGCCCCGGCGAACGCGACGACGTTCGCGGGCCGCCGCAGCACGGCGAAGGCTGCCGCCTTGACCATGCGCTCGACGTGCTGGTCGATCGTTGCGTAGCCGGCGACCCGTTCGGGGTAGGTTTCGGCGCCGTCGCAGGCGCAGGCAGCGGCGGTGCGCGCCGGATCGCGGTGGCGGAGCACGTGCTGCACGGCCGCCTGCGCGGCGCCGAAGATCTCGGCGCGCAAGAGCGAGAGCGGGAGCTTGAGCGCCTCGGGCCCGCATTCGATCGGGAGCGCGACCAGCGCGCGCTCCGACTTGTTCAGGAACTTGATCCGCGCCGCCGGCTCCTCGTCGAGCGCGGCGAGCGGCGAGCGCCAGGCGTCGAAGGCATCGTCGAGCGCCTTGACCGCGCCGGCGTCGGCGCCGCCGACGTCGCCCTCGCGTCCGATCGCGCCGGGATCGATCTCGCCGCGGTCGGCGTCGAGCCCGATCGGCTTGGCGAAGCCGCGCCGGGTGCGCGCAGCGGCGAGATCGACCGCGCGGATGAAATCGACGAACGACTCGAACACCGTCCGGAAGTTGCGGAAATCGCCATCGGCATCCTCGGGGGCGTCGAAGTAGGCCTGCCAATAGGCGAGCACATCGGCGTCGTCGATCGCGAGCGCGGCCGCTCCCGAGGCGCGCCGGCCGTCGAGGAACTTGAGGATCGCGTCGAACTTGCCGAGCGCGTGCTTGGTGGGGAGATGGTCGCCCAGATACCGGTAAAGCCGGCGTGCCAGGTCGCTCGCCGCCCGATCGGCCGCCGCCATCGAGGGCTCGCCGTCGAGAAGCGGCGCCAGCGCCTCCTCGACCGCGGCGAAGCTGAGCGCGGTCTGCACGAATTCCAAGAGCGCCGCCAAGAGCGGCATCCGCCCGTAGGCGATCGCGAAGACGCCATCGGCGTAGGCGAGCGCGACGCCGCTCTCGGTCGGGCGTACGCGCGCGCGGCCGAAGCCGCGCTTGGCAGCGGCCGCGACGCGGGCGCGGAAGACCGGCGCGGTCGCCGGCGCTCCGTCGACGAAGAAATTGACGTAGCTGCCGCGCGCCGGCGCCGCCGCGTCGGCGAGGACGACCAGGTGGCAGAGCTCGCGGAGCGGCTTGGCGTAGGCACGCCCGACGATCATCCCCGCGAGCTTCTTGATCGTGATCGGGCCGTAGACCGGCGTTGCGGCCGGGGTCGTCGCCTCGGCGAGCGCGGCAAAGGCCGATTTCAGGGTATCGCTCGCCGTGTCGATCATGATCCTACCCGGCCAGTATAACGCATCGGCGCCGGCCGACTTGGAGGGCCGGTGGACGCCTAGCCCTCGGACCAGCGCACCGCCGGGCTGAAGTCGTCGAGCAAGGGGCGGATGCGGGCGCGCCGGGCATCGATCGCGCTCAAGGGGTCGAGCGGTCGGCGCACCCGCACGATTTCGGCCGCGGCCGGCTCCGCCGGACGCCAGCGCTCGACCGCGACCGCGGGAGCGGCGGCCGGCGCCGGGGGCGCGGGCGGAACATCGACCCGGCCGGGCTCGGCGGTGCCGGCGGCCTGGATCTGGGCGAGCCTGACCTCGGCGCGGGCCGCGATCGCGGCCCCATCGTCGAGCGCGGGGCCCTGGGTCCGGGCGGGGGTCCAGGCCGGCGCGCGGGCGGCGATGGTCGCCTCCCACACCACAGCCTGGTCGCGGTAGTGGCGCTCCCAGGCGAGCACGGCGGCGACGTAGCGCCGGGTCGCCGGCAGCGGACGCGCGTTCCGGCCCTCGCCCAGGACGCTGCCGCCGTTATAGTGCGAGAGCGCGAGGTCCCAGCGGCCGTAGCGGTCGTAGAGCTGGCCCAAGAAATCGATGCCGAGCTGGACGTTGAGGCGCGCGTTCCAGAGCTCATCGGCGGCGACGCCGAATTCATCGGCCGCGGTTCGCGGCATGATCTGCATGACGCCGCGGGCGCCGGCGTAGCTTTCGGCCGCGGCATCGAACCCGGACTCGACCCTGGCGACGGCGAGCGCGAGCGCGGGCGGGACGCGGGTGTTCATGGCCTCCGCGATCACCATGCGCTGGACCTCGACCTTGCTCGGGGCGGGCGCCGGCGAAGGCGCAGCGAGCGCGGTGGTGGCGAGGAGGAATCCGGCGAGCGCGAGCGCGGCGGCGCGGAGGGTCATGGGGGATCGGTTCATTGGGGCAGCTCCTTCAAGTCCTTCAAGGCGTTGAGCCAGCGTTGATCGAGGGCGGTGACGGTCACGTCGGGACGCGCGATGCGGGCGCGGACGGCGATCGCCTCGGCCATCGCCGTATCAGGAGCTATGGCCAGAACGAGGCGGGAATCCGGCGGCAGCGCGGCCGGGTCGACCGGCTTGAGGCGGGCGTCGAGGAAGCGGCCGCGGTGGTGGATGATAAGGGTCTCGGGCCGGGCGGGCGCGGGCGCGCCGCCGCCGGCCTCGGCGCGCGCCACTTCGAGCGAGCGGTCGCGGGTGGGTGCCGCCACGGCATCGGCCGTCTCCGGCACGCCCATCGACATCAGCGCGAGCACGAGCACGGCGAAGAACGCCATCGCCAGCGCGAGCGCGATCTCGGCCATGACGCCGCTCAGGTGGCTCTCGGACACCCGTCCTCCTTCTCTCCCCGGGAAAAGCGCGGCGGCGGGAGCCCAGGCGGGCTCCCGACCCGCCGCCAGTTGCAGGGAGGGTAGCGGGAGCTATGGACGGAACGTCGGGGTTATTTCGGCGGGCGCGGCGGCGAAGGCGTCGCTGCCGCGCCGGACGCGCGGCGCGAGCGGACCGCCCGTGCGCGCGAAGAGGTCGGGGCCTTGGGGACCGCTGCCCGATCGAGCTTGTCGGACGGCGTCAGGCGCTCGGGCCGGCGGCCAGGCGCGGCAGGCTCTGCCACGCCTCGCCAGTCGCGACCACGCAGGACGTGCCGTTGGGCTCGGTCAAGATGATGGTCCACGATCCGTTCGCCGAGGCGAGCACCTCGAGGACGAAACCGTTGGACACGAGCCCCATCGCAACCGGCGCTTCGGCGTAGGACCGGG
>VGEU01000202.1 GCA_016869145.1 Alphaproteobacteria bacterium | reverse complement strand
CCGGCTAGGAGCGCGGCCGCCCCGGCGACGAGCGCCGTCATCGCGGCCGTCGCGGCGAGGACGCGCGGAAAGCGGCCGCGGAGCCGCGCATCGATCGCGAGGTGGCCGCGGCGGCGGAGCGTCACGACGAGGAGCGCGATCGACAGCCACGACGACAGCGCGGTTGCAAGCGCGATCCCGACATGGGCCATCGGTCCCATCAGGATCAGCGCGAGCACGATGTTGGCGAGGACGACGGCGGCCGAGATGCGGACCGGGGTCGCGGTGTCGCCGCGGGCGTAGAACGGCGGCGTCAGCGCCTTGTTGAGGACATAGGCCGGCAGACCCGCGGCATAGGCCGCGAGCGCCGCGGCGGTCGCCCGCGTCTCGGCCGGGCCGAACGCGCCGCGCTCGAACAGGACCGCGATGATCGGCTCGGCGAGGATGACGAGCGCGGCCGTCGCCGGCAGCGTGACGAGGAGGCCGAGCTCGATCGCGCGGTTGAGGGAGGCCGCCGCCGCGCGCTCGTCGCCGGCCCGGATCTGGCGCGCCATCAGCGGCAGGAGCGCGGTCCCGATCGCGACCCCGATGACGCCGAGCGGGAGCTGGTTGATGCGGTCGGCATAATAGAGATAGGAGACGGCGCCCGAGGGCAGCGTCGAGGCGAGGACGACCGAGACGAAGAGGTTGATCTGGACGACGCCCGCCCCGATCGCGCCGGGCACCATCAGCCGGAGCACGCGGCGCGCGCCGGGCGTCAGCCGCGGCGCGACGAGGCGGAGCGACATGCCGGCCGCGCGGCACGATGCCATCAGCCAGACGAACTGCGCGATGCCGGCGACCGTCACGCCCCAGGCGAGCGCGTGACCCGGCGTCGGCAACAGCGGCGCAAAGCCGACCAGCGCGGTGATCATCGTGATGTTGAGGAGGACCGGGGTCGCGGCGGCGGCGGCGAAGCGGCCGAGCGCGTTGAGGATGCCGCCGAGCTGGGAGACGAGCGAGATGAAGAGGAGATAGGGAAAGGTGATGCGGGCGAACTCGACCGCGAGCGCGAACTTCGCCGGCTCGTCCGCGAAGCCGGGCGCGAGGACCAGCATGAACCACGGCATCGCGATCTGGAGGAGCGTCACGAACACGAGGAGCGCGGCGACGAGAACCGCGAGCACCTCCTCGGCGAAGGCGCGCGCGCGGTCGATCCCGTCCGCCTCGAGCGTGCCCGCGAACTGCGGCACGTAGGCGGCGTTGAACGCGCCTTCCGCGAACAGATGGCGGAAGAAATTGGGCAGCTTGAACGCCACGAAGAACGCATCGGCGACGATGCCGGCGCCGAGATAGGCGGCGACGAGGACGTCGCGCGCAAAGCCGAACAGCCGGCTCAGCATGGTGAAGCTGCCGACGGTCGCGATCGATCCGAGAAGCGACATGTCGCGCCGGCGGGCGGCTCAGGCGGGGGCGGCGGGCGTCGCGACCGCTTCGGCCGGGTCGGCGAGCGCGGCGAGGAGCGCGTCGCGCACCTGCTTGAGCTTCGCCTCGTGGGTGACCTGGAGGCCGAACACGTCCTTGACGTAGAAGGTGTCGACGGCGCGCTCGCCATAGGTCGTCACATGCGCGCTCGCGATCTGGAGGCCGAGCGCGGTCAGCGCGCGCGTCACGTCGTAGAGGAGGCCCGGCCGGTCGCGGCCGTTGACCTCGATCACGGTGTGAGTGCGGCTCGCCTTGTTGTCGACGAGGACGCGCGGCTGGATCGGGAGCGTGCGCAGCCGGCGCGCGGCCGGCCGGCGCTTGGCGAGCTCGTGCATCGGGCGGAGCCGGCCGGCGAGCGTCTGCTCGATCTGCGCGGCGAGGCGGGCGAGCCGGTTCGGCTTGTCGAACGCGCCGCCACCTTCCTCCTGGACCGAGAAGCTGTCGAGCGCCATGCCGTTGGTGAGCGTGAAGATCTTGGCGTCGACGATGTTGGCGCCGTTGAGCGCCATGGCGCCCGCGATGCGCGAGAAGAGGCCCGGGTGGTCGGAGGTGTAGATCGTGATCTCGGTCGCATCGCGATAGCGGTCGATGCGCGTGTCGATGGTGAGGGGCGCCGTGCGCCGCTCGGCCTCGCGCACGAGGCCCGCGTGGTAGACGTGGGTGTCGGTGTCGCACGAGAGCCAATAGGACGGATAGCCGCGCGCCAGATGCTCGGCGATCTCCGCGGCCGACCAGCCCACCGGCGCGAGCGCGTCGCCGAGCGCGCCCTGCGCGCGCTCAACGCGGCGGTCGCGGCCCTCGACCGCGTGACCGCCCGAGATCACCTCCTCGGCGGCGAAATAGAGATCGCGGAGAAGCGCCGCCTTCCACGCGTTCCACACATTCGGCCCGACGGCGCGGATGTCGGCCGCGGTCAGCACGAGGAGGAGGCGGAGCCGCTCGAGCGACTGCACCACCTCGACGAAATCGGTGATCGTCTTGGGGTCGTTGAGGTCGCGCCGGAACGCGGTGTTGCTCATCACCAGGTGGTAGCGCACCAGCCAGGCGACGGTCTCGGTCTCCTCCGCGCTCAGCCCGAGGCGCGGGCCGAGCCGCGTCGCGACCTCGGCGCCGAGGATCGAGTGGTCGCCACCGCGGCCCTTGGCGATGTCGTGCAGCAGGAGCGCGACATAGAGCGCGCGTCGCGACTGGATGTTGTGCACGACCTCGCTCGAGACCGGCATCTCGTCCTCGAGCCGGCCGGCCTCGATCGCGTTCAGGATGCCGATCGCGAAGATGGTGTGCTCGTCGACGGTGTAGACGTGATACATGTCGTGATGCATCTGCGCGACGACGCGGCCGAAATCGGGGACGAAGCGGCCGAACACGCCGGCCTCGTTGAGGCGGCGGAGCGCGGTCTCGGGATCGTTCTTCGAGGTCAACATCTCGAGGAACAGGCGGTTCGCCTCGGGATGCTCGCGGATGGTCGACACGAGCCGGAGATTGCGCGTGACGAGCTGGAGCGCGCTCGGGTGGACCTCGAGCGCGTGCGCCTGCGCGGCGTGGAACAGGCGGATGATCTCGACCGGATCGTCGCGGAAGACGCGACCGCTCGCGACCGTGAGCCGCCCGCCCTCGATCCTGAAGCCCGCGACCTCGCGCTGCCACGGCCACAGGTTCTGCAGCGTCAGCCGCGGCCGTCGCTTGTGCTGCGCCTCGAGCGCGGCGCAGAAGATGCCCGTCAGGTCGCCGACCTCCTTGGCGTGGAGGTAGTAGTGCTTCATGAAGCGCTCGACGCCGCGCGCGCCGCGCCGGTCGGCATAGCCCATGCGGCGGCCGATCTCGGCCTGGAGGTCGAAGGTGAGACGCTCCTCGGCCCGGCCGGCGAGAAAATGCATGTGCACGCGCACGCCCCACAGGAACCGGTGCGCCTTGGCAAAGCGGCGCGCCTCGCGCTCGGTCAGGACGCCGCGCTCGACGAGCTCGGCGACGTCGTCGACCTGGTAGAGATATTTCGCGATCCAGAACAGCGTATGGAGATCGCGCAGCCCGCCTTTGCCGTCCTTGATGTTGGGCTCGACGACATAGCGCGAATCGCCGAGCCGGGTGTGGCGCTGGTCGCGCTCGGCGAGCTTGGCGTCGACGAACTCGGGTCCGGTCGCGGCGGCGATGTCGTCGAGGAAGCGGCGGCGGAGCTCATCGAACAACGCTCGCTCGCCCCACAGCCAGCGCGCCTCGAGGACGGCGGTCCTGATCGTCACCTCGGCGCGCGACAGGCGGATGCAGTCGTCGACCG
Source organism: Alphaproteobacteria bacterium (assembly GCA_016869145.1). Classification (GTDB taxonomy): domain Bacteria; phylum Pseudomonadota; class Alphaproteobacteria; order MPNO01; family VGEU01; genus VGEU01. The sequence continues at coordinate 254 of VGEU01000202.1, read as the reverse complement.
AGCGCGTCGCGTGGCCGACCTTGAGGCCGAGATCCCACAGCATGTAGAGCGTGAACTCGATCACCTGCTCGATGCGGGGCGTCTCCTTGTAGGGCAGGAGGAACAGGAGATCGACGTCGGAGAACGGCGCGAGCTCGGCCCGGCCATAGCCGCCGACGGCGGCGACCGCGAGCCGGTCGGCGGCGGTCGGGTTGGCGGCGGGATAGGCGTTCTCGGCGGCGAAGCCGACGAGGGCGACGACGATCGTGTCGGCG
>VGEU01000201.1 GCA_016869145.1 Alphaproteobacteria bacterium | reverse complement strand
GCCATGGCGGCCCTCGCCGAGGGCGGTCGCGCGGCGGCCGGCGCCGATGCCGGTGCCAATGCTGGGGCCAATGCCGGTGCCGGCGCCTCGGCGCTCCGTCTCGCGACCATCGCATTCGCCGGCGGCTCGGCCCGGCTCGACGACAACGACCGCCGGACGATCCGCCAGGTCGCGGCGATCCAGCGCCGCCATGGCGGCATCGTGCGGATCGTCGGACATGCGAGCCAGGAGAACGCGAACGCCGCCTCGGTGCGCGAGCGCGTCTCGAGCCTCGGCGTGTCGCTCGAGCGGGCGAACGTGGTCGCCGCCGAGGCGGTGCGCGCCGGCATCGCGCCGTCGGCCTTGCGCATCGAGGCGCGCGGCGATGCCGAGCCGGTGGTGCCCGGCACCTCGCGCGGCGCGGATCAGGCCAACCGGCGCGTCGAAATCTTCATCGATTTCTGAGAAACTGTTGGCCGGGCCGGCGATCGCGATCGAGGGTCGCGAGGCGCGGGCCACAAGCACGGTGGTGGCGATGAACAAGGAATTCTACCGGATCAAGCGGCTCCCCCCTTACGTCTTCGCCGAGGTCAACGCGATGAAGGCGAAGGCGCGCGCGGCGGGCGAGGACATCATCGACCTCGGCATGGGCAATCCCGATCTGCCGACGCCCGCGCATATCGTCGAGAAGCTGAAGGAGGTGGTGACCGATCCGCATACCCACCGCTACTCGGCCTCGCGCGGCATTCCCGGTCTCCGCAAGGCGTTCGCCGCCTATTACGAGCGCCGCTTCGACGTCGCGCTCGATCCCGAGACCGAGTGCATCGTCACGCTTGGCTCGAAGGAGGGTTTCGCCAATCTCGCGATGGCTATGTCGAGCCCGGGCGACGTGATCCTCTGCCCCAATCCGAGCTACCCGATCCACGCCTTCGGCTTCATCATCGCCGGCGCCGCGATCCGTCATATCCCGGTCGGCGAGAACGTGAACTTCATGGCCGAGCTCGATCGCGCGGTGCGCTACAGCGTGCCGGCGCCGCTCGCCATCATCCTCAACTTCCCGGCCAACCCGACCGCCCAGGTCGTCGATCTCGCGTTCTACGAGGAGGTCGTCGCCTATTGCCGCCGCCACAATGTCTACGTGATCTCCGATCTCGCCTATGCCGAGATCTATTTCGACGGCCGCCCGCCGCCGTCTGTCCTCCAGGTCAAGGGCGCGAAGGACATCGCGATCGAGGTCTCCTCGCTGTCGAAGACCTATTCGATGCCGGGCTGGCGCATCGGCTTCGCCGCCGGCAACCGCGAGCTCATCCACGCGCTGACGCGGGTGAAGTCCTATCTCGACTACGGCGCGTTCACCCCGATCCAGGTCGCCTCGACCGCCGCGCTCAACGGGCCGCAGGACTGCGTCGAGGAGGCGCGCCAGACCTATAAGCGCCGCCGCGACGTGCTGGTCGAGAGTTTCGCCTTCGCCGGCTGGAAGATCCCGTCGCCGCCTGCGACCATGTTCGCCTGGGCGCCGATCCCGCCCGCCTTCGCCCATCTCGGCTCGCTCGAGTTCTCGAAGCTCTTACTGCGCGAGGCCAAGGTCGCGGTCTCGCCGGGCGCGGGCTTCGGCGAGTACGGCGACGGGTTCGTCCGCATCGCGCTGGTCGAGAACCGCCAGCGCATCCGCCAGGCGGCCCGCAACCTCAAGCGGTTCCTGTCGTCGGCGGACCGCGCGCTCGAGGACGCCGACAGGCGCGCCGTCGGAAGTTGAAGCCACCGCTCAAGATCGCCATCGCGGGCCTCGGCACGGTCGGCGCCGGCGTCCTCCGCCTGATCGCGAAGAACGGCGCGCTCCTCGCCGCGCGGAGCGGACGGCCGATCGTCGTCACCGCGATCTCGGCGCGGACGCGCGGGCGCGACCGCGGCGTCGATCTCGCGCCCTTCCGCTGGTTCGACGACCCGGTCGCGATGGCGGCCGAGGCCGAGGCCGAGATCGTGGTCGAGCTGATCGGCGGCGCCGAGGGCCCGGCAAAGGCGGTCGTCGAGACCGCGATCGCGCGCCGTCGCCACGTCGTCACTGCGAACAAGGCGCTCCTCGCCAAGCACGGCACCGCGATCGGCCGTGCCGCCGAGGCGGCCGGCATCGCGCTCCACTACGAGGCCGCGGTCGCCGGCGGCATTCCGATCATCAAGGCGATGCGCGAAGGGCTCGCCGGCAACCGGATCGAGCGGCTCTACGGCATCCTCAACGGCACCTGCAACTACATCCTGACGACGATGCGCGAGACCGGGCGGAGCTTCGATGCGGTGCTCGCCGATGCGCAGGCGCTTGGCTATGCCGAGGCCGATCCGAGCTTCGACATCGACGGCATCGACACCGCGCACAAGCTCGCCATCCTCGCGAGCGTCGCCTTCGGCGGCGAGATCGACTTCGACGGCGTCTATATCGAGGGCATCCGCCACGTCACCGCCGAGGACATCCAGTTCGCGGCCGAGCTCGGCTACCGGATCAAGCTCCTCGGGAGCGCCCGTCTCACCGATCACGGCATCGAGCAGCGCGTCCATCCCTGCATGGTCAAGCTGTCCTCGCCGATCGCGAGCGTCGAGGGCGTCTACAACGCCGTCTTCGCCGAGGGCGATTTCGTCGGCACCGCGCTGTTCGAGGGCCGCGGCGCCGGCGCCGGTCCGACCGCATCCGCCGTCGTCGCCGACATCGTCGACATCGCGCGCGAGAATCGCCTGCCGGTGTTCGGGCTTCCCGCCGCCGCGCTCGCCCGCCGTCCGCGCGCGCCGATCGAGCGTCACCGCGGCGCCTATTATCTCCGCCTCATGGTGAAGGACGAGCCCGGCGTGTTCGCCGACATCGCCGCGATCTTCCGCGACGAACGCGTGTCGATGGAGGCGATCCTCCAGCGCCAGCGCGACGCGAACGAGCCGGTGCCGGTCGTCATCACGACGCACGAGACCGAGGAGGCGGCTATGCGCCGCGCGCTGTCGCGGATCGCCGCGCTCGCGACGATCGCCGAGCCGCCGCGCATGATCAGGATCGAGCCACTCGAGCGGTGAGAGCGACAAGGAAAGGGCCGACGCCATGACCGAACCGATACCGAACGACCGCAACCTCGCGCTCGAGATGATCCGCGTGACCGAGGCGGCGGCGCTCGCGGCCTCGCGGCTGATGGGCCGCGGCGACGAGAAGGCGGCCGACCATGTCGCGGTCGAGGCGATGCGGATCGCGCTCAACAGCCTCGACATCGCCGGCACGGTGGTGATCGGCGAGGGCGAGCGCGACGAGGCGCCGATGCTCTATATCGGCGAGAAGGTCGGTACCGGGCGCGGCCCCAAGATCGACATCGCGCTCGACCCGCTCGAGGGCACGACGATCACCGCGAAGGGCCTCACCAACGCGCTCGCCGTCGTCGGCATGGCGTCCGAAGGCGGGTTTCTCAACGCGCCCGACGTCTACATGGACAAGATCGCGGTCGGCGGCGGGCTGCCCGACGGGGTCGTCGACATCGACCAGGAGCCGAAGAAGAACCTGCAGAGCCTCGCGCGGGCGAAGAAGCGCGAGGTCGCCGATCTCGTCGCCTGCATCCTCGACCGGCCACGCCACGAGGAGCTGATCCGCAAGGTCCGCGAGGCGGGCGCGCGCATCATGCTGATCTCGGACGGCGACATCTCGGGCGTGATCGCGACGTCGGAGCCCGAGAGCGGCGTCGACATCTATCTCGGCATCGGCGGTGCGCCGGAGGGCGTTCTCGCGGCGGCGGCGCTCCGCTGCATCGGCGGCCAGATGCAGGGACGGCTCCTCTTCCGCAACGATACCGAGAAGGGCCGCGCGGCACGCTGGGGCATCACCGACCTCAACCGCAAATACGGGCTCGAGGATCTCGCCAAGGGCGACGTGATGTTCGCGGCGACGGGCGTGACCAATGGCACGATGCTGCGCGGCGTCCGGCGCTTCGGCGTCGGCGCGGTGACGCACTCGCTCGTCATGCGGTCGAAGACGGGAACGGTCCGCTACGTCGAGACCCATCACAATTTCAGCCGCAAGCCCGGCGCCGATCCGGCCTGATGCCGTGACAGCGGGCGGCGGCCTC
>VGEU01000200.1 GCA_016869145.1 Alphaproteobacteria bacterium | reverse complement strand
CCGGCGGCCGCGGCGCGCGCGGTCGCGCGGGCGGAAGGCGCGGGCGGGCGCCTCGACATCGTCGTCAACACCGTCGGCGGCTTCCGCGGCGGCCGCAACGTCGCCGACGAGGACCTCGCGACATGGGATCAGCTGTTCGCGATTAATCTGCGCACCGCGCTCAACATGGTGCGCGCGGCACTGCCCGGCATGATCGGTCGCGGCGGCGGCCGGATCGTCAATATCGGCGCCGGTGCCGCGCTCGCAGGAATCGGTGGGCTCGCCGCCTATGGCGCGGCGAAGAGCGCGGTGATGCGGCTCACCGAGAGCCTCGGCGCCGAGACCCGGGGCACCGGCGTGACGGTCAACGCCGTCGTGCCGAGCATCATCGACACGCCGGAGAACCGGGCCGCCATGCCGGAGGCCGACGTCCGGACCTGGGTCAGCCCCGCGGCGATCGCGGACGTGATCATCTTCCTCGCCTCGCCGCGAAGCCGCGCGATCACCGGCGCCAATATCCCGGTCTTCGGCGCCGACTGACCGCCCTGCCTCATCTCAGCGCGTCAACGGCAGGCTCACCAGCATGCGGAGCCCGCCCTGCTTGCGGTTCTCCGCGACGACCGTGCCGCCGATCGCCTCGACATTGCGGCGCACGAGCCAGAGGCCGATCCCGAAATGCGACGGCCGGTCGATGACCGCGCCGTTGCCACCATCGGCCGACGCCTCGGGCCGGAGCGAGAAATAGCGGTCGAAGATGCGATCGGCGAGCTGCGCCTCGATCCCCGGTCCGTCGTCGTCGACCGAAAGCTCGGCGCGCCGACCCTGGCGGCGGAGCCGCACCTGGACGATGCCGTGCGGCGGCGAGAAGCTCAGCGCGTTGTCGACGAGGTTCTCGACCACCGTCTCGAGGAGATCGGCGCCGCCGTCGCCGCACTGCCGGATCGGCAGCGGGCGGCGCTCACCCTCTGCCACTACGAGGGGATGAGCAATGCCGAGGCGGCGGGCGTGCTCGGGGTGAGCGTCGGTGCGGCCGAATCGCTCCTGGTGCGGGCGCGGAAGGACCTTCGGACGCGGCTCGCGGCGACCCGCGACGAGGAACGAGGCTGAGATGAAGCTCTCCCGCTTTCACCGCTTGATCGAGACCCACGGCGCCGATCCGCAGCGATGGCCCGCCGAGCTCCGCGCCGACGCCGTGGCGCTCGTCGCGTCGTCGCCCGAGGCGCGCGCGCTCCTCGCGACGGCGCGTTCGCTCGACGATGCGCTCGCCGGCTGGCAACCGGCGCCGCCCGCGATCGATGCCGCCGGCCTCGCCGCGCGTCTCGCCGAAGCGCCGCAGGATGCGAAGCTGCGCACCGCGCCGGATCCGGGGGCGGCCTGGTCGCTCACGATCGGCTGGCAGAAGATGGCCGGGCTCGCGACCGTGGGTCTCGCCGGCCTCGTCGTCGGATGGACGGGCATCGCGACCGAAATGACCGGTCTCCCCGGCTTCGACGATGCCTTCGAACTCGGTGCCGCGTTCCTCACGATGGATGGTCCGCTATGGTGACGATCGGGCCAAGAGCTGCCCCCTGGCTCCTGGTCGCGCTCCTGATCTCGGTCGCGATCAACCTGTTCGTCGGCGGTCTCGCCGCCGGACGCCTGTTTGCCGCATCGCCCGCGTCGCCACCGCCGGCGGCCGCGCCGGCGCAAGCGGGCGAACGGGCGCCGGTGCCGGCGGTGCGCCGGTTCCTCGCGGCGCTGCCCGAAGAGCACCGGCCGGTGGTCGAGGTGAGCCTCGCCGAGCGACGGCCGCAGATGGTGGCGGCGACGCGCGAGCTCCGCGCGGCGCGCGATCGGGTGCGCGAGGTCCTGGTCGCCGAGCGGCTCGACCGCGCCGCGCTCGATGCCGCGATCGAGGCCATGCGGGCCCGCAACGGCGAGGTGCAGCGGATCCTGCACCAGGCGCTCGCCCAGTCGGCCGAACGGCTGCCGCTAGACGCGCGACGGGCGATTGCCGAGGCCGGCCGGCGGAGCATCGCGCCATGACCACGCGCGAGGCCTTCATCGCGGCGGCACGCTTCGGCCTCGGCGCGCGGCCGAGCGAGCTCGAGCACATCGCGCGACGGGGCCGCAGGCGTGGCTCCGCGACCAGATCGCGACGCGGCCCGCGATGCCGTCGGCGCTGCAAGGCCTCGCCGGCGCGGCCGAGAACATGGCCGCGTTCATGGCGGCGCGTCGCGAATCCGACGCCAATGCCGAACGCCTGATCCGCGGCCGCTTCCGCGACATCTATGTCGAGGAGGCAGGACGGCGCACCCGCGCCCAGATCGAGACCGATGAGCCCCTCGTCGAGCGGCTCGTCACGTTCTGGTCCAACCATTTCACCGTCTCGGTGCAGCGCCCGACCCTGTTCGGGCTCGCCGGCGCCTTCGAGCGCGAGGCGATACGGCCGCACGTCGCCGGCGGCTTCCGCGCCATGCTGGGCGCGGTGACACGCCATCCCGCGATGCTCGTCTATCTCGACAACGCGCAGTCGATCGGGCCCGGTTCGCCGGCGGGACAGCGCCGCAACCGCGGGCTCAACGAGAATCTCGCGCGCGAGCTGATGGAGCTCCACACGCTCGGCGTCGACGGCGGCTATAGCCAGGACGACGTCCGCGCGCTCGCCAAGATCCTGACCGGATGGTCGCTCGGTCGACCGGAAGGCCGCGGCGAGAACGCCGGCGCCTACATGTTCCGGCCGCAGATCCACGAGCCGGGCGCGAAGACGCTGCTCGGGCGGCGGATCGACGCGGCCGGCGAGGCCGAGGGCGAGGCGGCGCTCGATCTCCTCGCCCGCCACCCCACGACGGCGCGCCATATCGCGACCAAGCTCGCTCGGCATTTCATCGCCGACGCGCCGCCCGAGGCGGCGGTGCGGCGGATCGAGCGCGCGTTCCGCGACAGCGGCGGCGATCTCGCCGTCGTCACCCGCGCGGTGATCGAGGCGCCCGAGGCCTGGGCCACCCCGTTGTCCAAGATCAAGTCGACGCACGACTATGTCGTCTCGGCGCTCCGCACCATCGCCTACGCCGAGGACGGCCAGAGGCTTCTCGGTGCGCTCCGCCTCCTCGGACAGGCGCCGTTCGCCGCGCCCTCGCCGCAGGGCTGGCCCGACAGCGCGGAAGCCTGGATCGGCCCGGAATCGGTCGTCCGCCGCGCCGAATGGGCGCTCGCGCTCGGGGGGCGCATCGGCGATCGGATCCGCGCCGATGTGATCCTCGAGCGCGCGATCGGACCGGTCGCGAGCCCGGCGACACGCAACGGCGTCGCCCACGCCGGCTCGAACGCCGAGGCTATCGCGCTCGTCTTCGCCGCGCCCGAGTTCATGAGGAGATAGGCGATGCTCGACCGACGCGCACTGATGCGGTTCCTCGCCGCCGGCGGCGGCGCCCTCCTCCTCCCCGCTGGGGCCCGCCTCGCCTTCGCTGCGGCGCTGACCGAGCGGCGTTTCGTCGCCGTGGTCCTGCGCGGCGGCCTCGACGGGCTCGCGGCCGTCCCGCCTCATGCCGATCGCGACTATCGCGATCTCCGCGGCGCGCTCGCATTGCCGCCGCCCGGCGCCGAGAACGGGGTCCTCGATCTCGACGGCCGCTTCGGCCTCCACCCCGCGCTCGGCCCGTTGCACGCGCTCTATCGCGCGCGTCGGCTCCTGGTCGTGCACGCGGTCGCGACGCCCTATCGCTCGCGGTCGCACTTCGACGGTCAGGACCTCCTCGAGAACGGCACCGCCCTGCCGCACGGGGCGAAGGACGGCGGGCTCAACCGCGCGCTCGCGCTGATGAACCAGGGCGATCGGCGGCTCGGTCTCGCGGTCGGGACCGGCGTGCCGCTGATCCTCCGCGGCCAGGTGTCGGTCGGCGCGTGGGCGCCGCAGACGCTGCCCGAGGCACACGAGGACTTCCTGAGCCCGCTCGAGCTCCTCTACAACGACGACCCTCTGCTCGCGCGCGCGCTCCGCGACGGCATGGCGGCGCAGAAGATGGCGGGCGAGGTCCCCGGCGAGGACGCGCGGCAGGGCGGCGGCGGCGGCAGCGGCGGCAGCGGCGGCGGCGCGCCGGCCCGACGCCAG
>VGEU01000199.1 GCA_016869145.1 Alphaproteobacteria bacterium | reverse complement strand
GCGATCCCGATCGCGGGCGCGGCGAGGCGGAAGGATCCCGGCGCGGCGCCCGCGGCGACCGTGATGTCGGGATCGCGTGGCGGCGTCGCGCCGGCCCAGCGGATCGGCCAGCCGCCGAGATGGACGGCGAGCTCGGCCATCAGCGCCTCGGCGTTGTGCACGACGACGGGGGTCTCGGGCGGGCCGAACAGCCAGGTCGAGGGGCCGGTCGCGTGGTCGGCGCTCACCGCTCGGGGGAAGAGTTCTCGCGCGGCGCGCGCTTGGAGAGGATCCGCTGCAGCGTTCGCCGGTGCATGTTGAGCCGGCGCGCGGTCTCGGACACGTTGCGATCGTACTGCTCGTAGACGCGCTGGATATGCTCCCAGCGCACGCGGTCGGCCGACATCGGGTGCTCGGGCGGCGGCGGCAGCGCGCCCCGGTGGGCGAGGAGCGCGGCCTCGATCGTGTCGGCGTCGGCGGGCTTGGCGAGATAGTCGACGACGCCCGCCTTCACGGCGGCGACGGCGGTCGCGATGTTGCCGTAGCCGGTCAGCATGATGACGCGCGAATCGGGGCGGCGCTCGCGGATGCGGCCGATGATGTCGATGCCGCTGCCGTCGGCGAGGCGGAGGTCGAGCACGGCGAAGGCGGGGCCGGCGGCGGCGGCGGCAACGCCAGCGGCGACCGATTCGGCGGCCGTGACGACGAAGTCGCGCTGCTCCATCGCGCGGGCGAGGCGCTGGCGGAACGGCTCGTCGTCGTCGACGATGAGGAGCGTGCGGTCGGCCTCAGGCAACGCGCTGAGCCTGCTGGCGCTCTGTGTCTTCCTTGAGTCCGCTGGTTCCATGCGCTCCTGCCCCGTGCTGCGTCTCGATCGTCGCCACAGCCGGCCGCACGGCGAGGGCGGCGCGCGGCCAGCGTACCGTCACCTCCGCGCCGCCGTCGCCGCCGTTCGCGAAGGCGACCGAGGCACCGGTCCCGGCGAGCAGGGTCTTGGCGATGAACACGCCGAGCCCCATGTGCCTGCCGTCGCGCCCGCGGCCCGAGATATAGGGCTCGCCCAGCCGCTCCAGCACGTGCTCGGGGAACCCGGCGCCGTCATCGGCGATGATAACGGCGATCTCGGCGGCGGACCAGCGGGTTCGCACCACGACCTCGGTGCGGGCGAACTGGACCGCGTTCTGGATCAGGTTGCCGAGGCCGTGGATGAACTCGGGGCTGCGGACCACGATCGGCGCCGGCTCGTCCTCCGCCGCCTCGGCCGGCCCGGCGTCGAACACGACGACGACGCGCGGGTCCTTATGCGGGGCGCCGGCCGCCTCGACCAGCGCATCGACCGGGATGTCGGTGAAGGGCTTGCCGCCGTCGGCGCCGGGCCGCGCGGCGAAGTCGGCGAGGATGCGCCGGCAGCGGTCGGCCTGGCTGATCAGAAGCGTGACGTCCTCGGCGAGCGGGCTGTCCTTCGGCAGCTCGCGCTCGAGCTCGCGCGCGACGAGGACGATGGTGCCGAGCGGGCTGCCGAGCTCGTGCGCGGCGGCGGCGGCGAGCCCGCCCAGCGCCGACATCTGCTGCTCGCGGGCGAGCGCCATCTGGGTCGCGCCAAGCGCGTCCGACATGCGCCGCGCCTCCTCGGCGACCCGCCAGGTATAGGCGGCGAAGAACACGATCCCGAGCGCGAGCGCGACCCAGGTGCCGACGACCAGGATGAACGGCAGGACGAGCGGGCCGTCGATCCACGGCAACGGCCAGTGGAACAGCGCGAGGAAGCTCACGCAGGCGAGCGCGAGGATGCAGAGGAGAACGGTGACGCGGCGCGACAGGATCGTCGCCGACACGGTGACCGGCGCGAGGAGGAGGAAGGCGAACGGGTTCTCGAGCCCGCCGGTGAGATAGAGGAGCGCGGTGAGCTGGCAGATGTCGAAGCCGAGATACCAGGCGGCGGCGGTGTCGCCGAGCCGGAGCCCCGCCGGCCGGTCGATGGTGATCGCGAGGTTGAGGACCGCGGACGCCGCGATGATCGCGAGCGCCGGCACGAGCGGCAGCTCGAAGCCGAGGACGAACTCGACGAAGAGGAGCGCGACCGCCTGGCCCGCGATCGCGACCCACTGGATGAGCGCGAGCGTGCGGAGCCGGACGCGGCCCGAATCGCCAAACGCGGCGCGGCCGAGCGCGACGCCGATCCGTCTGTCACCGTCGAGGGTCCGTGCCATCGTCCGCTCCCGCCGGGTGTCGGCCGGTATCGTCAGCCGGCCGCCAATGGCCTATAAGGGGCGCCGGCCGGGACACGATACCCGACCGCATCCCGCGAAACCACGCCGGCGGCCCTCCTCCGGCGAGAAGCCCCGGACGCGATGAGCGAACACGTCGTCGAGGTCGCCGGCCTGATCAAGCGGTTCGACCGGGTGGTCGCGGTCGACGGGATCGATTTCCGCGTCCCGCGCGGGGCGATCGTCGCCCTTCTCGGCGGCAACGGCGCCGGCAAGACGACGACGATCTCGATGCTGCTCGGCCTCCTGATCCCGACCGCGGGACGGGTGACCATCCTCGGCGAGGACATGCTCCGCCACCGCTACCGCGTGCTGCCGCGGATCAATTTCTGCTCACCCTATGTCGACATGCCGAAGCGGCTCTCGGTCCGCCACAACCTGATCGTCTATGGCGAGCTCTACGGCATCGCCCGGGTGCGCGACAAGCTCGCCGCCCTCGCCCACGACCTCGCGCTCGAGAGCTTCATCGACCGCCCGACCGGACAGCTCTCGTCGGGCCAGAAGACGCGCGTCGCGCTCGCCAAGGCGTTCCTCAACGATCCCGAGCTCCTCCTCCTCGACGAGCCGACCGCCTCGCTCGATCCCGACACCGCCGACTGGGTGCGCAATTACCTCCGCCGCTACCAGGAGGCCAAAGGCGCGACGATCCTCCTCGCCTCGCACAACATGACCGAGGTCGAGCGGCTGTGTTCGGACGTCCTGATGATGAAGGAGGGGCGCATCGTCGATCGCGGCGCACCGGCGGCGCTGATCGCCAAGCACGGTCGCCAGACCCTCGAGGAGGTGTTCCTCGACATCGCGCGCGGTCTGAGCGCCAGCGCGGCACAGGGCGCGGCACGGGGCGCGGCGCCATGAGCCTGGTGCCCAACATCGCGGGCGATCTCGCGTTCTCGCCGCGCCGCATCCGCGCGATGGTGCTGCGCTATCTCTTCCTCCTCAAGGGATCGTGGCCGCGCATCTTCGAGCTCGCCTACTGGCCGATCATGCAGATGGTGCTGTGGGGCTTCTTCACCCAGTTCCTCCTCACCAACTCGTCCTTCATCGCCCAGGCCGGCGGCGTCCTGATCGCCGGCGTCCTCCTGTGGGACGTCCTGTTCCGCAGCAATATCGGCGTCGCGGTGTCGTTCCTCGAGGAGATGTGGTCGCGCAATCTCGGCCAGCTCTTCGCCTCGCCGCTGCGGCCCTATGAATGGGCGGTGTCGCTGATCACCATCGGCTTCGTGCGCGTCGTCCTCGGCATCGGCCCGGCCGCGCTTCTCGCGATCCCGCTCTACCACTACTCGATCTTCGACATGGGGCTGCCGCTGGTCGCGTTCTTCGCCAATCTCCTCGTGTTCGGCGCCGCGGTCGGCATCGCGGTATGCGGGCTCGTGCTCCGCTACGGGCTCGGCGCGGAGAGCCTCGCCTGGGTCGCGGTGTTCGCCTTCGCGCCGATCAGCGGCGTCTACTACCCGATCGCAACGCTGCCCGGCTGGCTGCAGCCGATCGCGCTCGCGCTGCCGTCGTCGCACGTGTTCGAGGGCATGCGCGCGGTGATGATCGAGGGCGTGTTCCGCTGGGACTACTTCGTCGACGCCTGCCTCCTCAACCTCGTCTATCTCGGGCTCGGGCTCGGCTTCTTCCTCCACATCTTCCGCATCGCGCGCCGCCGCGGCCTACTCCTCCAGGTCGGCGAGTAGGCGGAAGCGAAGTTGCGCGAGCGCCGCGAGCCCGGCGATCCCGTCGCCGGCCTCGGCGCCTTCCGCGATCGCGGCGAGGCGGAGGCGGAGCCCGAGCGGATCGGGCGCGGCGAGCGCGCAATGGAGGGTCGCTCCCGGCGCGAGCGCATGGACCACCGCCGCGGCGACGACCGCGCCGGCGCCGTCGAGGACGAC
>VGEU01000198.1 GCA_016869145.1 Alphaproteobacteria bacterium | reverse complement strand
CGCGAAGGCCGCGCCGGCCAAGGCCGCGCCTGCGAAGAAGGGTTGACCGCGCCGCCGCCCGGCGCGGCGCCGGCCTGCAGCGACGCCTCATGCAGCTCCTGGTCGGGCTCGGCAACCCGGGACGTGGCTACGCGCAGAACCGCCACAATGTCGGCTTCTTCGCGATCGAGGCCATCGTCGAGCGCTATGCCTTGTCGCGGCCCAAGACGCGCCACGGCGGCGTCGTGCACGAGGGCGAGATCGGCGGCGAGCGGGTCATCGCGCTCAAGCCCGAGACCTATATGAACGAGTCCGGTCGCGCGGTCGGCGCGGCGGTACGCTTCCTCAAGATCGCGCCCGCCGACGTCACGGTCTTCCATGACGAGATAGACCTCGCGCCGGGCAAGGTCCGCGTCAAGCGCGGCGGCGGACATGCCGGACACAACGGCATCCGGAGCATCGATCAGCACATCGGGCCGGATTTCCGCCGGGTGCGGATCGGCGTCGGTCATCCCGGCGACAAGGAGCGCGTCGCGGGCCACGTGCTCGATGATTTCTCGAAGGCCGAGCGCGCCGGCTGGGTGGCGACGACGATCGCGGCGATCGCCGATACGCTCCCGGTCCTCCTCGCCGGCGACGATCCCGGCTTCATGACCCGCGTCGCTTTTCTCGCCCCCCCGCCGCCGTCACCGCCCCGGGAAAGCTGATGGGATTCCGCCTCGGCATCGTCGGCTTGCCCAATGTCGGCAAGTCCACGCTCTTCAACGCGCTCACCGCCTCGGCCGCGGCCGAGGTCGCGAACTATCCGTTCTGCACCATCGAGCCCAATGTCGGCCGCGTGCCGGTGCCGGATGCGCGCCTCGACACGCTCACCCGCCTCAACAAGTCGCCCAAGACGACACCGACCTTCCTCGACTTCGTCGACATCGCCGGCCTCGTCGCGGGTGCGAGCCGGGGCGAGGGCCTCGGCAACCAGTTCCTCGCCCATATCCGCGAGGTCGACGCGATCGCGCACGTGGTGCGCTGCTTCGCCGGCACCGAGATCACGCATTATGCCGGCGCGGTCGACCCCCTCGCCGACATCGAGACGATCGAGACCGAGCTGATGCTCGCCGATCTCGACAGCCTTGAGCGGCGCGTCGATCCGTTGCAGAAGCGCATCCGCGGCGGCGACAAGCAGGCCAAGGAGACGCTGCCGCTCGTCGAGCGCGCGCTCGAGGCGCTGCGTGCCGGCACACCGGCGCGCGGCGTCGCGGTGAGCGCGGACGAGGCGCCGCTCTTCCGCCAGCTTCAGCTCCTTACGGGGAAGCCCGTCCTCCATGTCTGCAACGTCGATGAGGACGCGGCCGCGCACGGCAACGCGCTCTCGGCCGCGGTAGCCGCGCGCGCCGCGACCGAGGGCGCCGAGACGGTCGTGATCTCGGCCGCGATCGAGGCCGAGATCGCCGCCCTCGGCGAGGACGCGGAGCGGCGGGCGTTCCTCGATTCGCTCGGCCTCGACGAGACCGGGCTCAACCGCATCGTGCGCGCCGGCCATGCGCTTCTCGGGCTGATCACGTTCTTCACCGCGGGTCCGAAGGAATCGCGCGCCTGGACGATCGCGCGCGGAACCAGGGCGGCGCAGGCGGCCGGGCGCATCCATACCGATTTCGAGCGCGGCTTCATCGCCGCCGAGACAATCGCCTATGACGACTACGTGACTCTCGGCGGCGAGCTCGCGGCGAAGGAAGCCGGCCGCATGCGCCAGGAGGGTCGCGACTATGTCGTCAAGGACGGCGACGTGATCCTTTTTCGCTTCAACGTTTGAGGCTAGATTTTCGCGTTCATCACAACACGAACCAGGGGGACGACATGGGTCAGACCATCCAGTTGACGGCCAAGGACGGTCACAAGTTCGCCGCCTACCGCGCCGATCCGGCCGGCAGAGCCAAGGGCGGGATCGTGATCATCCAGGAGATCTTCGGTTTCAATAAGCACATGCGCGAATTGGCCGACCGCTGGGCCGCCAAGGGCTATCTCGCGATCGGGCCGCATCTGTTCGACCGCGCCGAGCGCGGCGTCGACATCGGCTATGGCGAGAAGGACTTCGCCAAGGGTCGCGAGACGCGCGGCAAGCTCAACGACGAGATGATCATCAACGACGTCACGGCCGCCCTCGATGTCGCGAAGTCGGCCGGCAAGGTCGGCATCATCGGCTTCTGCTTCGGCGGCTATGTCACGTGGCTGTCGGCGACGAGCATTCCGGGCTTCGCCTGCGCCTCCGGCTATTATGGCGGCGGCATCGCGGCGAAGAAGGACCTGAAGCCGATGTGCGCGGTGCAGCTCCATTTCGGCGATCGCGACGGGGCTATCCCGCTCAAGGACGTCGATGCGATCAAGGCGGCGCAGCCCGACGTCAAGGTCTTCGTCTACGACGACGCCCCGCACGGCTTCTGCACCGACGACCGGCCCGGCTCGTGGCAGGCCGACGCGTGCAAGCGCGCGACATCGCGCTCGGAAGCGCTCATGGCCGCGAACGTCGGCTGATCGCATCGCGACGGCGACGATCGGGGGCGGGTCCGCGGGCCCGCCCTCTCTCGTTTCGCGGTTCGACGCCGCCCGGCTGGCCGTAGGTCGCGAATGCCGCGACGACACGGCGCATCTCGGCGGCGGAGAGGATCGTGGGCCGGCCGATCTGGAGGGCGCGCCAGTACTGCTCGGCGAGCGCCTCGACCTCGATCGCGATCGTCTCAGCCTCGTCGAGGTCGCGCCCGAGCGCGATCAGGCCGTGATTGGCGAGGAGACAGGCCTTGCGGCCGGCGAGCGCGGCGACGGCGTTCCGCGCCAACGCCCGCGTGCCGAACGTCGCGTAGCGCGCGCAGCGGATCGTGTCGCCGCCCGCGATCGCGATCATGTAGTGGAAGGCCGGGATCGGGCGCCTGAGCGTCGCGAGCGTGGTCGCGAACGGCGGATGGGCGTGGACGACGGCGCCGATCTCGGGCCGCGCGGCGAGGATCGCGGCATGGAAATGCCATTCGCTCGACGGCGCGCGCCGGCCGGACCAGGTGCCGTCCTCCGCCATCGCGACGATGTCGGCCCGCCGCAGCCGGTCGGCCGGAATCCCGGTCGGCGTGATCAGCATGCCTGCCGCCGTCCGCGCGCTCGCGTTGCCGGCGCTGCCGCGGTTGAGGCCGCGCGCGTCCATCGCGCGCATCGCCGCGACGATCTTCGCGCGGAGACGCCGATCGGCGACGGCGGACGCGGCCTTCACGCGCGCGCCTTGGCCCGTCTTTCGGGGTAGAGGCGAAGGAGCCCCTCGCGCGAGGCTTCCGCGACGCCGCGCTCGGTGACGAGGCCGGTGACCAGGCGCGCCGGCGTGACGTCGAAGCCGAAATTGGCCGCGGGGCTTCCGGCCGGCGTGAGGGTGACCGTCGCGATCCCGCCGTCGTCGGTGCGCCCGGTGATCGAGGTCACCTCGGACGGATCGCGCTCCTCGATCGGAATGTCGCGCACGCCGTCCTCGATCGTCCAGTCGATCGAGGGGCCGGGCACCGCAGCATAGAACGGCACGCCGTTGTCCTTCGCGGCGAGGGCCTTGAGATAGGTGCCGATCTTGTTGCACACATCGCCGGTCGCGGTGGTCCGGTCGGTGCCGACGAGGCAGAGATCGACGCGCCCGTGCTGCATCAGATGACCGCCCGCGTTGTCGACGATCACCGTGTGCGGCACGCCGTGCTGGCCGAGCTCCCAGGCGGTGAGCGAGGCACCCTGGTTGCGGGGCCGCGTCTCGTCGACCCAGACATGGAGCGGGATGCCGGCATCGAACGCGGCATAGATCGGCGCGATCGCGGTGCCCCAGTCGACGGTCCCGAGCCAGCCCGCGTTGCAGTGGGTCAGCACCGCGACGGGCGCACCCTTCTTGCGCGCGGCGATCGCCTCGATCAGCGCGAGCCCGTGGCGGCCGAGCGCGCGGTTGAGCGCGACGTCCTCGTCGGCGATCGCGGCGGCGCGGGCGAACGCGGCCTCGGGCCGCGCCGCCGGCGGCAGCGTCACGAGATGGGCCCGCATCGCCTCGAGCGCCCAGCGCAGATTGACCGCGGTCGGACGGGTCGCGACGAGGAGCGCCGCGGCGCGCTCGAGGGCGGCATCGCTCGCCTCCGCGCGCATCGCGAGCGCGATCCCGTAGGCCGCGGTCGCCCCGATCAGCGGCGCCCCGCGCACCCGCATGGCG
>VGEU01000197.1 GCA_016869145.1 Alphaproteobacteria bacterium | reverse complement strand
GACCGGATCGCCGCGCTCGCCTATGCGGCGCGCGCGGGCGCACCGTCGCCGTGGGCGCGGACCGACGGCTGGCGGCTCAACGCGCCGCCCGATGTCGCCCACTCTTTCGCGCAGGGCGAGGCGGTGCACCGCGTGATCGCGACCGCGACGGCGGACGGTGTCGATCTCGCGATCGCCGGCCGCAGGGTCGCCGCACGGCTCGTCGCGCGGGCAGGGGGCGACGTCGTCGCCGTCCTCGACGGCACGCGGATCTCCGCCGCGGCGACTGCGATCGCAGATGCGGTCGTGGTCGAGATTGCCGGGCGGAGCATCCGGCTCCGCCGCCTCGATCGGCTCGCCGCCGCGGCCGCGGCCGTGATCGCCGGCCACGGCCGGCTCGTCGCCGAGGTGCCGGGCGTCGTCACCGCGGTGCTCGTCGCCCCCGGCACGCGCGTCGCCCGCGGCGATGCGCTGCTCGTGCTCGAGGCGATGAAGGTCGAGCACACGATCCGCGCGCCGGCCGACGGCACGGTCGAGGCGGTGCGCTTCGCCGTCGGCGACCAGGTGTCGGAGGGGGTCGAGCTCGTCGCGTTCACACCCGCCGCCACACCCGCCACATGAGCGCGCTCGATTGCCGCGGCGCGCGATCGGGCGCATGATCGGCGGACCGCAGGATCACCGGAGGACGGCCATGGTCGAGGCACGACGCGCGCCGGGCTTCGCCCGCAACCCGGGCTATCGCATCGACCTCGAGACGAGCCCGCGGCGGGTGCGGGTCGTCTTCGCCGACACCGCGATCGCCGACACGACGCGGGCGCTCCTGATGCGCGAGCAGAACCACCTGCCGGTCTATTATTTCCCGATCGCCGATGTGCGGATGGACCGCCTCGTCCCGACCGCGCACAAGACGCATTGCCCGTACAAGGGCGAGGCGTCGTACTGGACGATCGAGGCCGGCGGCAGGCGCGCGGAGAACGCGGTCTGGGGCTATGTCGAGCCCTATGTCGAGAGCGCGGCGATCGCGGGCACGGTCGCGTTCTACTGGAACCGCGTCGACCACTGGTACGAGGAGGACGAGGAGATTTTCGTCCACCCGCGCGATCCCTATAAGCGCGTCGACGTGGTCGAGAGCCGCCGCCCGGTCGAGGTGATCCTCGGCGGCACGACGGTCGCGCGAACGGCGCGCGCGCGGTTCCTGTTCGAGACCGGGCTGCCGACCCGCTACTACATCCCCGAGGCCGACGTGCGGATGGATGTCTTCGTCCCGAGCGCGACCGTGACGGCCTGCCCCTATAAGGGCCGCGCGCGCTACTGGTCGGCCGCGATCGGCGGGCGGACATGGGAGGACATCGCCTGGTCCTATCCCGACCCGATCGCCGAGTGCCCGCGCATCAAGGGGCTGATCAGCTTCTACAACGAGAACGTCGAGGCGATCCGCGTCGACGGCAGGCCGGTCGAGCGGCCGCGCACCAAGTGGTCGAAGGACTGAGCGCGCCCGCGCGATGCGCATCCGCTTCGCCTGCCCGGCCGCGCTCCGCGCCATCCTGCCGCCGCCCGAGCCGGCGCGCCGTGCGACGCCCGATTGGCTCAAGGACATGCCGGCCGCGGTCGAGGTGGCTGATTTCGGCACCGACCGCACGGTCAAGCAGTGCCCGCCCTTCGTCGATGCGATGACGCACGGCTTCGTCCTCGGGCTCGCCGCCGACATCACCGTCGAGGACGGCCGCTTCCGGTGGGACTGGCCGCACGACGAATCGCCGCTGAGCTTCCACTTCGCGACCCAGCTCGCCGGCTCGCCGTTCGAGGCCGGCGAGGACTTCGTCCTCAAGTTCCACAATTTCTGGACGATCCAGACCGAGCCCGGCTGGTCGGTCCTGTTCACCCACCCGCTCAACCGGCCCGATCTCCCGTTCCGCACCCTCGCGGGCCTCGTCGACACCGACGCTTATCACGCGCTCCCGGTCGAGTTCCCGGCGGTCTGGATCGACCGCGGCTTCACCGGCATCCTCGCGCGCGGCACGCCGATCGCCCAGGGCGTGCCGATCCGCCGTGACCGGCTCGATCTCGACATCGGCGCGATGGATGACGCCGCCCTCGACGCGGCGCGCGCGCTCAAGGCCCGCGTCAAGGCCGAGCCCGGCTACTACCGCGCCCATTTCAGGAATGAGCGCTAGGCCCCTGCGGCCGACGCGCTTGCCCGCGCCGCGCCGGCTGGCTAGCCTCGGGGCGACGAGTGCCGCGGGAGGACATGCCGGTGGCGACCGAGACGAAAGACGAGCCGGTCCGGACCGAACGGCCGGACCCCGCCAAGGCGGTGGTGCAGACCACGGTCCTGTCGCACGGCACCCTCGAATGCCGCGACCTCGCCGCCTCGCGCAAGTTCTACGAGGAGTTCCTCGGCCTCGAGACCGTCTTCCACGGCCGTCGCAGCATACTGATCCGCAAGGGCGGCTATTGGGGCGTCGTGTGCGTCAAGCGCGGCGATGCGGTGAAGCCGGTCGGCGTGCTCAACCACTGGGGCGTCGACGTCGCAACCCGCGCCGAGGTCGATGCGGCGCGCGAGAAGGCGATCGAGCTCAAGGACGTCTACGGCATCCGCGACGTGCACCAGCCGCGCGAGCAGCACGGCGTCTATTCGTTCTACCTCCAGGACCTCGATGGCAATTGGTGGGAGATCCAGAGCGTCCCCGAGGTCGACCTCTACGACAAGCTGTTCGAGCGCGGCGACCGGGCCGCGCTCTGAGGCGCACGGCCGGATCGTGCGCTAGACGCCGGCGATCACCTCGGCCCAGTCGTCGAGCATCGTGGGCTGGCCGTAGCGGACATGGGTGCTGAACTGGCGGTAGCCCGCGTCGCGGAGCGTACGGATGCGCGCGCGGAGCTCGTCCTTCCGGCCCGAGAAGGTCATGGTGCGGATCATCTCGCCGGTGACGAGATGGCGCTCCTCCGGGCGGACCACCATGAGATGGCCCTTGTGCACCGAGAGATAGCGCGCATCGGCGGGCGTGTAGGCCTCGTAGATCGCGCCGAACGCGCGTGCGGCGTCCTCGAGCGCGGGCGGGATGCGGAGCCCGATCGTCTTGCCGCTCGCCGCCGCCTCGGCGTGGTCGTGCAGCACCATCACCGCCTGCGGCCCGGCCTGGTCGATCGCGCGCGCCGAGCCCCAGTCCTCGCCGTCGCGGAGCACCATGCCGCCCGCGCTCGCGACCGCGTAGAGCGTCGCCGGATCGCGGCCCGCCTTCTGCCATTCGTCCTGCATCGCGCGGAGATGGGCGGTCGCGCCCTCGACGTCCTTGATCGGCACCACGAACCCGGCGCCGAGACGCGCGGTGAGCGCCTTGATCTTCGGCCCGAGCGCGGAGACGAGCGTCGGGATCGGATCGGCGATGTTGATCAGATCGAGCTCGGGGTCGAGGAAGCGGATCGGACGCACCGCGCCGTCGTGGCGCCACGCGACCGTGCGCCCGGCGAGGAGGCCTTCGACGGTCTCGACATAATGCGCGAGATCGGCGAGCCGGATCGCGTCCTGGCCCATGGTGCGCCGCGCGGTGAAGCCGGTCGCAACGCCGAAGCGGATGCGCCCGGGGGCGAGCTTGTTGAGCGAGGCGAGCGCGTTCGCCGCCACCGGCGCGAGCCGGTTGGAGGGGATCAACATGCCGGTGCCGAGCCGGATGCGCGTCGTCTTCATCGCGCAGGCCGCCATGACGACGAAGAGATCGGCGTTGAGGAGCTGGCTGTCGATGAACCAGGCGTCGGTGAAGCCGAGCGCCTCGGCGCGGGCGACCGTCTCCCACGCCGTCGCGCCGGGCGCGATGTTGATGCCGAAATCCATGGCGCGCCCCGGCCCCTCACCCTTTCCGCACGGCGTCCGCGAGTGCGGCGCGGAGAGCGTCCGGATTGCGGAACACGAGGCCCTTGGGCGCGATCGCGATCTCGGCGGCGATCTTCCTGAAGAAGCTCGGATCGAGCGCGAGCGCGCGGCCATAGGCGGCGAGCGCCGCGTCGAGATCGCCGGTCCGCTGCAACGCGATGCCGAGATTGCCGTGGGCCTCGGCGAATCCGGGGTCGGCGGCGATCGCGGCGCGATAGGCCAGAATCGCGGCGGCGAGCGCGCCGGCCGCCTTGAGCGCGACACCCTCGGCGAGCCGCGCCTCGGCAAGACGGCGGCGGAGGCCC
Organism: Alphaproteobacteria bacterium; assembly: GCA_016869145.1. GTDB lineage: Bacteria > Pseudomonadota > Alphaproteobacteria > MPNO01 > VGEU01 > VGEU01. The sequence goes on along the minus strand of VGEU01000197.1, from coordinate 126 downwards.
GCATCCTGCGGCGACAGCCGTGCCGCGGTCTCGAACGCGCCGGCCGCCGCGGCCGGATCGCCCGCGCCGCGATGCGCGAGGCCGAGGGCGGCGTGCAGCACCGGATCGCCCGGGCGCGTCGCGACG
>VGEU01000196.1 GCA_016869145.1 Alphaproteobacteria bacterium | reverse complement strand
GCGAGGAGCGCCGCGGCGAGCGCGGTCCGGAGCGTTGCGGCGCGCATGGGCCGGCGCCCCGTCAGGCGCGCACGGCGCCCGCCGCGCGGCATGTCGGCCGCGGATCGATCCTGGTACGCGTCATGACAGCCCCCTCGCCCGACGCACCGGGCGTTCCGTCAGTAGCGATAGTATTCCGGCTTGTACGGCCCATCGACGGGCACGCCGATATATTCGGCCTGGTCCCGGGTGAGCTTGGTCAGCTTGACGCCGAGCTTGTCGAGATGAAGCCGCGCGACGCGCTCGTCGAGATGCTTGGGCAGGACGTAGACCTTGCGCTCGTATTTGCTGGCGTTGGACCACAGCTCGATCTGGGCGATCACCTGGTTGGTGAACGAGAAGCTCATGACGAAGCTCGGGTGGCCGGTCGCGCAGCCGAGATTCACGAGACGGCCCTTGGCGAGCACGATCAGGCGCTTGCCGTCGGGGAAGATCACCTCGTCGACCTGCGGCTTGACCTCCTGCCAGTTGTAATTGTGCAGCGACTGGACCTCGATCTCGGCGTCGAAGTGGCCGATATTACACACGATCGCGCGGTCCTTCATCGCGGTCATGTGCCCGAGCGTGATGACGCTGTGGTTGCCGGTGGCGGTGACGAAGATGTCGCCGATCGCGGCGGCCTCCTCCATCGTCACCACCTCGTAGCCTTCCATCGTCGCCTGCAGCGCGCAGATCGGGTCGATCTCGGTGATCAGCACGCGGGCGCCCTGGGCACGGAGGCTCTGCGCGCAGCCTTTGCCGACGTCGCCATAGCCGCACACGACCGCGATCTTGCCGGCGATCATCACGTCGGTCGCGCGCTTGATGCCGTCGAGCAGGCTCTCGCGGCAGCCATAGAGGTTGTCGAATTTCGACTTGGTGACCGAGTCGTTGACGTTGATCGCGGGAACCAGGAGCGTGCCCTGCTTCTCCATCTGGTAGAGGCGGTGGACGCCGGTCGTGGTCTCCTCGGTGATGCCGCGCACGCCCTTCAGGATCTCGGGATGGTCGCGATGGAGGACGAGGGTGAGATCGCCGCCGTCGTCGAGGATCATGTTCGGCACCCAGTTCTTGGGCCCGAAGATCGTCTTGTCGACGCACTGCCAGTACTCGGTCTCGGTCTCGCCCTTCCAGGCGAACACCGGCACGCCCGACTTGGCGATCGCCGCCGCCGCGTGGTCCTGGGTCGAGAAGATGTTGCACGACGACCAGCGCACGTCGGCGCCGAGATGGGTGAGCGTCTCGATCAGGACGGCGGTCTGGATCGTCATGTGCAGGCAGCCGGCGATGCGGGCGCCCTTGAGCGGCTTCCTCGCGCCGTGCTCGGCCCGGAGCGCCATCAGGCCCGGCATCTCGCTCTCGGCGATCGAGATTTCCTTCCGGCCCCAGTCGGCGAGCCCGATGTCGGCAACCTGATAGTCGTGCGCGGAACTCATGTCGCTCTCCCGGCATCACTCGGTGTATGGGGGACCATCGGCGGCGACGGGACACACCGATCCGTTAACGGTTGTCGGCCGGTGATGGTTAACGATCGGCTAATGGCCGCCCTATATCAGCCGCGCCGCGTCGCGGCAAGCGGCGCACGGCGACGAGCCGCGCGGCGTCGGGCCACACCGATTCACGCGCCGCGTCGGGCCCCGTCGGGCTGGCCTCAGGCCGCCGCCTCGACCAGGAGCTCGGCGAGCCGGGCCGGCTCGTCGACCATCACGTCGTGGCCGCAGGCGACCGAGCGGCATCGCCAGCGGGGGTCGGCCTCGGCGCGCGCGGCGAACAGTCCGAACGGGCTGTTCGGGTAGTCGGCGGCGATGATGTAGGTGAGGCAGCCGACGGTCTTCCAGGCCCCGGTGCTGCGGAGCGGCTGGGCGAAGGTCTGGAGCGGCTGCGCGACGCAGCGGCGATCGACCCAGTCGCGGTCGGCCGCCTCGCGCACGTTGAAATGGGCGGCCGTGATCGGGGCGATGCGCCAGCCGTCGCCCTTGGCCGCGGACGCGCGCATCCGCGCCTGGCGCTCGGCCGGCTGGAGCGAGAGCAGCGACTGGCCGTCCTCGGGCACGAAGGCGTCTAGATAGACGAGCGAGCGGACGCGCTCGGTCGCCCGGTCGGCGACGCCGGTGATGACCATGCCGCCATAGCTGTGGCCGCACAGCACGATCCCGTCGAGCTCCTCGGCGCCGATCACGCTGAGGACGTCGGCGATGTGGGTCTCGAGATCGATCCCGGCATGGGCGAGATGGACGCGCTCGCCGACGCCGGTCAGCGTCGGGGTCCACACCGTGTGGCCGCCGGCGCGGAGCCTGGCCGCGACCCGCGACCAGCACCAGCCGCCATGCCACGCGCCGTGCACCAGGACGAACGTCGCCATGATCGCCTCCTCTCTCCCTGGGTTGAAACCCCGGTCACATGTCGTCGAAGCCGCGCGCGACCAGATCGGCGAGCGCGGCGACGGCCGCCGCCGCCTCGCGCCCGTCGGCGCTGATCACGAGGTCGGTTCCTTGCGCGGCGGCGAACATCATCAGCCCCATGATCGAGGACCCGGACACCGTCTCGCCGCCGGCGGTGACGCGGACGGCGGCATCGAAGCCCTGGGCGAGGCGGGCGAACTTCGCCGCCGGCCGGGCGTGGAAGCCGCGCGGGTTGACCACCGTGACCCGGCGCGCGACCGGGCCGGTCCCGCCGTCGTTCATTTTCCCGGCTCGGCGAGGAAGCCGGAGGCGATCCGGATATATTTGCGCCCCGCGTCCCGCGCATCGCGACAGGCCTCGGCGAGCGGCTTCTTGGTCCGCACGTCGGCGAGCTTGATCAGGATCGGCAGGTTGATGCCCGCGATCACCTCGACCCGTCCCTGCTCGATCGCCGAGAGCGCGAGGTTGGACGGCGTGCCGCCGAACATGTCGGTGAGGACGATCACGCCCTTGCCGCCGTCGACGCGCGCGATCGCCGCGATGATCTCCTGCCGGCGCGCCTCCATGTCGTCGTTGGGCCCGATGCAGATCGCGACCGCCGCCGATTGCGGCCCGACGATGTGCTCGAGCGCGGCCAGGAATTCGGCCGCGAGGCGCGCATGCGTGACGATGACGAGACCGATCATGCGGGTTCTTTCGCTGATGCGCCGGTCGGCTCAGCCGGCCTCGGGGCCGGTCTGGACGTCGCGGTGGCTCACCGTGACGCGCCGGCCGTGGGCGCGGAGCCAGGCGCCGATCTCCTCGGCGACGAACACCGACCGGTGCCGGCCGCCGGTGCAGCCGATCGCGAGGGTGAGGTAGCTCTTGCCCTCGTGCGCAAAGCGGGGCAGGAGCGGCGCGAGGAGCGCGGTGAGCGCGGAGAAGAACGCCGCATAGCCGGGATCGCGCGAGACGAAGCCGGCGACCGGCGCGTCGAGCCCGGTCAAGGGGCGGAGCGACGGCTCGTAATGCGGGTTGTCGAGGAATCGCACATCGAACACGAGATCGGCCTCGCGTGGCAGGCCGCGGCGATAGGCGAACGAGGTGACGAAGACGGCGAGCTCCGGCGCCTGGTCGAGCCCATATTGCTCGCGCAGCCGGCGCTTGAGATCGTGGAGCTGGAAGAGCGAGGTATCGACGACGGCGTCGGCGCGGTCGCGCAAGGCCGAGACCAGGCGCCGCTCGTGCTCGATGCCGTCGCGGAGCGGCCGGTCGACCGCGAGCGGGTGGCGCCGGCGCGTCTCGGTGTAGCGCCGCTGCAGCACCTCGTCGTCGCAGTCGAGGAAGAGGAGCGTCACGTCGAGGCTGGGATCGGCGATCAGCCGGTCGATCTCGTGCACGAACGGCCCGACGCCGAAATCGCGGGTGCGGATGTCGACGCCGATGGCGAGCGAGCGCGCCGGCGCGGCGGACGGCTGGACGATCGAGGGGAGGAGCGACAGCGGCAGATTGTCCACCGCCTCGTAGCCGAGATCCTCGAGCGCCTTGAGCGCGGTCGTCTTGCCCGCCCCCGACATCCCGGTCACGACCACGACGCGCCCGCGCCCGCCGAGGGGCGGCGTCGCGGTGGTCTCGGCGCGGGGTGACACCGGGTCCGTCATGACGGGGCCATACTATTCCCGGATGCGATGCGGACGGCAAGCCGTACCTTGGCCGCGGCCGAGGCCTCGAACGGCGCGATCAGGACGAGCGGCACCGCGATCCCGGCGAGCATCACCGTCGCCGGCGCCGGCAGCCGCTCGATCGCCGCGGGCGGGGCGAGATCGACCACGAGCCCGACCGGCGCCGCATCGAGCGCCGCGAGCGCGACGATCCCGAGGCCACGCACCTCGATCCGGTC
>VGEU01000195.1 GCA_016869145.1 Alphaproteobacteria bacterium | reverse complement strand
GTGAGGCCCCTTAATTCTTCGGCGCCTGGTGTGCGCCGAGCAGGAGATCGACCAAAGAGCCGGTTTGCAGCATCTCGCGTGCCCAGTGGATCTGGTCCGGGGACAGCGTGTGTTCGAGAGCCGCGATTTCCGCCGATGTGTCGAGACCCCAATCGCGACCGATCAGTGCCCAGTAGTAGGCGCGTGCATCGTCCCGGCGCAGAGCCCGTCCGGTCCGATGTCGCGCGATCAACTCGGCAATTGCCGGTAGATAGCCTCTCCATGCAAGACTGATCAAGCGGACGCCGCTCCGCGGTCTTCCGGCCGGTGACGGCGTATCGAGCAGTTCGATCACCGAGTCGAATTCCGCCTCGAGCGAGCCAAGTCTGAACGCGAGCGACCTGATCGAAAAGGAAAGGGACTGATAGCGCGGATGTGACAGATCCTTATAGCGTCGATGCAGCGCGTAGACCCGGGCCGGATGGCCGGCCTTGAGCTCGGCGACGAAGGCGGCGGTTAGATCGAACTCGGCGAGGAACGACCGCCGCCAGCCGGCCGCGATGATATGGTCGCGGTTCTTCCTCAGCCCGTCGTCGCTGACCCTGATCAGAAAGAGGAGAAGCTCGTCACGAGCGATGGATTCGTCGCGGTCTACAAAGTTTCGCCCAACGTAGTAGTCATAAGCGCGGCGCAGTCTGTAGTGGGGAACCTCGAACTCGCGTTCAGCCAGATACCGCCCCGGCGTCGGTTCCGAGGCGTCCGGTTTCGCCGGTCCGTCAGGGCTCGGCACGGGCTGTGCGGACCCCTGGCTCGCCATGGCCGCGAGCCAGAGCGCGATCATGCCGGTTGCCGCCCATCGCCGAGGGAAACGATTTGGGCGGGGACGCTCGGTGTCTGGGCGGGATACAGACGGGCACATGCGGCGAGACCAGGGCCGCCTCTTGAACCTGGCAAGCAGGCGGGGCCACGACCGGTCTGACGATCCACGCCTCGCCCCGTGCGTCCACGCCCGTCCGCCGCTGGCCCCGGCCTCGGCGCTGCTCTAGTCTCACCGCTCCGCCACCCGATCGGTACGCCCGCCATGATCGTCGACTTCCAGCATCACTATACGCCGCGCGCGCTCTTTAAGGAGGACCCGGGCGACAAGGTGATCCTCCGCTACGACGAGAACGGCGCGCCGAGCTACTCCTTTCACGCGCTCCTCCACGATCTCGACGAGCACGTCCGCATGATGGACGAGGCGGGGATCGACGCCGCCGTCCTCTCCTGCGCGCAAGGGATGTGCGCCGAGCTCGACGTCTCGCGCTTCATCAACGACAAGATGAAGGAGGCGGAGAAGCGCTATCCCGGGCGCTTCATCGGCACCGCGCACGCCCATCCGCTCGGCGGCAAGGACGCGTTCCGCGAGATGGCGCGCTGTGCCCACGAGCTCGGCTTTCCCGGCATCGTCATCACCTCCGAGATCGCCGGCATGTGGCTCGACGACCGGGCGCTCGATCCGTTCTGGGCCGAGGCCGAGCGCCTCGGCCTCTTCGTCTTCGTCCACCCGGCGCTCAACCTCTCCTACTCGAAGCAGTTCGACGCCTACGACATGGCGCGCTCGATCGGACGCGAGTTCTCGCTCGTGATGGCGACGGTGCGGCTGATCAATGGCGGCGTGCTCGACCGCTTCCCGCGGCTCAAGATCCAGATGGCCCATCTGTCGGGCGGGATCGCCTCGCTGCTCGGGCGCGTCCGCAGCTACCAGGACAAGGATTTCTGGGGCACGCGCGGCAATTCGCGCCACGGCGCGCTCCCCGATCATGACATCGACCACTATCTCGCCGAGCGTCTCGTCTTCGATACCGCGGGCTTCTGCGGCGCGATCAGCTCCGTCCGTTCCTCGCTGGTCGAGTTGCCCTCGGCGCGGATCGTGTTCGGCACCGACTATCCGCAGGAGATCCGCTCGCGCGCGATGGTGCGCGACTTCGTCGCCGATCTCCGGACGATCGGCGCCGACGGCGGCGCGATCCTCTCCGGCAATACCGGGCTTCTCCTGCCGCGCTAGACGGAGTCTAGAATCTCGGCGAGCCGGACCGGTTCTGCTCGACGGCGCGGCGGTCGGATTCGCGCCGTGCCTCCGCGGCCGTCTGCTCGTCGTGCATCGCGAACTTGTAGTCGTTGAGGACGAGGCGGAGATAGTCGACCCGGTTCTCCTTGTCGGCGCGGAAATGCGCCTTCAGGAACGAGCCGAGGCCGTCGTCGACCGGGAGCCGGCTTCGGAGATGCCAGGTGAGCCAATAGCCCGAACCGGTGCGCTGGTCGATCGCCCCGTATTTCCGCTCGAGCTCGGCGAGCATGCGCTCGGGCGCCGGACCCTCGCGGAGCGTCTGCTCGTAGAGGATCGTCGACGCGATCGCGCCGGTGATCGGCGAGGTATAGGTCACAGCCATCAGCGAGCCGTCGGTCAGCCGATAGTTCTGCGTGTAGTTGTAGAACGCGGGCGGCCGCCAATCGGGCTTGCGCTCGGGCTCGAGCCGCGCGATCTCCGCGCCGAGCTTGCGCTCGACCTCGGGAAGCGTCATGCCGAGTGCGAGGCCGCGAATATCGGGCGTGCCGCGGGCGGCGGCGGCGCGAGCAAAGACCGCATTCTCGGCCGCGCGTTTCTCGGCCGGCGTCTGTTGCGCGGCGGCCTCGACGGTTGCGGCCACCGCGATCGCCGTGATCACCGCGATCGCCGCCGTCGCGATCCGACATCTCTGCGTCTTCGCACCCATCGTGTCCTCCCCAAGGCACCCGGTCCTGCTATAAAGAACATCGCCCCGTCGCCATCGTGTTCGAGAGGATCCGCGATGTCCATCTCCGTCGGCAGCCTCGCCGTGTCGCGTGTGATCGAGTATGACGGGCCGCTGTTCATCCCGGACGAGCTGCTGCCCGATCTCACATCCGAACGGCTCGCGGCGGAGGCGGGCTGGATGACGCCTGATTTCTACGATCCGGCGCAGAAGCGGCTCGTCTCGTGCGTGCAGAGCTACGCGCTCCGCACCCGCCATCACGCGATCCTCGTCGATACCTGCGTCGGCAACGGCAAGACCGGCCGGCGCAATCCGTTGTGGAACGGCGGCGACTGGCCCTATCTCGACAACCTCGCCGCCGCCGGCTTCCGCCCCGAGACGATCGACTTCGTGATCCTCACCCATCTCCACGTCGATCACGTCGGGTGGAACACGCGGCTCGTCGACGGGCGCTGGGTGCCGACCTTTGCCAACGCGAAATACCTAATCGTGAAGCGCGAGTTCGAGTATCTCCGGCACCTCGCCGCGACGACGGCGCAGTACAAGCAGATCTACGAGGATTCGATCCGCCCGATCCTCGATGCGGGCCAGGTCGTGTTTGTCGAGAACGACCACGAGATCGACGACAGCGTCAAGCTTGCGCCGTCGCCTGGTCATACGCCGGGTCATGTCTCGGTCCATGTCCGCTCGAAGGGAACCGAGGCGGTGATCGCGGGCGACGTGCTGCATCATCCGTTTCAGCGCCTCCATCCCGATTGGAACAGCCGCGCCTGCGAGGACGGCGAGCAGGCTCGCAAGACACGCCGGCGCCTCTACGAGGCGAGCGCCGACCGCGATGTCCTCGTGCTCGCCGGCCATTTCGCGCCCTGCCGCATCGCCTCGACGCGCGAGGGCTTCGACTTCCGCTATGTCTGAGGGCGCGCGCGTCCTCGTCACCGGGTTCTCGGCGTTTCCCGGCGTCGCCGACAACCCGACCGAGTTCGTCGTCCGTGCGATCGCCGACGCGCACTGGTCGCCGCCCGGCGCGGCGGCGCTCCGCGCGGTGGTGCTGCCGACCGAATACGACGCGGGCGGCCGGCTCCTCGATGCGACGCTCGCGGCCTTCGTCCCGACGGTCGTCCTCGGTTTCGGCGTCCACGCCGGCGCGGCCGAGTTCCGCATCGAGTGCGTCGCGCGCAACCGGATCGAGGCGGCGCGGCCGGACAATGCCGGCCTATGCCCTCCGCCGCGATGCATCGAGGACGGCGCGCCGGCGAGCGTCGCGCCGACGCTCGATCCGGTCCGCCTCTATGACGCCGTGCGCGCGGCCGGTGCGCCGGTGCGGCTGTCGCACGATGCGGGCGGCTATCTCTGCAATTTCGCGTTCTGGCGCGCCGCGGCCTGGGCCCGCGCGGCGGATCATGCGCCGCGCATCGGCTTCGTCCACGTGCCGCCCGCGACGGACGCGGCGGCGCGGGCGACGCTCCTCAGTGCCGCAAAGGCGGCTATCGCGGCCACGCTCGCCTAGGGTCTGGACTCATTTGCTCCAGTAGATGAGGGCGGCGGCGAGGAAGGCTGCGCTGAGATAGTTTGCGGCGAGTTTGTCGTATCTGGTTGCGATGAGCCGCCAGTCCTTGAGACGACACCA
>VGEU01000194.1 GCA_016869145.1 Alphaproteobacteria bacterium | reverse complement strand
CGTCGAGCACGCGCTCCGCCGCGGCGATCCGGCGCGCCTGCGGCTCGGCGCCGCCGATCCCGACGTGGGGCTCGACGATGCGCCCGTCGCGGAGCCGCCAGACGACGAGCGCCATCGCGATCGCGAAGTCGCCGGCGCGGCGGTTGAACTCGCGAAAGCCGAAACGGGTGTCGGCGGCGAGGAGGGGGAGATGCGCCGCCGTCACGATCTCGTCGTCGGCGCGCGCGGTCGACATGATGCCGGTCAGGAACGCCGCGGCCGGGAGAACCCGGGCGCCGCGCGCGCTCCGGAGCGCGATCTCGGCATCGAGCGTGGCGGCGACGAGGCACCACTCGGACGCCGGATCGGCGTGGGCGAGCGAGCCGCAGAACGTGCCGCGGACGCGGATCGGGTAGTGCGCGATGTGATGCACCACGGTGTTGAGAAGCCGCCCCGTCGGACCGTCGACGACCGTGCGATGGAAGGCGGCATGGCGGACGGTTGCGCCGATCGCGAGCCGCCCCTTCTCGACGGCGAGCCGGTCGAGACCGGCGACCCGGTTGATGTCGATCAGGTGACCGGGATGGGCGAGGCGGAAGGCCATAGTCGGGACCAGGCTCTGGCCGCCGGCGAGGACGCGGCCGTCCTCGGGGGCAGCGGTCGCGAGGAGCCGGACGGCCTCGTCGAGCGTGCGGGGCGCGTGATAACGGAAGGGCGCGGGCTTCATCGGTCGGGACGGGTCGAGGTCGTTACGTGATCGACGACGAGTGCAGCCTTATCGCCGCGGCGTCAAGTTCAAGCTGCGGTTGTCCGGCGACGCCTGCGATTGACTCGGCCCCGGTTCCGTGCTGCGCTTTCGCGTCCGTTCCCTGATCCCCGCAAGCGAGGAACTGCCCATGTTCCTGAGAAATGCGTGGTATGTCGCGGCCGAGGGTCGCGAGGTCGGACGGACGCTCCTCCACCGCCGGCTCCTCGACGAGCCCGTCCTTCTCTATCGCGGCGAGGACGGCGCGCCGGTCGCGCTCGCCGACCGCTGTTGCCACCGTCATGCGCCGTTGTCGAAGGGCCTGCTCGAGGGGGACCGGGTGCGCTGCGGCTATCACGGCTTCCTCTACGAGCCGAGCGGCGTCTGCGTCGAGATCCCCGACCGTGACCGCATCCCGCCCGGCGCGCGGGTGCGCTCCTATCCGGTCTGCGAGCGCGAGGACTGGATCTGGATCTGGATGGGCGATCCGGCGCGTGCCGACGCCTCGCTGGTGCCGACCTACTACACGAACCGTCCCGGCCGCTGGAAGAGCGTGCCGGGCTATCTGCCGGTCGCGTCGAGCTATCTCCTCCTCGTCGACAACCTCCTCGATCTCAGCCACGTCTCGTTCGTCCATGCCAACACGATCGGCAGCCGTGACGACAAGAACCCCGAGCTCGTCTGGGATAGGGGCGATCGCTGGGTGCGCGGCACGCGGACGGTGCGCGGCATGGCGCCCTCGCCACGCCAAATGCAGGACGGCGCCGACTTCCCGATCGACCAGACCAAGATCATGACCTACACCGCGCCGGCCGATGTGTTCATCGACATCTGGACGCGCGAGGCAAGCGTGCCGGCGGGGCAGGCGATGCGCCACGACACGACCCAGCTCATCCTCGACTTCCTGACGCCCGAGACCGCGACGACGGCGCACTATTTCTGGTCGAACGTGCGGAACTACAAGCTCGACGACGATGCCTATTCCACCTATGTCGACCGGTTGATGGTCCGGGCCTTCGAGGAGGACCGCGCGATGCTCGAGGCGCAGCAGGCCAACAGCGACCCGCGCCTGCCGATGATCGACGTCGTCGGCGACAGCGGCAGCCTCCAGGCGCGCCGGCTCCTCGACCGGCTGATCGCCGAGGAGCAGCGCCTCGCGTCGGCCGCCGCGTGAGGCTCAGACCTCCGCCGGCGCGAGCGCCGGCCGGCCACGCAGGATGTCGGCGGCTTTCTCCGCGAACATGATCACCGGCGCGTTGATATTGCCGCCGATCGGCAGCGGAAACACCGAGGCATCGATGACGCGGAGGCCCTCCGTGCCGCGCACCTTGAACGACGGATCGACGACGGCATCGCGGTCGGTGCCGACCTTGCACGTGCCGGCGGGGTGGTAGATCGTCGTCGTGATGCGGCGGACGAAGGCGTCGATCTCGTCGTCAGTGCGAATGTCCGCGGTCGGCTGGGTCCAGGCGCCGAGGAGGCCCTCGAACGGCTTCGCGGCGGCGAGACGGCGGACGAACTTGACGCCCTCGCGGAGCGCGCGCCGGTCATAGGGGGTCGACAGGAAGTTGTTGAAGATGCGGGGCGGCGCGGCCGGATCGGCCGAGCGGAGCGTCACCGCGCCGCGGCTCTCCGCGCGCACGTGACAGAACATCAGCGACAGCGTGTCCGGCGGATGCGGCCGGACGACGGGCAGCCATTCGCGCGCGGTGCGGCCGCCGACGCTGCAATAGACCTGGAGATCGGGCACCTCGACATCGGGGGTCGAGCGCACGAAGGCGTTGCCGATCGAGGGCAGCATCGAGGCGAAGCCGGTGCCGAAGGCCCATGCCTGCGCGAAGGAGAGCGCAATCCGGTCGAGGCGCATGTTCTTCATGAACGCCGAGGTCTCGGTGCGGAGCACGTTGGTCTGGACCATCAGGTGGTCCCACAGATTGTGCCCGACGCCGGCGAGGTCGATGCGCGGCGCGATTCCGACCGATCGCAGATGGTCGGCCGGCCCGACGCCCGACAGCATCAGGAGCTGCGGCGAGTTGTAGGCGCCGCCTGAGAGGATCACGTCGCGACGCGCGCGTGCGGTCTCGACCGTCCCGTTCCGCCGGTACTCAACGCCGACCGCGCGGCTGCCCTCGAACACGACGCGCTCGACATGCGCGCGCATCGCGAGCGTGACGTTGCCACGCGCGAGCGCCGGGCGCAGATAGCCGACGGCGGTGCTCCACCGCCGGCCATTGCCGATCGTATGCTGAATGCGGCTGAAACCCTCCTGCGCGGCGCCGTTGTAATCGGGGTTCGCCTTGTAGCCGAGCGAGATACCGGCGGCGACGAAGGCATCGAACACGGGATCGCGGGCGGGCGTCTTGCGCGTCTTGAGCGGCCCGTCGCCGCCGTGGAACGGGTCGGCCCCGTCGGCGTGCTGCTCGGCGCGCATGAAATAAGGGAGGACGTCGGCATAGGACCAGCCGGGCAGGCCGAGCTGCGGCAGGCGGTCGAAGTCGATGCGGTGGCCGCGCACATAGGCCATGACGTTGATCGACGACGAGCCGCCGATCAACTTGCCGCGCGGGTGGAAGACGATCCGGTTGTCGATATTGGGCTCGGGCTCGGAGTGATAGTTCCAGTTGAATTGCGGCGCCGACCAGGCCTTGCCGACGCCGAGCGGCACGCGGATCAGCGGATGGTTGTCCGACCCGCCCGCCTCGAGCACCAGGATGCGGACGTCGCGATCCTCGCCGAGGCGCATCGCGAGCACGCAGCCCGCCGAGCCGGCGCCGACGATGATGTAGTCGTAGTCCTGTCCCGCCATGGTCGTCGCGCCCCCGGCCGCGTCTGTCGTCCGACCCGACCGCGCCGACCGCGCCGACCGGGCCGGGCGGACTCATAGCGCGTCCGGTGGTCTCGCGATAGGCTCGCGACGCGAGGCCGTGATTGGTCGAGGACAGACGCAGATGAAGCCATGAGGATCGTCGTCACCGGCGGGGCGGGGAAGCTCGGGCGCTCAGTCGTCGCCGGGCGCGCCGAACCGCGGCGGTTGATGGCGGGTCGGGTTCCGCCCAGAATGGCGGTGGCGGCGCGGCCGACGTCAGGGCGGCGGCGCACGGACGAAGGGAGCCGGCGATGATCGATCTGAAAGGCGTGGCCCATTTCAGCCTCCCCGTGAGCGACATCAAGAAGAGCATCGCGTTCTACACCGACATCGTCGGCTGCAAGCACCTGACGACGGTCGGCGGCAAGATGGCGTTCCTCGATGCCGCCGGGGTGTGCCTGATCCTCGTCGAGCGCCCGAAGCCGGCGATCAACGTCCACCCCGAAAACCACAACGGCGTGCATCACGCCTTCATCGTCGACGGCGAGACCGGCTACAGGCAGGCGCTCGAGCACCTCCGCGACAACGGGATCGAGATCACCTTCGAGGAGGATCGCCAGGGCGGCACGGTGAACGGGCCGCGCGCCTATTTCCGCGATCCCGACGGGACGGTGCTCGAGTTCATCAACCTGACGAAATACGACACCTCGAGCCGCGCCGCGCCGTGAGGGCGGATCAGCGGACGAAGCCATCCGCCGCGTCGAGCCGCTCGAGCGTCTCGGGCACGAATTCCGCCGTCGGCATTGCGCCCCCCGCCGCCGCCGGCCGGCGATCCGCCCGCCCCGCCTGCGTCCTTGGGCCGGAAGCTCTTCATCGACGCCCAGGCATCGATCAGCGTGCCATCGACCGAGAAGTGATCGTCCG
>VGEU01000193.1 GCA_016869145.1 Alphaproteobacteria bacterium | reverse complement strand
GCGCGGGTGCGGGTGCGGTTGACGATCCGGATCTCGGCGACGCCCGCGTCCTGGAGCGCGACGACGACCGCGCGCGCCGCGCCGCCGGCGCCGATCACGACCGCAGGGCCCTTCGCCGCCCGCCATGACGGCGCGCCGGCGCGAAGCGCTTCGATGAAGCCGAACGCGTCGGTGTTGTAGCCGGCGAGGCCGCCGTCCTCGACCACCACGGTGTTGACCGCGCCGATCCGCCGCGCGACCGGGTCGAGGCGATCGACGGTCGCGCACGCGACTTCCTTGTGCGGCACGGTGACGTTGGTGCCGGCGATGCCGAGGAGCGGCAGCGCGCGAAGCGCCGCCGCGGCGTTCTCCGGCCGCACTGCGAACGGCACATAGGCGCCGTCGATGCCATACCGCGCGAGCCAGAAATTGTGGAGACGCGGCGAGCGCGAGTGCCCGACCGGCCAGCCCATGACGCCCGCGATGCGCGCGTTGCCGGTGATGGTCACGACCGGAGCGCTCCCTGGGTTCGGAGATGATCGAGGAGGGGGAGGAGCGGGAGGCCCTGGACGGTGAAACTGTCGCCCTCGACATGGCTGAAGAGCTGGGCCCTCAGCCCCGCGATCTGGTAGGCGCCGGGGCCCCAGAACGCCGCGGCGCCGATCGCATCGAGATAGGCCTCGATGAAGCCGTCGTCGAGCGTCCTCATATGAAGCCGCGCGCGCCCCTGGTGGTGCCATATCCGTTCGTTGTCGCAGACGCTACAGAGGACGGTGACGAGCTCGTGCGTCCGGCCCGAGAGCGCGCGGAGCTGATCGGCGGCCTCGGTGCGTGTCGTCGGCTTGTCGAACTGGCGTCGGCCCATAACGAGCACCTGGTCGGCGGCGATCACGAGCCGGCCCGGCGCGCGCCGTGAGACCGACTGCGCCTTGTGCTCGGCGAGCACGTCAGCGACGGTACCGGCATCGCGCGAGTCCCCGCGCAAGCCCTCCTTGATCGCCGCCTCGTCAACATGCGGCGCCACGACCTCGAAGGCGACGCCCGCGGCGGCGAGGAGCTGGGCGCGGATGGCGCTCGAGGACGCGAGCACGATCGGCGCGCGCGCGCGCGATGCGGCCGCCGGTCCAGTCACGGTGTGGGGGTGGCTCGGCGGCGGGTGCCTTGCCGGTCTCGCGCCGCCATTCGGTGAAGAGCTGGTAGATCGAGGACGCCGTCTCCTCGATCGAGCGGCGCGTCACATCGATCACCGGCCAGCCATAGCGGGCGAAGAGCTTCCGCGCCTCGGCGATCTCCTCCTTGACGACCTCCATGTCGACATAGTCCGTCTCGCCCTCCTGGTGCAGCATCAGGAGACGGTTGCGGCGGACCTGGACCAGGCGCTCCGGCGAGGCGGTGAGCCCGATCACCATCGGCTTGGTCAGCTCGAACAGCGTATGCGGCAGCGGGACCGCGGGCACGATCGGGATGTTCGCGGTCTTGATGCCGAAATGGTTGGCGAGATAGAGCGAGGTCGGCGTCTTCGGGGTCCGCGACACGCCGAGGAGGACGAGGTCGGCCTCGTTGAGATCCCAGGTCGATTGGCCGTCGTCGTGGGTCAGCGAGAAGTTCATCGCGTCGATCCGGTCGAAATACTCGGCGTCGAGCTCGTGCTGGCGGCCGGGCTTTCCGGTGATCGCCTTGTTGAAGTAATTGGCGAGCCCGTACATCACCGGGTCGAGCACCGAGATGCACGGCACCTGGAGGCGGATGCATTCCGCCTGGAGATGGCTTCTCAGCTCCTCGTCGATCAAGGTGAAGATCACCGCGCCCGGCTGCGACTTGACGCCGGCGATCACCTTGTCGAGCGCGGGACGGGCGCGCACCATCGGCCACAGATGCTCGATCACCCGCACACCCTCGAACTGCGCGATGCAGGCGCGCGCGACACCATGCGTCGTCTCCCCGGTCGCGTCGGAGACCAGGTGCAGATGGTAGGACTGCTCGGCGTTCACGGCCATCGACGCCCCGCCGATCCCGCTAAAGACGTGGACAATGCGCACCGCCCTCTGCGGGCAGCGCTCGATGCGCCCCGAGATACGCGTTCCATCCCACTATTGACAAGAGCCCGTCGTCGCGGCGCCGCCGGTGATCGATACCGATTCCCCCCACCGCGGTCTCGGTTCCGACCCACAGCGCGCACGATGGAAGAACCGTTGATCGGATGCGGCGAGCGCGGTTTGTCCCGGTGGTTGTCCACAATCCTCCGCGCGGTTTTGCCGATCATTCACCCAGCGATCCGAGCGCGCCGTTCGCCGGCGTGAATCCCCGGTTTTCCTGCGTCCAGCCTCTACCATCTCTTTCTAAGAGTCTTCGAAAGAGGTATTGGGGTCGAGTGATCGCGTGATCCTGGCCGAGAGAATTTCCATCACGACCGCGAAGCCGTTCCTGGACGCCCTGGCGGGGCGCCTCGTCGATCCGCCGCCGGTCTGGCTGATGCGCCAGGCCGGGCGCTATCTGCCCGAATATCGGGCAACGCGTGCCGAAGCCGGGAGCTTCCTCGATCTCTGCTACGACCCCGCGCGCGCCGCCGAGGTGACGTTGCAGCCGATCCGGCGGTTCGGCTTCGATGCCGCGATCATCTTCTCCGACATTCTGGTCGTTCCGCACGCGCTCGGGCAGAAGGTGTGGTTCGAGGACGGCGCGGGCCCGCGGCTCGAGCCGCTCCGTGATGCCGCCGGTCTCGCTGCGCTCGCGCCCGGGTCGGTGACGCACCGGCTCGCCCCGGTCTACGAGGCGATCGCACGGACGCGGGCGGCGCTGCCCGACGGCGTCGCGATGATCGGGTTCGCCGGCGCCCCGTGGACGATTGCGACCTATATGACCGAGGGCGGCGGCAGCCGCGATTTCGTCGCGGCGAAGGGCTGGGCCTATCGCGATCCGGTCTCGTTCGACCGGCTGATCGGGCGCCTCGTCGAGGCGATCGCCGATCATCTGGTGGCGCAGATCGCGGCCGGGGCGGAGGCGGTCCAGATCTTCGATACCTGGGCGGGCGCGCTGCCCTCGGACGGTATCGCGCGCTGGTCGGCAGCGCCGATCGCCGCCATCGCCGCCCGGGTGAAGGCCGCCCACCCCGCCGCCCCGGTGATCGCCTTTCCGCGTGGCGTCGGGCCGGCCTATCGCGACTATGCCGCGATCCCGGCGATCGACGGCCTCAGCCTCGACACCGCGATCGCGCCGGCATGGGCGAGGGCGGAGCTCGGCGCGACGCGGGCGCTTCAGGGCAATCTCGATCCGGTCCGGCTTGTCGCCGGCGGGCCCGGGCTTGACCAGGCGATCGATGCCATTCGCCAGGGCTTCGCCGGCCGCCCGTTCGTCTTCAATTTGGGGCACGGCATCCTGCCGTCGACCCCGCCCGAGCATGTCGCGCGGCTCGTCGAGCGGATCCGCGGACCCCGACCATGAAGACCGCGGTCGTCGTGTTCAACCTGGGCGGTCCCGATGCGCCCGAGGCGGTGCGGCCGTTCCTGTTCAACCTGTTCAACGACCCCGCGATCATGCGCGCACCGGGACCGGCGCGCTGGGCGCTCGCACAGCTCATCTCCCGCCGGCGGGCGCCGGTCGCGCGCAGCATCTACGCAAAGATCGGCGGCCGCTCGCCGATCCTGCCCGAGACCGAGAAACAGGCGGCCGCGCTCGCCGCGGCTCTCGCCGAGCCGGGCGAGACCATCCGGGTCTTCGTCGCGATGCGCTATTGGCATCCGCTCGCCGCCGAGGTCGCGGCCGAAATTGCGGTCTTCGCACCCGATCGCCTCGTGCTGCTGCCGCTCTATCCGCAATTCTCGACCACGACCACCGGTTCGTTCCTCCGCATCTGGGAGGACATCGCGACGATGCGGTCGGTGCCGACGCATCGGATCTGCTGCTATCCGGCGGAGCCCGGGCTCATCGCCGCGGTCGCGGCCCTGACGCGGGCGGGCTTCGAGACCGCGCGCGCCGCCGGCACGCCGCGTGTGATCTTCTCCGCCCACGGACTGCCGAAGAAGTTCGTCGCCGACGGCGATCCCTACCAGCACCAGGTCGAGGCGACGGTCGCTTCCGTCGTGGCGGCGGCCGGGATCGCCGGGCTCGACCACGTGATCGCCTATCAGAGCCGGGTCGGGCCGCTCGAATGGATCGGCCCCTATACCGATGCCGAGATACGTCGCGCCGGATCGGAACGCCGGCCGGTCGTGGTGGTGCCGGTCGCCTTCGTATCCGAGCATTCGGAGACGCTGGTCGAGCTCGATATCGAGTATGGCGAGCTCGCCTATGAGGCGGGCGTGCCGGCCTATGTCCGGGTGCCGACGGTCGGCACCACGGCGCTCTTCATCGACGGGCTGGCGCGGCTCGTCCGCGGATGTCTCGCGCGCCCGCCCGGGATCGCCGACGGGGCCGGCTCGTGCTTCTGCCCGCCCGGGTTCGCGGGCTGCGCGTGCCGGGCAAAGGGGGCGCCTGCGGCACCCAGGGCGCCGGGCGC
>VGEU01000192.1 GCA_016869145.1 Alphaproteobacteria bacterium | reverse complement strand
CCGGCGCGGCGTCCGCCGCCGGCACCCGCCACCGCGCCGGTCGCCGCGGCGCTCGCCGAGGTCAATCCCGACGCGCTCAGCCCGCGCGAGGCGCTCGAGCTCCTCTACCGTCTCGTCGCGCTCGCGCGCACCGACGGTGCGGTCTGATCGCTATTTCTTGGCCGCGCGCGCGGCCATGCCCTTGGCCGATTTCGGACCCATCGGCTCGGGCAGAAACGGTCCGTCGCGGAGCTCGAGATAGGCCTTTACGCCCTTGTCGCGCTGGATCGCGAACATGTGCTCGCGCTCGGGCGTGTGCGAGGAATGGGCGAGCGCGCCGAGCGTCGCCTCGAGGAGGAGCGCCGCGTGCACGCCTGAGGCCGACAGCCCCTGCATCGCGATCGCCTTGTTGAGGCGGACCGATGGCTCGGGCACCATCGCGATGCGCTTGGCGAGCGCCCGCGCGCGCGCGATGAGCTGGTCGTGCGGCACGACCTCGTTGACGAGGCCGATGCGATAGGCCTCCGCCGCGTCCATGTGATCGCCGGTGAGCGCCCAGCGATTGGCGACCTTCCAGCCGCACAAGGCGGTGAGCAGGAACGTCGTGTTCGAGATGTGGCGCACCTCGGGCTGCGAGAACGTCGCCTGCTCGGAGGCGATCGTGATGTCGCAGGCGAGCTGGTACCAGAAGCCGCCGCCCATCGCCCAGCCGTTGACGGCGGCGATGATCGGCTTGCCGAGCTTCCACATGTGCATCCACTTGTCGGCGAGCACCTGGTCGTTGCGCTGCCAGGTCTCGATGAACTCCGCCACCGAGAGGCCGTTGGGATCGGTCTTGCGTCGTCCGGTCGGCGACGGGCCCTGGTCGTAGCCGGCGGAGAAGGCGGCGCCGGCGCCGGTCAGGATGATCGCGCGCACCGACCGGTCGGCGTCGGCCTGGTCGAAGGCGCGGTGCATCTCGTTCTCGAGATTGGCCGAGAGCGCGTTCATCACCGCCGGCCGGTTGAGGGTGATGGTCGCGACCGCGTCCTCGACACTGTAGAGTATGTCCTGATAGCTCATGGTGGGTGCCTCCTCGTTGCGGCGACGGCCGCCGCCTGTTGATCGCCCACACTCTATGGCCTCGCCGTGCGGCCGGCCAGCGCGCGGACAGCGGGGCCGACAAGGACCGAACGCATGACCGATCCGCGTGCACTGCCGCCCGACACGATCCTCCTCGGCGACGTCGTCACCATGGACGACCGCTTCAGCCGCGCCGCGGCGGTGGCGATCGCGGGCGAGCGCATCGTCGCGGTGGGCGCGCGGTCGGATGTCCTCGCTCGCCGCGGCCCCGACACCGTGGTGCGCGATTTCGGGCGCTCTGCGATCATCCCCGGCTTCAACGACGCGCACGCGCACATGGACACCGAGGGGATGAAGCTCATCCGCCCCACGCTCGACGGTTGCCGCTCCATCGCCGATGTCGTCGACCGCATCGCGCGGATCGCGCGCACCCGCGCCGAGGGCGAGTGGATCGTCACCATGCCGGTCGGGACGCCGATCCACTATTTCGACGGGCCCAAGGTGCTCGCCGAGGGGCGGATGCCGGATCGCCACGCGCTCGACCGCGCGGCGCCGCGCCACCCGGTCTGCATCCGGCCGCCGTCGGGCTATTGGGGCCAGCCGCCCTGCTTCATGGCGCTCAACTCGCTCGCGCTCCGGCTTAACGGCATCGACCGCGACACGGTCTCGCCGATCGCCGGCATCGAGATCGAGAAGGACGACGCGGGCGAGCCGACCGGTGTCTTCATCGACCGCAACCCGCACGAGACGGCCGAGCTCGCGCTGATGCCGGCGGTGCCGCGCTACACCACCGACGAGCGCGCGCGTGCGGTCGTCGAGGCGATGCGGCTCTATCACAGCAAGGGCACGACCAGCGTCTACGAGGGCCACGGCTGCTCGCCCGAGGTGATCGCGATCTATCGCGAGCTCTGGGAGACGGGCCGGCTCTCGATGCGGATGGGCATGGTCGTGGCGCCGGCGTGGGCGGATGCGGCGGAGGCCGAGGCGCAGATGCGCGACTGGCTTCCCTATGCGCGCGGGCGTGGCTTCGGCGATGCGCGGCTCCGCATCGCCGGCGTCCACGTCAATCTCGGCGGCGATGCGCACGCCGCGGTGCTCGCGCGCGCCCGCGGCAACGACACCGGCTATTGGAGCCATATCCGCCAGGCGAACGACGCCGCCGCGTTCGAGACGATCGCGATGGCCGCCGCGCGCCATGACCTCCGCTTCCACACCATCGCCTCGGCCGGCACGCAGAAGACGATCCTCCCCATCCTCGCCCGCGGCCACGCCGCGCACGACCTCGTCGGGCGGCGCTGGGTGATCGAGCATCTGAGCCTCGCCGACGAGGGCGATCTCCAGACGATCAAGGAGCTCGGCCTCGGCGTCACGCTGATCCCGATGCACCATCTGTGGAAGAACGGCGCGATGTTCTTCGACCGGACGCCGGCGGAGATGGATCTGATCGTGCCGGCCCGGCGCCTCGCCGCGCTCGGCGTCGCGGTCGAGTCCGGCACCGACAACACGCCCTATGATCCGCTGGTCACCATGAAGACCCTGATGCGGCGCGAGGAGCGCACGACCGCGCGCGTCATCGGACCGGCGGGGCGCATCGCGGCGCCTGCCGCGCTCGCGACCGTCACCACCGCGGGCGCCTGGTTCACCTTCGAGGAGGACGTCAAGGGCCGGCTCCTCCCCGGCCAGCTCGCCGACTGCGCGGTCCTCTCGGCGAACCCGCTCGACGTCCCGCCCGAGGCCTATGACACGATCGCCTGCCGGGCGACCCTCGTCGGCGGCCGCGTCGTCTGGGAGGCGTGAGCGCCGCCGCGCACCTGGCCCGCCGGCAGCGTCACGACGAAGGCCGCGCCGCCGGTGCGATCGGCGAGGGTGACGGTCCCCTTCTCCGCCTCGACCAGCGCGCGCACGATGCGGAGCCCGAGCCCGGTGCCGCCGCTCTCGCGGCGCGTCGTAAAGAACGGCTCGAAGACGCGCGCACGATTGCCCGGCGAGACGCCGGCGCCGTCGTCGGCGAACACGATCTCGGCCCGCCCGTCCGCCGTCCGCGCGGTGATGTCGACCCGGGTCGAGCGCGAGGACGGCGCCGGCGGCGGCGGCGAGGGCGCCGGCGGGAACACGGTCGAAGGCGGCGGGGATGGCGGCGCGGCGCGGCATGCGACCGTGCTACGCCCGCCTTATGCAGGCCGCGTCCCCGGCTCGTCGAGGGCCTTCGGATTTTTCGTGCAGGCCACGTGCAGCCCGGCGCGCCCGCTCAGTCGGCCTCGACCGGGCGGGCCTTGTAGATTCCCATCCACTCGCGCCGGATCGCGCTTTCCTCCGCCCCGGGGTCGAACATGTAGCTCGGGGAGACGACGGCGCGCACCGCCGTCACCTCGACGACCACGACGCCGGTGACCGGATAGAGATCGCCGAAGCGGCGGGTGAGCGCGCCCTTGACGGCCTCGAGCTCGGGTCCGGCGTCCTTCACCGTGCCGCGGCCGCGGATGCGATAGCCGCGGCGCGAGAACGGGTCGAGCACGTTGATTTCGATCGCGGGATTGGCACGCAGGTTGCGCACCGTCGCCGGCGAGGCGATATCGGCGCAGATCACGTGCCGGTCGTCCCACGCCTCGATGCTGCCCTTGGGCGAGAGATTGGGCGTGCCGTCCGGATTGACCGTCGCGGCGTAGGAGAGCTTCTGCGTCGCGATGATGGCGCGGAGCGCCGCGTCAACGAGCGCCATGACCGCCTCCCTCGGCGAAGTCGGGCCGCATGCGGAAGCCGACGCCGAGGCGGTTCATCGCGTTCATGTAGGCGATGGCGTAGCTCAGCGCGCACATGCCGACCGCACCGAACTCCGCTTCCGCGGCGCGATAGGCGGGCTCGGGCGCGCGCGTCGCGGCGACGAGCGTCAGCGCCTCGGCCCAGCCGAAGGCGGCGCGCTCGCGCGCATCGAAACAGGGCATCTCCTCCCACGCCGCGACCGCGTTCAGAACGCGCGCCTCGACGCCGGCCGCCAGCGCATCGCGCCAGTGGAGATCGACGCAATAGGCGCAGCCGTTGATCTGCGACACGCGCAGCCAGACGAGATGGGTCAGCCGGTGCTCGAGCCCCGATTCGAGAACCGCCTTCTTGACGCCCATGAAGGCGCGGTAGCCCGCCGGCGCCGTCGTCCAGTACTCGATGCGCTTGTCCATGGAGCCCCTCCTTTTGCCGGACCCGCCGGGCGGGCGGGCAGAGCGAGAGCATAGCCGGGTGATGGCCTAACCGGTTGGGCCAATTTATGCTAGATTGAACCAGCCATCGAACCGGCCGCGCGGAAGCGCCCGCGATCGCGGAGAGGATCGCCCGATGAACGCCCCGAGGCGCGCCGATCCGGCGCTCCGCATCACCATCGACCGGCGCCGGGGCGGCCCGGTGCAGCGTCAGATCTATGACCGGGTCCGCGCTGCCATCCTCGGCGGCGCGCTCGCGCCGGGCGCGCGGCTGCCCTCGGCGCGCGCCCTCGCGAGCCAGCTCGGTCTCGCCCGCGGCACCGTCGATGCCGCCTATGCGATGCTCGCCGGCGAAGGCTTCGTCGTCGGCCGCGGACCGGCCGGCACCGTGGTCGCCCCGGGCCTCGCGGCGCGCGACGGCCGCGGC
>VGEU01000191.1 GCA_016869145.1 Alphaproteobacteria bacterium | reverse complement strand
CGCGCCGAACCGCACCGGATGGCCGAGCCGGGCGAGCGCGACCCCGATCGCGCGCCCCATATTGCCGCTGCCGATGATCCCGATCCGCATCAGCGCCCGGTCAGTCGTCGCACGCAGGCGCGCGCCACGGCATCGAGGATCGCGTCGGTGTCGATCTGGTGCACACGGTAGAGATCGGGGATGTCGCCCGACTGGCCGAAGCGGTCGACGCCGAGCGGGTAGATGCGCTGGCCGGCGACCGAGCCGAGCCAGGAGAGCGTCGCCGGATGGCCGTCGAGCACCGTGACGAGCGCGGCATCGGGCGCGATCGCGGCGAGGAGGCGCTCGACATGGGCGGTCACCGAACGGCGGCCGGCGATGCGGGCGCGCCGCGCCGTCATCCAGTCGCCGTGCAGCCGGTCGGCCGAGGTGATGGCGAGGAGCCCGGCGCCCGGGATGTCCTCGAGGATCGCCTCGTGCGCGGCGATCGCCTCGGGCGCGACGGCGCCGGTATAGGCGATCACCATCGTCGCGCCGTCGGCCGGCGGCGCGAGCCAATAGGCGCCGGCGAGGATGTCGCGGCGGAGCGCCTCGTCGATCACGCGCTCGGGTTGACGGATCGGGCGCGTCGACAGCCGGAGCGCGACGGACCCGCCGTCATCGGCCTGCATGTGCACGAAGCCCCAGCGCATCATCTCGGCGAGCTCGTCGACGAAGCCGGGCTCGAACGCCGCCATGCCGGGCTGGGCGAGCGTGATGAGGTTGGTCTCGAGCGACTGGTGCGCGCCGCCCTCGGGCGCGAGCGTGATGCCCGACGGCGTCGCGACCACCATGAACCGCGAGTCCTGGTAGCAGCCATAGTGCATCGCATCGAGGCCCCGGCGGATGAACGGATCGTAGACCGTCCCGATCGGCAGAAGCCGTCCGCCGTGCAGCGGGCCGGCGAGCCCGAGCGC
The DNA here is from genome assembly GCA_016869145.1 of Alphaproteobacteria bacterium. GTDB lineage: Bacteria > Pseudomonadota > Alphaproteobacteria > MPNO01 > VGEU01 > VGEU01. The sequence goes on along the minus strand of VGEU01000191.1, from coordinate 3,740 downwards.
GGAGAGGAGGAGGAACAGATTGTGCTCGGCGATGCCGAGCTCGATGTGCTGGCCGTCGGGCGACATCGACCATTTCTGCGCCGAGACCACCTTCTCGTCGGCGAAGGTGTCGGCCGAGATCGTGCGCGAGAAGATGCCGCGGCGATTGACCCACGGGCCGAGATTGGTCGACACGGTGACGTCGGGCGAGGTGGTGACGATGCGGCGGGCGAGCGGGCCGTCGCTCCGCGCGATCTCGTTGAGGATGCGCCCGAAGCCGTCCTGCGTCGACATGGTCTCGGCGCGCGGGATCGCGATCGAGTCGGGCACTGGAACGATATCGGTCGCATGCGCACGCGGGAAACGCGCGGCGAACGGCACCGCGGCGAGGAACGCCGCGAGCCGCTCCGCGGGAACGTCGAGGCCAGCGAACTTGTCCCACTCGGACCCGTCTCCGATCGCCATCGCGCGCTTGAAGCCCGCCATCTGCTCGGGGTTCATCAGCCCGGCGTGGTTGTCCTTGTGACCGGCGAACGGAAGCCCGAAACCCTTGATCGTATAGCCGATGAAGCAGGTCGGCAGGTCGTCGTCGATGGCGTGGAAAGCCTCGAGCACGGTCTCGATGTCGTGGCCGCCGAGATTGGTCATCAGCGTCTGCAACGCCTCGTCGTCGTGCGCATCCAGGATACGGCGGACGCCGGGCAGATTGCCGATGTCGGTCTCCAGATGGCGCCGCCAAGCCGCGCCGCCCTTGAACGTGAGCGCCGAGTAGAGCGAGTTCGGACAGCCGTCGATCCAGTCGCGCACCGCGGTGCCGCCCGGCATCGCGAACACGCGCTCGAGCGCCTTGCCGTATTTGAGCGTGACGACGCGCCAGCCCATGGTGCGGAACAGTTCGTCGATGCGTCCGAACAGCCGGTCGGTGACGACGGAATCGAGGCTCTGGCGGTTGTAGTCGATCACCCACCAGACATTGCGAACGTCCTTCTTCCAGCCCTCGAGCAGCGCTTCGAAGACATTGCCCTCGTCGAGCTCGGCGTCGCCGACGAGTGCGACCATGCGCCCGGGCCGCTCACCGGCGGGCGCGAGCCCCTTGAGGTGGACATAGTCCTGGACCAGCGCGCTGAAGATCGTCATCGCGACGCCGAGCCCGACCGAGCCGGTCGAGAAGTCGACGTCGTCGCTGTCCTTGGTGCGCGACGGATAAGACTGCGCGCCACCCAGCGCCCGGAACGACTCGAGCTTGTCGCGGCTCTGATGGCCGAGGAGATACTGGATCGCGTGGAACACCGGGCCCGCGTGCGGCTTGACCGCGATCCGGTCCTCGGGCCGCAGCACATCGAGATAAAGGGCCGTCATCAGGGTGACGATCGAGGCGCTGGAGGCCTGATGGCCGCCGACCTTGAGCCCGTCGCCATGGGGCCGCAGATGGTTCGCGTTGTGGATCGTCCAGGCCGACAGCCAGAGTATCTTCTTCTCCAGCGCACGGAGGACCGCGAGCCGCTCGGCGTTGGGCGCCCGGCCGGTCCCGCCGGCGACGGTCTTCAGGCGACGTGCGGTGCCGGCCATGGACGCCCTCGTTTCTCACCCGCCGGTGAGAATATCAGGGCGCCGCGACACCGGCGTTGCGAAGTTTGCTCGATGGAAGCTATTTTGCGCAATGATATGCGCTTTGAGATAGGAAACTCGGGCGATCATGCGAACAGTCCCCCTCGACGCGATCGACAGGCGAATCCTGGCCGCGCTGCAGGAGAACGCACGGATCAGCAACGCCGATCTCGCCCGCGCGGTCGGGCTGTCGGCCTCGCCCTGCCTCCGGCGTGTGCGCGAGCTCGAGGAGGCCGGCGTGATCCGCGGCCACGTCGCGTTGCTCGAGCCGGCAGCGGTCGGGCTTCCGATCAGCGTCTTCGTCCAGGTGACCCTGGAGCGCCAGATCGAGTCGGCCCTGGACGTCTTCGAATCCACCATCGCGGCGCGGCCCGAGGTGATGGAGTGCTATCTGATGACCGGCGACGCGGACTATCTCCTCCGCGTCGTCGTCGCCGACGTCGCCGCCTATGAGCGGTTCCTGAAGGATCACCTGACGCGGGTGCCGGGCGTCGCCAGCATCAAGTCGAGCTTCGCGCTCAACCAGGTGAAATACCGGACGGCCCTGCCGCTCGACGGTTGATCAGGACGCGATCGGCTCGGGGAAGCGTTCGACGAACGCGCGGAGCGCGAGCGTCCGCGGCTCGGTGTCGCCGATCGGCCGGTTCGAGCGTTCGAAGCTCAGATGGAAGAAGACGTGCGGGATGCCCGACGGCCCCTTGCCGAGGTTCACCACTCGGGCCTTCTCGACCACGTTGTCGGGAAGCGTTCGGCCGAAAATTGCGCCGACCCGGATGCTGTCGACGCCCGATCTTATCCGCTGCTTCGAAGAAAGCCCCAACATGAAGCGTACCCTTCGACACGAGGGGACCGTCCTGCGACCCCCTTTTTGATGGCTGTAACACAGCTGTAACACAGATTAACGCCGAATTATTAACGAACGTCTAATGGGCGCCCGCCAACGCCTTGAAACCGGCTTGCTATTCGCGCTCAGCCCGCGATTGTGCCGAGAAGTTCGCGCAACACCGCCGGCACCGTGGCAGGGAGGTCGTCGGCTACGAGCCCCGGACCGACGATCGTCGCCGCGCGCCCATGCACCCACGTCGCCGCGCATGCCGCCTCGAACGGCGCCATGCCCTGCGCGAGGAGACCGAGCACGAGGCCCGCGAGCACATCGCCCGTGCCCGCCGTCGCGAGCCAGCGCGGCGCGTTCGCGTTGATGGCGGCACGGCCGTCCGGCGCGGCGATCACGCTGTCGGGGCCCTTGAGGAGGACGACCACACCCGCGCGCGCCGCGGCGGCTCGGGCCCGCGCCAGGCGATCGCCGCGCTCGGCGCCGAACAGCCGCGCGAACTCGCCGTCATGCGGCGTCAGCACGGCCTCGCGGCCCCGGAGTGCTGCGAACAGGACAGCCGCATCGCCCGCGAACGCCGTCAGCGCATCGGCATCGATCACCGCGCGGCGGCCGGTGGCGAGGACGGCCATCACCGCGGCGCGGGTCGCATCGCCTCCGCCGGCGCCGGGACCGACGAGGACCGCGTTCCGGCGGCCGTCGGCGAGAAGCGCCGTGATGTCCTCCGGGTGCTCGGCCGGCCGCACGATCAGGCTCCCGAGATCGCCGGCATAGATCGGGACCGCGGCTCTGGGGCTCGCGATCGTGACCAGCCCAGCGCCGATCCGGAGCGCGGCGCGGGCGGCGAGCCGGCCGGCACCGGTCATGACGGCGCCGCCGAGGACGAGCGCGTGGCCGCGGTCGTATTTGTGGCCGTCGATCGTGGGCCACGGATAGAGCCCGGACCACAAAGCCGGGTCGTTGGCGAATGTCGCGGCGCCGATCGAGGCCAGCACGCACTCGGCAATGCCGATGTCGGCGACGACCACCTCGCCGCAATGGAGCCGTCCGGGGAGAAGGATGTGGCCCGGCTTGCGGCGGAAGAACGTGACGGTGAGACGCGCGTGCGGCGCGGCGCCGGCGATGCGGCCCGTGTCGCCCTCGACGCCGCTCGGCACATCGACCGCGACCGATGCGAGGCCGCGCGCATCGATCGCTTCGACGGTCGCGCGCGCCGCGCCGTCGAGGGCACGTGCGAGGCCGGCGCCGAAGATCGCATCGACCGCAAGATCGGCGCCGTCGAGCGCCGCCGGCGCGAGCGGCTCGATCGCGCCGGTCCACA
>VGEU01000190.1 GCA_016869145.1 Alphaproteobacteria bacterium | reverse complement strand
GCCTGGACGAGGGGATGGCTGAGCGCCGCGTTCCGGCGCTGCGCCTCGGCCGCCTCGTCCTGCTCGTGCAGCGACGGCGCGCCGTCGCCGGCCGGCAGGCTCACCACCAGCCAGGCCCGCGCGGTCCACCGCCCGAGGCAGTCGCTGATCCGGTTGGGCAGGTTCGCCGGCGCGTTGGGACCGGGGCGGAACTCGATCCGGCCGGGCTCGAACCGGACCAGGTGAACATCGCTCACCAGATGCGCATGAAGGATCGCCTCGCGGTGACGGGCGAACAGCGCGACCGCGTCGCGGAAATTCGCCGGCGCGGGCGGCGCGGCGGCGGCCACCGGCCCCGCGTCGGGCGCAGGGTCGACCGCCCGCAGCAGCGCCGAGGCGCCTTCCCCGCGCGCGGGCGCGCTTTCTGAGACGCGCGACGGCGCGCTTTCTGAGACCCGCGTGGGCGCGCGCGTCTCGGAAGCGGGCATGCCGCCGCGCGCCAGCTCGGCCGGCGTCGGCAGATCGGCGACATAGCAGAGCCGCACGATCAGCATCTCGGCCGCCTGGATCGCCGACGGCGCCGTCCGCACCTCGGCCACGCCCTTGAGCAGCATCTGCCAGGCGCGGGCGAGGACCGGCATCGCGAGGCGGCGCGCGAGCGCCGCGGCGCGCGCACGCTCGGAATCGGTGACGACGTCGCGCGCGTCGGCCTCGGGCGCGAGCTTGATGCGCGTCAGCCAGTGGGTGAGCTCGAGGAGGTCCTGGATGACGACCATCGGATCAGCGCCGGCATTGTAGAGCGCGGCGATCCGCGCCAGAGCGTCCGCCGCATCGCCCCTCATCACGGTCTCGAACAGCTCGAGCACCTGGCCGCCGTCAGCGAGCCCGAGCATGGCGCGCATCTCGTCTTCCGACACCGAGGCGGCGCCGTCGACGCGCCCGCCGCCATGAGCGATCGCCTGGTCGAGGAGCGACAGCGCATCGCGCACCGAGCCGTCGGCGGCGCGCACGAGGAGGCGGAGCGCGCCGTCGTCGAGCGCCGCGCCCTCGCGTCCGGCCACCGCCGCGAGATGCGTGGCGAGAAGCTCGGGCGGCACGCGGCGGAGATCGAAGCGCTGGCAGCGCGACAGGACGGTGATCGGGATGCGGCGGATCTCGGTCGTTGCGAACACGAACTTGACGTGCTCGGGCGGCTCCTCGAGCGTCTTGAGGAGCGCGTTGAACGCCGGCTTCGACAGCATGTGCACTTCGTCGACGATATAGACCTTGTAACGGCCCATCACCGGGCGGTAGGCGACGCCCTCGATCAGCTCGCGGACGTCGTCGACGCCGGTGCGGCTCGCGGCGTCCATCTCGAGCACGTCGACATGGCGGTCGTCGGCGATCGCGATGCAATGCGGGCAGACCCCGCAGGGCTCGATCGTCGGGCCGCTCTTGCCGTCGGGGCCGATGCAGTTGAGGGCGCGGGCGATGATGCGGGCGGTCGTCGTCTTGCCGACGCCGCGGACACCGGTGAGGATGAAGGCGTGGGCGAGCCGGCCCGAGGCGAAGGCGTTGCGCAGCGTCCGGACCATCGCATCCTGGCCGATCAGCTCGGCGAAGGTGCTCGGCCGGTACTTGCGCGCGAGAACGCGATAGGGCGTCGTTCCGGTCGGGTCGCTCATGGCTCAGCGGGACGGGCGGGCCGGCGCGTGGCGCGCAATCGGGCGGGAGACCGGACGACGACCCGGGAAGAACCCGTTACGGCTGCTTCCTTCCGGACCTGACCGGGTTAGCGAGGATCCCGTCCATCGCCGATCTCCCGCGTGCAATATAGGACATGATCCGGCCGATTGCACCGGCCGCGCCGCTATGCCACCTTCCAGCCCATGCAGCAGCCCAATTTCTATGCCAGCGCGCGGCTCGATCGGGCCGCGCACCGCCGCGGCGATCCGGACTGGCTCGAGCGGCTCCGCCGCGACCCGACGACGCGGATCATCCCGATCTGGCGCTCGAGGAGCCTCGTCGTCACCGGCGAGCAGCCGCAGGCGGTGATGCCGGCGGTCGCGACGGCGGCCGCACTCCTCGAGCACGCCGGCGAGGCGATCTTCATGGGGCTGATCGACGAGATCGCGCATGTCGCGATCGATCTCTCCCATCACGACGATCCGCTCGCGCTCGCGCCCATCGCGCGGAGCGGCGAGTTCGTCGATCTCCGCGCGGTCGGCGCGCTCCTGTCGCGCGACGAGGGCTCGATGCTCGCCTACGCGCGCGGCATCCTGCACTGGCATCGCCAGACCCGCTTCTGCGGTGTGTGCGGCAGCCCGACCGAGCTCCGCGAGGCGGGGCATCTCCGCGTCTGCACCAATCCGGCCTGCGCGGCCCATCATTTCCCGCGCACCGACCCGGCGGTGATCATGCTGGTCAGCCGCGGCGACCGCTGCCTCCTCGGCCGCAAGAGCGAATGGCCGGACGGCATGTACTCGACGCTCGCGGGCTTCGTCGAGCCGGGCGAGAGCCTCGAGAACGCGGTTGCGCGCGAGGTGATGGAGGAGACCGGCGTCGCGATCTCCAACATCCGCTACCATTCCTCGCAGCCGTGGCCGTTCCCGGCCTCCCTGATGCTCGGCTTCTACGCCACCGCCGAGACCGAGGAGATCAACTACGACCCCGCGGAGCTCGAGCATGCGCGCTGGTTCACCCGCGCCGAGCTCGCCGACGGCGGCGCCGGCATCCGCCACCGGCCGCGCTCGGATTCGATCGCGCGGCGGCTGATCGAGACGTGGGTGGCCGGCGGCTGAGCGCCGCCACCGTCTATTTCGCCTCGTCGACGCGGGCACCGAAACGGAACGGATCGGCCGGATAGGTGCCGAGAATCCGCACCTCGTGCGAGAAGAACGCGAGCTCCTCGAGCGCGAGCTTCAGGTTGCGGTCGGCCGGGTGGCCCTCGACGTCGGCATAGAACTGGGTCGCGGTGAACTCGCCGTTCAACATGTAGCTCTCGAGCTTGGTCATGTTGATGCCGTTGGTCGAGAACCCGCCGAGCGCCTTGTAGAGCGCGGCCGGCACGTTGCGGACGCGAAAGACGAAGCTCGTCACCGGCCGTGCAGCGCCGGTGCGGCGCATCAGCACCGGCTTCCGCGCTAGGATCACGAAGCGCGTCGTATTGTGCTCGGCGTCCTCGACATTTGCCTTGAGGGTGCGGAGCCCGTAGATCGCGCCCGCGAGCTTGGAGGCGATCGCCGCCCGCGTCGGATCCTTGGCGGCCGCGATCTCGGCCGCCGCGCCAGCGGTGTCGGCGTGCACGATCGCGCGCAGCTGGAGCCGCTTGATCATCTTGCGGCACTGGCCGAGCGCGTGGACGTGGCTGTGCACGGTGCGGATCGTCTCGAGCGTCGCGCCGGGAGCGGCGAGGAGATGGTGGTTCACGCGCAGGAAATGCTCGCCGATGATGTAGAGGCGCGATTCCGGCATCAGCCGATGGATGTCGGCGACGCGGCCGGCGACCGAGTTCTCGATCGGGATCATGGCGTAGCGCGCGCGGCCTTCCTGGACGGCGGCGAAGGTGTCCTCGAAGGCGGCCGTCGGCAGCGTCGCCATGCGCGGGAAGAAATGCCGGCAGGCGAGCTCGGAATAGGCGCCGGGGACGCCCTGGAACGCGATCGTGTTGGTCGGCGCGCGGGATCGCGTGGGGGATGGGCCGGCGCGTCGTGCCATCGGTGTGGTCCGGGTGAAAGGGGATCAGCGGGGGCGCGCGGGCGCGAGCATCGCGCGGGCGCGGTCGAGGTCGGCCGAAGTATCGACACCGAGCGGAACGGTGTCAACGCAGGCCACGTCGATGCGCATGCCGTTCTCGAGCGCGCGCAGCTGCTCGAGCCGCTCGCGCCGCTCGAGGGCACCCTGCGGCAGGGCGACGAAGCGCGCGAGCGCGGCGCGGCGAAAGGCGTAGAGGCCGATGTGATGATAGAGCGGCCCGTCGCCCGACGGCACGGTGGCGCGGCTGAAATAGAGCGCGCGGCCGATCCGCGCGCCCGGCGCGAGCGCGATCACGGCCTTGACGACGTTGGGATCGGTGCGTTCGCGCGCCTCACCGATCGCGGCCGCGAGCGTCGCGATGTCGACCGCCGGATCGTCGAGCGGCGCGAGCGCGGCGCGGATCAGCGCCGGGTCGATGGTCGGAAGATCGCCCTGGAGATTGACGACCACGTCATGGCGGCGGCCGGGGTCGATGCGCTCGAGCGCGGCATGAACGCGGTCCGAGCCGCTCGGGAGCGCGGGATCGGTGAGGACCGCGTGCCCGCCCGCAGCGGCGACCGCCTCGACGATCGCCGCATCGCCGGCGGCGACCAGGATCGGCCCCACATCGGCCTCGACCGCGCGGCGGAGCACATGGACGATCATCGGCACGCCATGGATGTCGGCGAGCGGCTTGTCGGGAAGCCGCGTCGCCGCTAGGCGCGCGGGGATGACGACGATCGGGCGGGCGGCGGGCATCGGCTGCGACACTATAGCGCTTGCGATTGGGTCGGAACCGACCAAATGTCGGCGCCGGAGTCCGGCGGGCGCTGCCCGCGGACGAGAGGAGTCCCATGGGTTCGATCGAACTGACCAAGTTCGCGGGCGCGGCCATCCTGGTCATGCTGACCGCCATGGTGGTGAGCTTCATCGGCAACGGCATCGTGCACCCGAAGAAGTATGACGCGGCCGCCGTCGTCGCCGGTGGCGGCGCGGCCCCGCGCGGCGCCGGCGC
>VGEU01000189.1 GCA_016869145.1 Alphaproteobacteria bacterium | reverse complement strand
CGATCGAGGCGACCGCGCTGGTGCCCGACGACCCGCCGGTCCTGTTCCGCTGGCGGCGCATCGTCCACCGCATCGTCCGCGCCGAGGGGCCGGAGCGGATCGCGCCCGAATGGTGGCGGCCCGCCGACGGGCGCGCGGAGAGCCGCGACTACTACCGCGTCGAGGACAGCGCGGGCGGCCGCTTCTGGCTCTATCGCGAGGGGATCTACCGCCCCGGCGCGACGCCCGCGTGGTACCTGCACGGCGTATTCGGATGACGACGCCGATCGGACGGGTGGCGTGAGACGGCGATCGGGGGAGGAAGGCGATGACACTCGGCGCGATGGACCATCTCGGGATCACGCTCGGCGATCTCGCGAAATCGGAGGCGACGTTCTATGCGCCGATCCTCGGCTTTCTCGGCTACGAGCGGGTCGAGGCGACGGAAGCCATGACGGTCTGGTACTCGAGGACCGCCAGATCCGCAATCAACCTGTGGCAGGCGCAGCCCGCGCTCGCCCGCCGCAAGCATGAGCGCTACGCGCCGGGCTTTCACCATTTCGCCTTCAGCGCAACGAGCCGGGAGGAGGTCGACACGCTCCACCGCCTCCTCCTCGGCATCGGCGCCGCCGTCCTCGATGCACCCGCCGAGTACGACTATCTGCCGGGCTACTACGCGGTCTTCTTCGCCGATCCCGACGGGCTCAAGTTCGAGCTCGTCCACATTCCGCCCTTCGACGTCGACGCCGGCGAGACGCCGCCGTGACCGCCTATGCCGAGCTCCAGCTCACCAGCAATTTCAGCTTCCTCCGCGGCGCCTCGCATCCCGAGGAGATGGTCGAGACGGCGGCCGCGCTCGGCCACGCCGCAGTCGCGATCACCGACCGCAACACGCTCGCCGGCGTCGTGCGCGCCCATGTCGCGGCCAAGGCGGCCGGCATCCGCCTCGTCGTCGGCGCGCGGCTCGATCTCGTCGATGCGCCGAGCCTTCTCTATCTGCCGACCGACCGCCCCGCCTATGGCCGGCTCGCGCGCCTCCTCACGATCGGCAAGCGCCGCGCGCCCAAGGGCGAATGCCATATCGGCCTCGCCGAGGCGCTCGACCACGGCGACGGCCAGATCGTCATCGCGCTCGCGCCGGAGACCGGCGCGCCCGAGACCGGCTTCGCCGCGCACCTCGCCCGGCTCGCCGCCCGCTTCGGCGATCGCGTCTTCCTCGCCGCGCAGCATCTCTATCGCGGCGACGACCGGGCGCGCATCACCGCGCTCGCGGCCGCGGCACGGACCGCCGGGATCGCGCTCGTGGCGACCAACGACGTCCACGCGCACGCGCCCGGGCGGCGGCAGCTCCAGGACGTGCTCACGGCCGTGCGGCTGCACACGACGGTGGAGACGGCGGGCTGGGCGCTGCATGCCAACGCCGAACGGCATCTCAAGCCGGCCGACGAGATGGCGCGGCTCTTCCGCCGGTTTCCCGACGCGGTCGCGCGGACGGCGGCGATCGCCGAGGCGTGCCGGTTCAGCCTCGACGAGCTCCGCTACGAATATCCCGACGACGAGGCGCCGCCCGGCATCGGCCCGCAGGCCGCGCTCGAGCGCCTGACCCGTGACGGCGCGCGGCGGCGCTATCCGGGCGGCGTCCCCGACAAGGTGCGCCGCGCCCTCGACCACGAGCTCGGGCTGATCGGCACGCTCGGCTACGCGCCCTATTTCCTCACCGTCCACGACATCGTCCGCTTCGCGCGCGCGCGCGGCATCCTGTGCCAGGGGCGCGGCTCGGCGGCCAACTCGGCCGTGTGCTACTGCCTCGACATCACCGCCGTCGATCCCGAGCGCATGGATCTCCTGTTCGAGCGCTTCATCAGCGCCGAGCGCAACGAGCCGCCCGACATCGACGTCGACTTCGAGCACGAGCGGCGCGAGGAGGTGATCCAGTACATCTACGCGAAATACGGCCGTGCGCGCGCCGGCATCGCGGCGACCGTCATCCACTACCGGACGCGGAGCGCGATCCGCGACGTGGGCAAGGCGCTCGGGCTCTCCGCCGATACCATCGATGCGCTCGCCGACACGGTATGGGGCTGGCGGTCGGAGGATCTCGAGGAGAAGCATGTCCGCGAGATCGGCCTCGACCCGACGACACCGCGGCTCCGCCTCGCGCTCTCCCTCGCGCGCACGCTGCGCGACTTCCCGCGCCACCTGTCGCAGCATGTCGGCGGCTTCGTCATCACCCGCGGCCCGCTCGCCGAGGTCGTGCCGATCGCCAACGCCGCGATGGAGGACCGCACCACAATCGAGTGGGACAAGGACGATCTCGACGCGCTCGGCATCCTCAAGATCGACGTCCTCGCGCTCGGCATGCTGAGCTGCATCCGCAAGGGCCTCGATCTCCTCGCCCGCCATCACGGCCGCCGCCTCGCGCTCGCCGAGGTGCCGGCCGAGGATTCGGCCGTCTACAACATGCTGTGCAAGGCCGATTCGATCGGCGTGTTCCAGGTCGAGAGCCGGGCGCAGATGACGATGCTGCCGCGGCTCAAGCCGCGCAATTTCTACGACCTCGTGATCGAGGTGGCGATCGTGCGCCCGGGGCCGATCCAGGGCGACATGCTGCATCCCTATCTCCGCCGCCGGAGCGGCAAGGAGACGGTGTCGTTCCCCTCCGAGGCGCTCGCCGGCGTCCTCGCCAAGACGCTCGGCGTGCCGCTGTTCCAGGAGCAGGCGATGCGGATCGCGATCGTCGCCGCCGGGTTCACGCCGTCGGAGGCCGATTCGCTCCGCCGCGCGATGGCGACCTTCCGCCGCGCCGGCACCATCCACGGCTTCCGCGAGAAGCTGATCCGCGGCATGGTCGCCAACGGCTACGACCGCGACTTCGCCGAACGTTGCTTCAAGCAGATCGAGGGCTTCGGCGAGTATGGCTTCCCCGAGAGCCACGCCGCGAGCTTCGCCCTCCTCGTCTATGTCTCGTCCTGGCTCAAGTGCCACTACCCGGCCGCGTTCGCGTGCGCGCTCCTCAACAGCCAGCCGATGGGCTTCTACGCGCCGGCGCAGATCGTGCGCGACGCGGCCGAGCACGGCGTCGTGGTGCGCGCCGTCGACGTCAACCACAGCGACTGGGATTCGACGCTCGAGCCGGACGCCGAGGACCGTCCGGCGCTCCGCCTCGGCCTGCGCCAGGTGAGCGGGTTCGCCGAGGCGGCGGCGGCGGCGATCGTCGCCCGGCGCGACCGGCCCTTCGCGAGCCCCGCCGATCTCCAGCGCCGCACGCTGATCGGCGTGCCCGCGCTCGAGGCGCTCGCCCGCGCCGACGCATTCGGCTCGATGGGGCTCGCGCGCCGGCGCGCCCTGTGGGCGATCCGCGCGCTCGGGCCCGAGCCTCTGCCGCTCTTCGCCGCCCACGGCGAGGGGCGCGCCGACCCGCCGGTCGCGCTGCCCGCGATGGCGCCGGGCGAGGAGGTGGCGCAGGACTATGCCGCGCTCCGCCTCTCGCTCAAGGCGCATCCGCTCGCCCTTCTCCGCACCCGGCTCGCGATCGAGGGTGTGCTGCCGCATGCCCGGCTCGCCGCGACCGCCAACGGCCGGCGCGTCGCGGTCGCCGGCCTCGTCCTGATCCGCCAGCGGCCGGGCACCGCGAGTGGGGTGATCTTCATGACGCTCGAGGACGAGACCGGCGTCGCCAATGTCGTGGTGTGGCCCAGCGTCTTCGAGCGCTTCCGGCGCGAGGTGCTGACCGCGCGGCTACTGCGCGTGCACGGCCCGGTGCAGCGCGAGGGCAACGTCGTCCACGTGATCGCCGAGCGCATGACCGACCTCACCGACCGGCTGCGCGTGCTCGCGACCCCGCCCGACGCCCGGGACCCGGCCGCCGCCATCACCCCGCCGCTGGCCCGAGCCGACGAGGTCGGGCGCACCGTCACGGACCGCCGTCTCTATCCTTCACGGGACTTTCACTGATCCGGGTGCCACACTGGATCATGATCGCCCATGCCGCCGCCCTCGCCGCCGTCCTTCTCGCCCTCGCCGCGCCGCCGGCGGCGGCGCAGATCGACCCCATCGCCGAGCCGTGGAAGACCGAGGCCGGGCGCGCCTGCATGGACCAGTGGGCGGACACCGCGCTGTCGCGGCTCAACCGTCATGTCGGACCGGAGCCGTTCAACCTCGGCAAGCCCTACAAGATCGACGGCTACGGCAACCTGGTCCCGGCGCACAGCCCGGCCGGCCAGCTGCCCGGCGACTGGGCGCGCCACGGCCCCAACAAGTATTTCCGGATGTGGGAGATCTACCGCGAGACCGACCGCTGGACGAACCCGATCCTGCACGAGGCGACCGTGCCCTTGATGTGGAACTTCGTGCGCCAGTGCGCGGCACGCGCCATGGGGGGTGTCGGCGCCGCTCTCAACCCGACCGCCGCACCCGGACCGTCAAGCGCGCCGGCGACCGAGACGCGCTGCAACGGAATCGATCTGACGGGCGCATGGAAGAGCGACGACGGCGGCACGTATTGCGTCTTCCAGACCGGAACGACACTGGTCTGGAACGGCACGGTGCGCGACCGCGGCCGCGCCGCGCTCGAGCAGTTCGCGGGCGCCGTGCAGGGCTGCCAGGCGACCGGCCACGCCTCCACCGGCTATGGCACCGAGCGCAAGACCGGGCTCGCGATCACCGTCCGCGTCCTCGACCGCACCGCGATCACCGCAGCGCCGGGCGAGGGCGTCGCGCGCGGCGCGCTGCCGGCACTCCGCCGCCTCGCCC
>VGEU01000188.1 GCA_016869145.1 Alphaproteobacteria bacterium | reverse complement strand
CGGTCGCGCTGGATCGCGCGCGCGGCGGCGACGCGGGCGGCGACGGCGGCCGAGCCCTCGCGCGGCGGCGGCAGCGCGAGATCGGCCGGGTTCACCGCCGGCACGTCGACATGGAGGTCGATGCGGTCGAACAGCGGGCCCGAGATGCGCGCCTGGTATTCCTGGGCGCAGCGCGGCACGCGCGTGCAGGCGAGCGCCGGGTCGTCGAGATGGCCGCAGCGGCACGGGTTCATCGCGGCGACGATCTGGACCCGGGCCGGATAGACGACATGGGCGTTGGCGCGCGCGACCACGGCGCGGCCCGATTCGATCGGCTGGCGCAGCGCCTCGAGCGCGCTCCGCTGGAATTCGGGGAGCTCGTCGAGGAACAGGACGCCGAGATGGGCGAGCGAGACCTCGCCCGGGCGCGCCCGCGCCCCGCCGCCGACCAGCGCCGGCACCGAGGCCGAATGATGCGGGTCGCGGAACGGACGCCGCGGCGACAGCCGGCCGCCCTCGATCATGCCGGCCGCCGAGTGGATCATAGAGATCTCGAGGATCTCCTCGGGCGCGAGCGGCGGCAGGATGCCGGGCAGCCGCGCGGCCAGCATCGACTTGCCCGAGCCCGGCGGGCCGATCATCAGGAGATTGTGCGCGCCCGCGGCGGCGATCTCGAGCGCGCGCTTGGCGGTCTCCTGGCCCTTGATGTCGGCGAGGTCGGGCGTCGGCGCGCCGTCGGCGGCGATCGCGGTCGCCGGCGGCGTGAGGACCTGCGTCCCCTTGAAGTGGTTGATCAGCGCGATCAGCGACGGCGCGGCGAGGATCTCGATCTCGCCCGCCCACGCCGCCTCCGGCCCGCACGCGGCCGGGCAGATCGGGCCGCGCCCGGCGGCGGCGGAGGCCATCGCCGCGTTGAGGACGCCGGCGACCGGCAGGAGCGCGCCGTCGAGCGCGAGCTCGCCGAGCGCGACGAGGCCGGCGATGTCCTCGGCCGCCACCACCTCCATCGCGACCAGGAGGCCGAGCGCGATCGGGAGGTCGAAATGGCTCCCCTCCTTGGCGACGTCGGCGGGCGCGAGATTGACCACGATCCGCTTCGGCGGCAAAGACAGCCCCATCGCAGTCAGCGCCGCGCGCACCCTCTCGCGCGATTCGCCGACCGTCTTGTCGGGCAGGCCGACCACCGTGAATGCCGGCAGCCCCGGCGCCATCTGCACCTGGACGTCGATGTCGAGGACCTCGATCCCCTGCAGCGCGACCGTGTGGACGTGGGCGACCATGGACCCTTCCGGCTAGGGGGCTGGGGCTCCGGCGCGGCAACTCTAGAGCGTGGCCGGGCGCGAAGGAACCGCCTGCGACACCGCGCCGGTTGCCGTGATGCCGGCGGCGCTTCTATCTGGACCCGGCGAAGCGGCAGGGCGCGAACGGAGGATGCCTTGTCGATCGAGCCGATCCAGGAGGAGCGCGCCGAGCGGCGCGCCGCCCAGGCGCGCGCGCCGCGGCCGGTCGGCGCGGCGGTGATGCGCGGTCTCAGGCGGCGCTGCCCGGCCTGCGGCGTCGGCACGAGCTTCCTCGGCTATCTCCGCCTCGCGCCCGCCTGCGCCCATTGCGGCGAGCCGCTCGGCCATATCCGGGCCGACGACTTCCCGCCTTATCTCACCACCCTCGTCGTCGGCCACATCGTCGTGCCGGCGGTCCTGATGGTGGAGCAGGCCTTCGCGCCGCCCTTGGCGCTCCGGATGATCGCCTGGCCCGCGCTCGCGCTCGCGCTCACCCTCGCCGCGCTCCCGGTGATCAAGGGTGGCGTCGTCGGGCTGATGTGGGCGCTCCGGCTCCGCGGCGACGAGCGCGCGCGCTGAGCCCCCGCCGCCTCACGACGGGCGTTGGCGGTGGCGTTCGTGGAAGCGCGTCTCGATCGCGTCCCACAACAGCGCCTCGATCCGGATGCCGTCGAGGCGGTTGATCTCCTGGATGCCGGTCGGCGAGGTGACGTTGATCTCGGTGATGTAGTGGCCGATCACGTCGATGCCGACGAAGACGAGGCCGCGGGCGCGGAGCGCCGGCCCGATCGCCTCGCAGATCTCGCGGTCGCGCGCGGTGAGCGGCGACTTCCGCGCCGAGCCGCCGGCGTGGAAATTGGCGCGCGCCTCGCCCGCCTGCGGCACGCGCGCGACGCCGCCCGCCGCGACGCCGTCGACCAGGATGATGCGCTTGTCGCCCTGGCGCACCTCGGGAATGTAGCGCTGCACGATGATCGGCTCGCGGAAGAGCTGGGTGAACAGCTCGAGGAGCGCGTTCAGGTTCTCGTCGTCGGGCGCGATGTGGAACACGCCGGCGCCGCCATTGCCGAACAGCGGCTTCACGATGATGTCCTTGTGTTCGGCGCGGAACGCGAGCACCTGGTCGCGGCTCGAGGTGATGAGCGTCGGCGGCATCAGCTCGGCGAAGTGGGTGACGAAGAGCTTCTCGGGCGCGTTGCGCACATGCGCCGGATCGTTGACGACCAGCGTCTGCGGGTGGATGTGCTCGAGGAGATGCGTCGCGGTGATATAGGCCATGTCGAAGGGCGGGTCCTGGCGCATCAGGACGATGTCCATCGTCGCGAGATCGAGCGTCTCGGCCGCGCCCTTGGTGAAGTGGTTGCCCTTCTCGCGCCGCACCTGGAGCGGCCGTGCGCGGGCATAGAGCCGGCCGTGCACGAAGGCGAGGTCGGTGGGCAGATAATGGAACAGCGCGTGGCCGCGCGCCTGCGCCTCGAGCGCCAACATGAACGTCGAATCGGTGTCGATGTTGATGCTCTCGATCGGGTCCATCTGGATGGCGACGGCGAGACTCATGAGACCCTGTCCTCTCGATCACTGCAGCTTGGCGCGGAGCTCTTGGAGAAGCGTCGCCGCCTCGTGGCGCTCGGCGTCGGCGCGGCCCTTGAGCAGGAACTCCTCGAGCGCGACGATCGCACCGGCGAGGTTGCCGGCGCGCGCCGCGAGCAAGCCCGCCTCGCGCCATAGCGCCGCGTTGTCGGGCGCGAGCGCGAGCATGCCCTCGACGACCGCCGCGGCGTGGCGGTACTTCTCCTGGCGGACGAGGCGGAGCTTGATGTTGTTCTCGAGCCGCAACAGCACCTCGTGCGCGCCGACGGTCGCGTAGTGCGCCGGCTCGAGCTCGGCATCGGGGCCGACGCTCTCCTTCAGGGTCCGGCGCAGCGCCGCCGCGTCCGGCGTGCGCCCGCCGTTGAACGGGTCGACGATCGTCCGCGCGCCGCCGGCCTCGAGCGCGACCATGAAATGGCCGGGGAAGGCGAGGCCCGCGATGTCCCAGCCCTGCGCCCGCCCGGCGTGGATGTAGAGGATGCCGAGCGCGACCGGGAGCCCCTTGCGGCGGTCGATGACGCGGATGAGGTTGGCGTTCTGCAGATCGTCATAGGTGAGGGTGTCGCCGCCATAGCCGTAGCGGTCGACGAACACGGCCCTGAGCGCCGCCGCCCGGCCCGCGGCGGACGCGGTCTCGTTCGCCGCCTCGCCGACCTCGCGCGCGAGATCGGCGAGATGCGCGCGGTACCAGTCGAGCGCGACGGCGGGCCGGTCGAGCGCGGCGAGGAGAAGCGCCGCCTCACCGATGTCGAGCGCCGAATCGGGCGCGCTGCCGAGGCCGCGGAGCCGCGCCAGCGCCGCCTCGCGCGTCACGACCGGCTCCGCGTCGCGTCGCCGAGGCGGACGTGGTTCACCACGCGCCTCACATAAGGCAGCGTCCGCGCGTGGTGGATGACGCGCACCAGCTCGTCGCGGTCGCGCGCGATGCCCATCAGGTAGATCGTGCCGTCGTCGGTGTCGATCGAGTATTTGATCGAGCGCGCGCTTTCGTCGAGGACGAGGCGCGAGCGGAGCCGCGTCGTGATCCAGCTGTCGCACGCATAGCCCTCGAGCCCGGCGGTCTCGGCACCGACCTCGATCTCGTTGATGACCTCGCGCACGCCGTCGGCGGTCCACGCGAGGCGCACCGCGGCGATGCGGCGCTCGACGGTCGCGGTGCGGCCGGTGAGGAGGACGCGGCCCTCAGAGACCGAGAGCCCGAGATCGCGGACGAGCGTCGCGTCGTGGTCGAGCCAGCGCGCATTGATCTCGGTCCGGATCGCGGTGTCGGCGACGGCACGGCCGAAGCCGCGCTCCTGCGCCGCGCCGGCCGCGACCGCGCCGCCGGCGCCGAGGAGGCCCGGCGTGCAGCCTGCGGCCGCGCCGGCCGCGAGCCCGCCGAGGAGCACGCCGAGCCACGCCCGCCGCTGCCGCCGCCGCCACGAGGAAAATCCCGGTCCCGCCATGGCCGTCATTGTGGCGCCGAATGCCGCGCCCGCCAAGGGCGGGCGGCGCGCCGCGCGCCTAGCCGCGCCAGGCATCGACGACGTGGCGCGGCCATTCCCACGGCGCGACCAGCATGAGATCGAAGCGCATGGTGCAGCCGGCAAGTGCGGGGTGCGCGGCGAGGAAGGCGCCGGCGGCGCGGCGGATGCGGGCGCGCTGGCGCGGCGACAGGACCTCGGTCGCCGTCCGGTCGCGGCGCGCCTTGACCTCGACGAAGACGACCGTCGCGCCGCGCCGCGCGACGATGTCGATCTCGCCGACCGGGGTCCGGAAGCGGCGCGCGAGGATGCGATAGCCGGAGAACCGCAGCCGGACGGCGCAGGCGGTCTCGGCGAGCCGGCCGAAGCGGTCGCGGCGGCGGCGCTCGGCGGCGGTCATCGGCTGCGTCCGGCGAGCGCGAGCGCCCGCGCATAGACCGCGCGCCGTGGCCGGCCGGTCTCGGCGG
>VGEU01000187.1 GCA_016869145.1 Alphaproteobacteria bacterium | reverse complement strand
ACAGGACGATCGGGCCGAACTGCGCGTCGTCGGCGATGCCGACGATGAGCTCGCGCGCGTGGCGGCGGCGGATCATCGGCTGCACGGTGAAGCCGGCGAGCCGAGCGGCCGGCATCGCGGCCCGGAAGCGCGCGGTCATCGCGACCGCGGCGGCGCGCGCGGCGTCGGGGTCGTCGAGATCGAGTGCGACGCCGCCGACGTCGGATTTGTGCAGGATGTCGGGCGACAGGACCTTGACGACGACCGGGCGCGCGAAGGCGGCCGCCGCGGCGGCGACGGCGTCGGGATCGCGGGCGATCCGCGTCTCGGGCACCGGAATACCAGCCGCGGCGAGGAGCGCCTTCGCCTCCGGCTCGTCGAGCCAGTCGCGCGTCTCGGCCCGCGCGCCGGCGATGATCGCCGCGGCGGCGGCGCGGTCGATCTCGATCCCGTGCGCGAGCGAGGGCGGCGTCTCGGCGAGAAGCTCCTGGTTGCGCCGGTACTGGACGAGGTGCATCAGCCCGCGCATCGCCTCGTCGGGCGTGCGATAGGTGGCATCCGGTGCCGCGTGAAGTGCTCGCGCGCCTCTTCCGCGGCCACCTCGCCGACCCAGCTCGTCAGCACCGGCTTCTTCCGTCCGGCCTGGCGCGCCGCCGTCTCGGCGACCGCACGCGCGGCCTCGATCCCCGAGGCGACCGCAGTCGGGCAGTTGAGCACGACGATCGCATCGACGCCGGCGTCCTCGACGATCGCCTCGAGCGCGCCGGCATAGCGCGCCCCGTTCGCATCGCCGATGATGTCGACCGGGTTGCCGTGCGACCAGGTGGCGGGAAGGATCGCATCGAGCCGGGCGAGCGTCGCCGGCGCGAGCCGTGCGAGCGTGCCGCGCCGGTCGAGGAGCGCATCGGTCGCGAGGATGCCCATGCCGCCGCCATTGGTGAGGATGGCGATCCGCTCGCCGGGGAGCGAGGGCACCATGGCGAGCGTGGCGACGGCGTCGAACAGCTCGGCGAGGTCGTAGACGCGGAGCGCGCCAGCGCGGCGGAAGGCGGCGTCGTAGACCGCGTCCGCGCCGGCGAGCGCGCCGGTATGCGAGGCGACCGCGCGCGCGGCTTCGGCGTGGCGGCCCGCCTTCATCACGATCAAGGGCTTGACGCGCGCCGCCGCACACGCCGCCGACATGAACTTCCGCGCCTCGGTGACCGCCTCGATGTAGAGGAGGATCGCGCCGGTGTCGGGATCGGCGTCGAGATAGTCGATCATGTCGCCGAAATCGACGTCGGCCATGTCGCCGAGCGAGACGAGGTGCGAGAAACCGATGCCGCGCGCCGCGCCCCAGTCGAGGACGGCGGTGAGGACGGCGCCCGACTGGGCGACGAAGGCGAGCCGGCCCGGGCTCGGCGCGATGTGGGCGAAGCTCGCGTTGAGCCCGGCGCCCGGCACCATGACGCCGACGCAGTTGGGGCCGACGACGCGGAGAAGATGCGGGCGCGCCGCCTCGAGCATCGCCCGCTGCAAGGCGCGCCCCGCGGCGTTCTCGCCCTCGGCGAAGCCCGCGGTGATGACGACCGCCGCGCGCGTGCCGCGGCCGCCGAGCTCGGCGACGAGACCGGGGACGGTGGCCGGCGGCGTCGCGATGACCGCGAGGTCGGGCGGCTCGGGCAGGCTCGCGACGTCGGGATATGCGCGCAGCTCCTCGATCTCGAACGCGCCGGGATTGACCGGGTAGATCGCGCCCGCGAACCCGCCCTGGACGAGGTTGCGCGCAATCAGCGCGCCGATCGCGCCGGCGCGCCGGCTCGCGCCGATCAGCGCGACCGATAGGGGACGGAACAGCCGGTCGAGGTTGCGGACGGTCATCGCGGGTCGATCCGTTGCAGTCGGCGCGCGGCGGCGGTGGAGCCTAGCAGGGCCCGGGCCTCTCTCTAGCCGCGGTCTGTTGCAGGAGCGCGTCGCGATGCGCGCCGGCAGACCGCTCGCTGAAACAGGCGAAGATCACGCGCTCGAACGCGGCGCCCGCGTCAAGCGCGCCGACCACGGTGCCGACCGCGATGCGCGCGGCCGGCTCGACCGGGAAGCCGTAGACGCCGGTCGAGATCGCGGCGAACGCGATCGAGCGGATCGCGTGCCGGGCGGCGAGCGCGAGCGCGCCGTCGTAGCACGCGGCGAGGAGCGCCGCCTCGTTCGCGGTCCCGCCCTGCCAGACCGGGCCGACCGCGAGGATGACGTGGCGGGCGGGGAGGCGATAGCCCGGCGTGATCCTGACCTGGCCGGTCGGGCAGCCGCCGATCGTCCGGCACGCGGCGAGGAGCTCGGGCCCTGCGGCGCGGTGGATCGCGCCGTCGACGCCGCCGCCGCCCTCGAGCGCCTCGTTCGCCGCGTTGACGATCGCATCGACGGCGAGCGTCGTGATGTCGGCGACGACGATCTCGATCCGCGCCGACATCGCCGCCTCAGCCCTCGCGCCGGGCCGGAAAACGCCGGATCATCCAGACGAGGAGGAGGAGGCCGGGGAGCGCGGCCACCGTGGTCGCGACGAAGAAGAGCACCCAGGAGAGGTTGTCCGCGAGCCAGCCGCCGCTCGCCGACAGGAAGGTGCGCCCGACCGCGGCGAGCGAGGAGAGGAGCGCGTATTGCGTCGCGGTGAAGGCGACCGTGCAGAGGCTCGACAGATAGGCGACGAAGGCGGCCGAGCCCATGCCGCCCGACAGATTCTCGAGCCCGATGGTCAGCGCCAGGAAGTAGATGTCGTGGCCGACCATCGCCTGCGCCGCGAACATCAGGTTCGACAGCATCTGCAGGATGCCGCAGGCGAGAAGCGCCCGCATCAGCCCGAGCTTCGCCACCGCGACGCCGCCGAGCACGATGCCGAAGAGCGTCGCGAGGAGGCCGAACAGCTTGCTGATCGAGGCGATCTCGGCGAGCGAGAAGCCCATCTCGATATAGAACGGGTTCGCCATCACGCCGGCGAGCGCGTCGCCGAACTTGTACAGGAGGATGAACAGGATGATGACGATCCAGCCCGGCCGGGCGAAGAAATCGGCGAGCGGCGCGACGACGTGGTCGCGGAGCCAGGCGATGAAGCCGGGCCGCGCCGCGGCCGCCGCGCCTTCCGGCGCCGAAGGCTCGTCCGCCCACAGGATGGTCAGCATGCCGACGCCCATCAGCATGGCGAGCGCCGTGAAGGCGGCCGTCCAGCCGAACGAATGCGCAACGAACAGCGCGCCCGCGCCGGCGGCGAGGAGGCCGATACGATAGCCGATCTGGGTCGCCGCCGCGCCGGCGCCCTGCTCGTCCTCTTTCAGGATCTCGACGCGGTAGGCGTCGATCACGATGTCCTGGCTCGCCGACAGGAACGCGATGGCGAGCGCGGCGATCGCGGTCGGCAGCGGATCGGCCGCCGGATCGGTCGTCGCCATGGCGAGGATCGCGACGACGAGCGCGATCTGGATCACGATCGCCCAGCCACGCCGTCGTCCGAGGCGCGCGGTCAGGAACGGGAGGGCGAGGCCGTCGATCAGCGGCGCCCACAGGAACTTGAGCGAATAGGGAAGTCCAACCAGCGCGAACAGGCCGATCGCGGTCTTGGTGATGCCCGCGGTCGCGAGCCAGGCGGTGAGCGTCGAGAGCGTGAGGAGGAGCGGCAGCCCGGACGAGAAGCCGAGCAGGAGGACGACCAGCATCCGCCGGTCCTTGTAGACCGCGAGCGCCTGGAGCCAACCGCGCCGTCGTTCGCCGAGTGTCGTTGCCATGTCCCGCCCGCTGTCCCGCGTCGCATTATGATCGAATCACGCCCCGTCGTTCAGCGCCAATGACCCTCGACCCCCGCACGCGCTCCGGGCATTCTGGACCGTCACCGCGCCGGGAACCGATCGCATGGCCGCCAGCAAGGTCTCCGACACCAGCAAGGCCTCCGACACCACTAGGGTCTCCGACGGGGGCAGGGCCGACCATGTCGTGCTGGTCGACGGCTCGGGCTATATCTTCCGCGCCTTCCACGCTCTGCCGCCGATGACGCGCCCCGACGGCACGCCGGTCAACGCGGTGTTCGGCTTCACCAACATGCTGATGAAGCTCCTCGCCGAATCGCACGCGGAGTATCTCGCGGTCGTGTTCGACACCGCGCGCAAGACCTTCCGCAGCGATCTCTTCCCCGATTACAAGGCGCACCGGCCCGAGCCGCCGCCCGAGCTCGTGCCGCAATTCGCGCTGATCCGCGAGACGACGCGCGCCTTCGGGTTGCCGGCCGTCGAGATGGAGGGATACGAGGCCGACGACCTGATCGCCACCTATGCGCGGCGCGCGGTCGAGGCCGGCGCCGAGGTGACCATCGTCTCCTCCGACAAGGACCTGATGCAACTCGTGAACGATCACGTGCGGATGCTCGATCCGATCAAGAACAAGCCCATCGGGCGCGCCGAGGTCGAGGAGCGCTTCGGCGTCGGCCCGGAGAAGGTGGTCGACGTCCAGGCGCTCGCGGGCGATGCGACCGACAACGTGCCCGGCGTGCCCGGGATCGGGGTCAAGACCGCGGCCGAGCTGATCCGCACCTATGGCGATCTCGACACCCTTCTCGCGCGCGCCGGCGAGATCAAGCAGCCCAAGCGGCGCGAGAACCTCGAGACCAACGCCGCGCTCGCCCGCATTTCGCGCGAGCTCGTGCGGCTCCGCGACGACGTCCCGATCGCGACGCCGCTCGAGGCGTTCCGGGTCAAGGCGCCGACGACGGGGACGCTCGCCGAATTCCTGAAGGCACAGGGTTTCCGCTCGATTGTCGCCCGCATCGAGAGCGAGGGCATCCGTCTCGCGGGCGCGCCGCCCGCCGTGGCGACGG
>VGEU01000186.1 GCA_016869145.1 Alphaproteobacteria bacterium | reverse complement strand
GGCGCGCGCCTCAGGCCATCGCGAGCGCGCGCATCGCCGCGTCGTCGGGGCGGGGTAGCCGGTTCTCCGCCGCCGGGCAGGCGGCGCGGTATGACGGCCGCGCCTTGATCCGTGCCACCCAGCCGGCGACGCGGGGGCTCGTCTCGAACAGCCGGCCCATGCGCAGATGCTCGACGCGGTCGACGAAGGCGGAGACGGCGCAGTCGGCGAGCGAGAACGTCGCGCCGGCGAGCCACGGCCCGCGCGCGAGCGCCTGGTCCATCCGGCCGACGATCTCCTCGAAGCGCGCGATGCCGGCGCGCACGGCGTCGAGATCGACCGGATCGGTCGCGATCTTCCGGTAGGCGAGGCCGCGCTCGGGCATCGGGTGGTCGCGCACCATCGCCTCGACCGCGCCGGGCGGCAGCTCGCGCACCCGCTTCTTGATCATGAGCTGGAAGGTCGGCGGCCGCACGGCATGGTGGATCACGTCGTCCTGGTATTTGACCCAGACTCGCATCTCTGCCCGATCGTGCGGATCGGCAGGGCGGAGCGCGGGCGCCGCGAACACGTCGTCGAGATATTCGTTGACGACGCTCGATTCGATCACGACCTTGCCGTCGTGGACGAGCGTCGGCACGACGCCGTTCGGATTGAGCGCGAGATAGGCCGGGCGCAGATGCTCGAACGCGTTGAGCGCGACGCGCCGGTCGACCCATGCGAGTCCCTTCTCGGCGAGCGCGACGCGGACCTTGAACGAGCAGAGCGAATCCCAGTCGTGATAGAGCTCGAGCATCAGGGGCCTCCCGAACGGCGCATTGACATTCCATCCTGGCACGCCTAGAGCCTCGGGCTCCAACGAGAAACGCGGGGGAGCCCCATGGCCTGGTTCGCATTGGCGTCTTATGCGGGAAAGGGCGGACGGCGGTCGGGGATCGTCTTCAACGGGAGCGTGCACGATCTCGCCGCGACCTGGCGCGCGGTGAACGCCGGCGCGAAGCGCACGCCCGACTGGGTCGGCGCCGATCTCGACGACGTGTTCGGCGCCTGGGACCGGTGCGGCGAGGCGGTCAACCGCTTCGGCGAGAAGGCCGCGAAGCGCGCCGCATCCGGGCGGCTCCCGGGCGTCATCAAGGACGGCAACAGCCGGCTCCTCATCCCGACCCGGCCGCGCCGCATCTTCTGCGCCGCCGCCAACTACATCGAGCACGCCAACGAGATGAAGAGCGTGCTCGCCAAGAAGACCGAATCGAACCCGTATTTCTTCATGAAGGCCGACAGCGCCGCGATCGGCCCCAACGAGCCCGTCGTCGTGCCGCCGCAGACCCGGATGCTCGACTGGGAGGTCGAGCTCGGCGTCGTCATCGGCACCACCTGCCGGAACGTTTCCAAGGCGCGCGCGCTCGACCAGGTCGCCGGCTACACCATCGTCAACGACGTTTCGGCGCGCGATCTCAACAAGCGCACCGACTTCCCCTTCACATTCGACTGGTTCCAGGGCAAGAGCTTCGACACCTTCGCCCCGATCGGGCCGTGGATCGTCCCCGCCGCGTGCATCCGCAACCCGCACAAGCTCGATCTCAAGCTCGCGGTCAACGGCAAGATGATGCAGGATTCCAACACCGATCAGCTCATCTTCGACATCAGGGAGCAGATCGCCTATTTGACCGCGATGCTGACGCTGCGTCCGGGCGACATCATCGCGACCGGGACGCCGGCCGGCGTCGGCATGGGCCGCGGCATCTTCCTGAAGCCCGGCGACGTGATGACGCTCCACATCGAAGACGTCGGCACGCTCGAGAACCCGGTCGCCGCGCCGCGGAAGGAACGCGCGCGACGCTAGGACGGCCCGGATCCGGTGCTCGCGTTGACGCTCCGGGGACCGGCTGATACCTTCCGTTGAAAGCGCGCCGCCATCGATGCGACGCCAGGCACAGGGAGCAGCCCATGTCCATCACCCGCCCGATGACCCGCTTCGGCCTCGCCGCGGCGCTCGCCGTGTCCGTCGCGATGCCGGCGGCGGCGCAGGACAAGGTCAAGTTCAACATGTCGTGGCTGCCCCAGGGCAGCGTCGGCGGCGTCCTGGTCGCGATGCACAACGGCTACTTCAAGGAAGCCAACATCGAGGTCGAGGCGGTGCGCGGCTGGGGCGGGCTCCGCACCGTGAACGAGATCGACCAGGGGCTGTTCGAGTTCGGCTACGGCAACCCGGTCGGCGTCGTGCAGAACCGCGCCCGCGGCGGCAAGACGGTGATGATCGGCACGATCAACACGCGCTGGCCGGCCGGGCTCTGCTACGCCAAGGAACGCCACCAGCCGAAATCGCTCGCCGATCTCAAGGGCATGACCGTCGGCGCCGGCCAGGGCTCGCCGGTGCTCGTCGTCGCGCCTGCCTGGCTCGAGATGAACGGGCTGCCGCGCGACCATCTCAAGCTCGTCTCGATGGAGCCGGCGGTGATCGACCCGGCGCTCGCCGAGGGCAAGATCGATCTCGCCGAGTGCTGGCTCGCCTCGTCGTGGCCGACGCTGCGCGCGCTCGGGCGCAAGAACAACATCACCTTCGACTGGATCGAGTACCGCAAGCACAAGCTCGACATCTACGGCAGCGGTCTCACCACCACCGACAAGATCGTCGTCGAGAAGCCCGATCTGGTGCGCCGCTTCGTGCAGGCGACCTACCGGGGCTACCAGTACCAGGCGAAGGAGCCGAACGCGACCGCCGACGCGCTGGTCAAGATGTTCCCCGGCCTCGACCGCCAGATCGCCTACGAGCAGATGATCGAGATCAACGAGCTCCTGATCGATTCCGACGTCAAGGACCGCCCGCTCGGCTGGCAGCGCGAGGACCGCATGGCCTCGACCGTCAAGTTCATCACCGACGCCTACCAGGTGAAGGAGCCGATCAAGGTCGGCGACACCTACACCAACCGCTTCATCCAGTAGTGCGCGTCGATCCGGATAGGGGCCGGTCGCGGGCAACTCGGCCGGCCCCCATCGCGCCCGCGCTCGTCGCGCCCAGTCCCGTCGCTGGCGCCCTTGCGTCATGAATTCCCGCATCCGCGACGTACTCGATCCGACGCTGTTCTTCATCGCGCTCGGCTTCGCCTGGGAGTACGGCGTCACCTATTTCGGCGTAAAGTCCTATCTCCTGCCCAAGCTCTCCGAGATCGCGCTCGCCGCCTGGGAACAGCGCGCGATGCTGGTCGAGCACGCCTGGATCACGACCAAGGCGGTCCTGATCGGGTTCGTCCTCGCGGTCGCGGGCGGGCTCGTGCTCGCGGTCATGATCTATTTCGTGCCGACGTTCAGGCGTACGCTCTATCCCTTCGTCGCCGCGCTCCAGGGCATCCCGAAGGTCGCGCTCGCGCCGATCATGGTCGTCTGGTTCGGCTACGACATCACCTCCAAGGTGATGATGTCGTTCATGTTCGCGTTCTTCCCCGTCGTCATCTCGACGCTCGGCGGCTTCTACGGTACACCCGAGAACCTGCAGGAGCATTTCCGCGCACTCCGCGCCTCGCCGTGGCGGACGTTCTGGCGGCTCCACATGCCGAGCGCGCTGCCCAATTTCATCGACGGCTGCAAGGTCGCGATGCCGCTCGCGGTCATCGGCGTCATCGTCGGGGAGTTCGTCGGCTCGAGCGAGGGGCTCGGCAACCGCCTCGTCTTCGCGACCTCGCAGGGTCGCACCGATCTCGTGTTCGCCGCGCTCATCGTCATCACCGCGCTCGCGATGATCCTGTTCTGGCTCGTCCAGCTCGCCGGCCGGTGGGTGTGGTGGCGGGCGCGCTAGGCGAAAGCCGCTTCCCC
This sequence comes from Alphaproteobacteria bacterium, assembly GCA_016869145.1. GTDB lineage: Bacteria > Pseudomonadota > Alphaproteobacteria > MPNO01 > VGEU01 > VGEU01. The sequence goes on along the minus strand of VGEU01000186.1, from coordinate 1,217 downwards.
GCGCTCGCGGCACCGCTCGCGCTTCGCGGTCACCGCTTCCGCAACCGGCTCGTCACCGGGCCGCTCTGCACCATGTATGCGGCACCCGACGGCGCGGTGACGCCGCGGCTCCTCGAGTACTACCGCGCGCGGGCCCGCGGCGGCGCCGGCGGCGTCATCGTCGAGATGACCTTCATCGACACCGCCGGCAGCCGCGCCTTCCATGCCCAGCTCGGCGCCGACGACGATCACAAGATCCCCGGTCTCGGCGATCTCGCCGAGGCGATCCGCCTCGAGGGCGCGCTCGCCGGCATCCAGCTCGGCCATTGCGGCGCGCAGCGCGTGCTCGGCAAGCCGCCGGTGCTGGCGCCGTCGGCGATCCCGTGGGCGCCGGGAAAGCCGGTGCCGCAGGCGATGACGGCGGCCGAGATCGAGACGCTGCTCGCCGATTTCGCCGCTGCGGCCGGGCGCTGCGTCGATGCCGGGTTCGACCTCGTCGAGCTCCACGGCGCGCATGGCTACATCATCAACGCGTTCCTCAACCCGGTCGCCAACCGGCGCGCGGACCGCTATGGCGGCTCGCCCGAGAACCGGCTCCGCTTCGCCGTCGAGCTCGTCGAGCGCGTGCGCGCGCGGATCGGCCGCGACGCGCTCCTCGGCATCCGGATGAACGGCGACGATCTGATGGAAGGCGGCCTCGGCGCCACCGAGTACGCCGTAGTCGCCCGCGCGCTGGTCGCGGCCGGCATCGACCTCGTCCACGTCTCGGCCGGCACCTATCGCGCGATGGAGCTCCGCGTCACGCCGATGTATCTGCCCGAGGCGCCGTTCGTCGTCTATGCCGAGCAGCTCAAGGCCGCCGTCGACGTGCCGGTGATCGCGGCCGGATCGATCCACGCGCCCGAGACGGCGGAGGCGATACTCGCCGCCGGCAAGGCCGATCTCGTCGCTATGTCGCGGCCCTTCCTCGCCGACCCCGGTCTCGCCGGCAAGATCCTCGCCGGCGACACGCGCCGCATCGTCCCCTGCGTCCGCTGCAACACCTGCGTCACGCGCGAGCAGGCGGGGCTTCGCGCCTATTGCGCCGTCAATCCCGAGACCGGCTCGGAATGGGAGCGCCGCCCGCCGCGCAGCGCCGCGCCGCGTCACGTGCTCGTCGCCGGCAGCGGGCCGTCCGGCGTCGCCGCCGCGCTCGCGGCCGCACGCCGCGGCCATCGCGTCACGCTCGCCGAGCGCGC
>VGEU01000185.1 GCA_016869145.1 Alphaproteobacteria bacterium | reverse complement strand
CGGGCTGGGTCGCGGCCGGCGGCGCGCCCGGGAGCGTCGAGGGCGGGCTCGCCGGCACGCCGGGCTGGGCGAGCTGCTCGGTGGTCTGCGCCTCCTGGGCCTGCCGCGCCTGGCGCGCCTTTTCGATCCGCGGCTGCTCGAACAGGATCTGGTAGCCGAGGAGGATCGCGACGGAGAACACTACCGTGAAAAGAAGATTCTTCTGTTCGAGCATCGGCCGCTTTCCGGGACCTTAGCAATGAGGATGGGAGCGATGACGATGGGAACGGGTCGTGCGCGGCGGCGGCGCGTCGTGCGGGGCACGCTCGGGAACCGGGTCGTAGCCCTGTCCGCCCCACGGATGGCAACGTAGTATGCGCCGGATCGCGAGACAACCGCCCGCGATCGCGCCATGACGGCGGAGCGCCTCGAGCGCGTAGGCCGAGCACGACGGCTCGAAGCGGCACGCGCGCGGCAACAGCGGCGACAGCACGAACCGGTAGCACTGGACGAGCCCGATCGCGGTCAAGCGCGGCAGAGCAAGCGCGATGCCGGCGAGGCGCGACAGGACGGTCATCGGTGCGGTCGCCATGCTAGGTCACGGGTTGCGACGGCGGCGCGGTCCGGTCGCGCCTGGGGCCGAGCCGGTCGAGTGCGGCCGCGAGATCGGCGACCAAGAGCGCGAACGGGCGTGCGAGGCTCCCCGCGCGACCGATCAGGACATAGTCGTGGCCGGGCGCCGCTGCCTCCGGCAGGACGACCGCCGCCGCGGCGCGGAGCCGTCGCCGGATGCGGTTGCGGACGACCGCGTTGCCGAGCTTCTTGGTCACGGTGAATCCGACCCGGGCCGCCGTGTCCGCATCCGCCGCGGGCGCCCGTCGGTGCACCTGGACGACAAGGCCGGGCGCTGCCCATTTGCGCCGTCCGGCGGCGACGGCAAGGAATTCGCGCCGTTTCCTGAGCGTGGCGAGCGGGGTGGCCCGCGTCACGCGCTCAGGCGCTTGCGCCCCTTGGCGCGACGGCTGGCGAGGACACGCCTGCCGCCGACCGTCGACATCCGGGCGCGGAATCCGTGGCGGCGCTTGCGCACGAGCCGACTGGGCTGATACGTCCGTTTCACGGGTAATCCTGTCTTGTCGGGTCTTGTCGGGTCTTGTCGGGGTGGGATCGGCAGCGATCCGGGGTGCGGCGCTGTATAGGGGATTTGCCGGCCCAAAGTCAATCGCGGCCCTTCATGCGAAGTTATGGCATTGATGTGCGGCCGGCATTTCCGCGGGCGTGGTCGCGCCCCTAGACTGCGCCGCGACCGAAAATCGGGCACAGGGCTCGCCATCATGTCGGAAACGGACCCGAGACCAGCGCAGGGCGGCCGATCGGCGATCCGCCGGCTTGTGCCGATCGCGATCCTCGTGGCCGGCCTCGCCGCGTTCTTCGCGCTCGGGCTCGACCGCTATGTCTCGCTCTCGGCGCTCCGCGATCACCGCGAGGCGCTGACGGGCTTCGTCGCCGCGAACGGCGCCGCCGCCGGACTGTCCTATGTCGGTCTCTACGCGCTCGCGGTGGCGCTCTCGATCCCGGGCGGCACCATCCTGACGGTCACCGGCGGCTTCCTGTTCGGACCCTATCTCGGCGCCACCTACGCCGTCCTCGGCGCGACGCTCGGGGCGACGCTCCTCTTCCTCGCCGCACACTACGCCTTCGCCGAGACGCTGCGGGCGCGGTTCGGGAGCGTCATCGGCCGCATGCAGGCGGGCTTCGCCGCCAACGCCTTCAGCTACATGCTGGTGCTCCGCCTGGTGCCGCTGTTCCCGTTCTGGCTGGTCAACCTGGTGCCGGCGCTGCTCAATGTCCGCCTCGCCACCTACGCGCTCGGCACGCTTCTCGGGATCATCCCGGGCACGTTCGTTTTCGCGCTCGTCGGCGACGGTCTCGGCGCCGTCCTCGACGCCGGCGGCACGCTCGATGCGTCGATCATTCTCGAATGGCGGTTCATCGGGCCGATCCTCGGGCTCGCGCTCCTCGCGCTGGTGCCGGTCGTCTACAAACAGGTGAAACGTCGATAACCGGCAGACGGATCGATCGCGGACGATGCGGCGTGGCCGGCGAGGAGACAGGGTGACATGACGGAGCATCTCCGGGCGGATGTGTGCGTGATCGGCGGCGGATCGGCCGGGCTCACGGTCGCCGCCGGCGCGGCGCAGCTCGGCGCCGCCACCATCCTCGTCGAGCGCGGCGCCATGGGCGGCGATTGTCTCAACTATGGCTGCGTGCCGTCGAAGTCGCTGATCGCCGCCGCGCGCGCGGCCGACGGCGTCAGGACGGCCGGCCGTTTCGGAATCCGCGCGGCGGCGCCGGCGGTCGATTTCGGCGCCGTCCACGACCACGTGAAGGGCGTCATCGCCGCCATCGCGCCGCACGATTCGGTCGAACGCTTCACCGCGCTCGGCGTGCGCGTGATCGGGGCGAGCGCACGCTTCGTCGCGCCCGACCGGATCGAGGCCGGGCCCCATGCGATCACCGCGCGCCGCTTCGTGGTCGCGACCGGCTCGGGCCCGGCGATCCCGCCGGTGCCGGGGCTCGACCAGGTTCCCTTCCTCACCAACGAGACCCTCTTCGACCGCACCGAGGCGCCGGCGCATCTCCTCGTCCTCGGCGGCGGGCCGATCGGGGTCGAGATGGCGCAAGCCCATCGCCTCCTCGGCGCGGCGGTCACGATCGTGGAGGCCGGCCGGCTCTTGCCGCGCGACGATGCCGAGGCGGTCGAGCTCCTCAAGGCGCGGCTCCGCCGCGACGGTATCGTCATCGAGGAGGACGCCAAGGTCGTCCGGGTCGAGAAGACCGCGACCGGGCTCGCGCTCGTCGTCGCGGCCGCGGGCGGCGAGCGCCGGATCGCGGGCTCGCATCTCCTCGTCGCCGCGGGGCGCCGGCCGCACCTCGCCGATCTCGGGCTCGAGGCCGCCGGCATCGTCCATACCCCGAAGGGCATCACCGTCGATGCCGGGCTCCGCAGCTCGAACCGCCGCGTCTACGCGATCGGCGACTGCGCCGGCGGGCCGCAATTCACCCACATCGCCGGCTATCACGCCGGGATCGTGATCCGGAACCTCCTGTTCCGGCTGCCGGCGAAGGTCGACTACCGGGCGCTGCCATGGACTACCTACACGACGCCCGAGCTCGCCCAGGTCGGGCTCGTCGAGGACGCGGCGCGCGCCCGCCTCGGCCGCATCGGCATCCTCCGCGTCCCGTTCGCCGAGAACGACCGCGCGCGCACCGAGCGGGCGGAGGAGGGCCTCGTCAAGGTCGTGACGACGCCCCGGGGCAAGGTCCTCGGCGTCACCATCCTCGGCGAGCACGCGGGCGAGGTGATCCAGCTGTGGTCGCTCGCCATCGCCAAGGGCCTCGGGGTCAAGGACGTCGCCGGCCTGATCCTGCCCTACCCGACGCTCGGCGAGGCGAACAAGCGCGCGGCCGGGTCCTATTTCATGCCCAAGCTGTTCGCCCCGCGGACGCGCCGCCTGGTCCGGCTCCTGCTCCGGTTCGCCTGATTCCGCCGCCACCTCGTCAGACGCGCGGGCCTTCGCTATAGTGCCGGTCATGCAGGGCGCGAGACCCGGCAATAGAACCAGGTTCGGCGGCCTGTCGGCGCGTTTGCTGGTGCTGACGATCGTCTTCGTGATGGTCAGCGAAGTGCTCATCTTCGCCCCGTCGGTGAGCCGCTTCCGGCTCGACTATCTCGGCGAACGCCTCGCGGCGGCGCATCTTGCGAGCCTCGCCCTCCAGGTTCCGCCCGACAACGTGCTGAGCGAGCAGCTCGGCCGCGAGCTCCTCGCCCATGCCGGATCGCTCGGCATCGTGCTGCGCCGGCCGGGCTCGAAGTCGCTGATGCTCGCCGACAACATGCCGGTCGAGATCGGCGCGACCTACGATCTCCGCCAGACCGGGTTCTTCGATCTCGTCGGCGACACCTTCGCGACGCTGATCCGCGACGAACGGCGGCTGATCCGGGTCATCGGCACCTCGGCGCGCGAGCCGGAGACGCTGGTCGAGACCATCCTCGACGAGAGCGAGCTCGTCGAGGCGATGCGCGCGTTCGCCTCGCGCATCTTCCAGCTCTCGCTCGTGATCTCGCTGATGACCGCGAGCCTCGTCTATCTCGTCCTGCAATGGCTGTTTGTGCGCCCGATGCGGGCGATGACCGCGAGCATGGTCGGCTTCCGCGAGGACCCCGAGGATGGGCGGCGGCTGATCCGGCCGGGGCGGCGCACCGACGAGATCGGCGTCGCCGAGCGCGAGCTCGCCGAGATGCAGGGCGGGCTCCGCCGCGCGCTGCAACAGCGCGCCCGCCTCGCCGCGATCGGCACCGGCGTCGCCAAGATCAACCACGACCTCCGCAACATCCTCGCGACCGTCCAGCTCGTCTCCGATCACCTGAGCTCGAGCGAAGACCCCAAGGTGAGACGCATCGCGCCGACCCTCCTCGGCGCGATCGATCGCGCGGTCCGGCTGTGCAGCCAGACGCTCTCCTTCGCCAACGAGGCGGTGCCGCCGCCCAAGATCGCGCCGGTCGGCCTCGCCGCGCTCGTCGCCGAGGTCCGCGCCGAGCTCGTCGAGGCGCCCGGCCGCGACGTTCGCTTCGACAATGCCGTCGCGCCGGACCTCGTCGTCGACGCCGACGAGGAGCAGCTCTTCCGCGTCCTCCTCAACCTCGCGCGCAACGCGCTCGAGGCGGGCGCCAAGACCCTCACCGTGCGGGCCGCGCTCGAGGGCGATCGCCACGCCATCGAGGTCGCCGACGACGGGCCGGGGCTCACCCGCAAGGCCCGCGACAATTTGTTCCAGGCCTTCGGCGGCTCGGGCAAGTCGGGCGGCACCGGTCTCGGGCTCGCCATCGCGCGCGACCTCCTGCGCGGCCACGGCGGCGACATCATCCTCGCCGAGAGCGGCCCGCGCGGCACGCGGTTTCGCCTCTTTCTGCCGGCGACGGTGGCGGCGCTGCCACCGCCTTCCCAGGCGGGGCCGGCGGCCGAGCCGCCCCCGGCCACGCTCGAGGTGGCGGCG
>VGEU01000184.1 GCA_016869145.1 Alphaproteobacteria bacterium | reverse complement strand
CGCCGGCGCGACGCCGGACGCGGGCGTCAGCGCGAGCGCGACATGGCCCTCGGCGCCGAGCGCGCCCGCGACCGAGGCGGCATAGCCGTCGGGGAGCGCGGGATCGCCGAGGACGACGACGCCGGGGCCGGAGTCCCGCGCCGGCCGCGCGAGCGGCGCGCGGAGACTGCCGCCCGGCACTGCGATCTCGACCGTCTCGATCATCCCGCCGGGCTCGGTCATCGCGGGCGTCCTCAATGCGCGACGTCGGGGAGCGGTCCGAACATCGCCTCGGCGGCGGCGCGGTCGAACAGCCACGGGTGGACGCCTGTCGGGTCGTCGAAACAGCCGACGAAATGGGCGGCGATCCGCGCGTCGTGCTCGGCCGCGTGCACGATCGCCTGCATCACCGGCGTCGGCGGCTCGAGCATCCGGTTGGCCCATTCGGTGATCATCCGGCCGCGCGCCGCCCAGTAGGTCTCGAAGGTCTCGCGCATCCAGACGCGGTCGAACGGCGCCGTGCCGCGCGCGCAAATGCGGTCGAGATAATGCGCGGCGTATTTGCTCGCGTTGTTGGAGCCCCGCCCGGTCAGGGGATCGTTGAGCATCACGACGTCGGCGATGCCGAGGACGGCGCGGCCCGAGGGCAGCGTCGCGACCGGCTCGCGCACGGTCGGCGGAAAGCGGCCGGTCATCGTCGCGTTCTCGTCGGTGAGCTCGATGTGGCGGCAGCGCGCCGCCTCCCACGGAAAGAACCGCTCGAGGATCGCCTTGCTGCGGGCGAGATGCTGGGCCGGCGTCGTCACATCGTCCCAGCAATCCATCGGCCCGCCCGGCAGGCCCTCGAACACCATGATCTCGCACGCGCCCGTCGTGGTGATCGCCGGCATCACGAAATATTCGCCGATCTTCGGCGCGGCGTTGAAGTTGACGCCGCGCTCGGGCCGGGCCGGCGCCATGCCGGCGACATAGGTGAGGGCGAGCGCGCGCATCGGACGGGCGTGCGGCGAGCGCGCGGCATCGCGCGGGAACAGCCGGCCGAGCTCGCCCTTGCCGGTCGCGACGACGACGAGGTCGTGGCGACGCGCGAGACGCTCGAGCGCGGCGATGTCGACGGCGCCGATCTCGAGGACGCCGCCCTGGCGGACGAGCTCGTCGGTCCAGCGCGGGATCTTGAGCCGCTGGCAGACCGAGTTCCCCGGCCGCGCCACCCGCGCCTGCCACGAGACCGCCCGCCCGCCGTCCTCGCCGCGCAAGCCGAAGGCGATGAAATCGTGGCGCGGCGCGACGTCGTCCCAGAACCCGAGCCCGAGGTCGCGCTCGTGCTGGAGCGCCGAATGCTGCATCCCCTGGCTCGACAGGATGCGCCCGGTGCGCACCTCCTCGGGCGTCCGGTCGGTCGCGAGCGTCACCGCGTAGCCGTGCTGGAGCAGTCCGATGCCGAGCTGGAGCCCGGCGTGGCCGCCGCCGACGATCGCGATCGCGAGCATGATCCCTCGCCTCTTGTCCTCGATTTCCGGACCACATCGCGACGGTAGGAACGCGCCCGCGGTGCGTCAAGGCGGCTGGCAAGGCGGCTGGCAAGGCAGCGGGCAAGGCAACGCGCAAGCCGGCGGGCCGGCGGCGGGCCGATTGCCGGGCCTCCACGGGCGCGGTAGGGTCGCGGCTCAGACGGCGGAAACCGCCGCGGAACCCGGGAGGACCTCATGCGAACCGCGACCCTCGCGCACGCGGTCTCCGCCGTCACCATCGCCGTCGCGCTTGCCGTCGCCGTGCCGGCGGCGGCGCAGGTCGCCCTCAAGGCCTCGCACCAGTTCCCCGGCGGCCGCGGCGACGTGCGCGACGAGATGGTGCAGATCATCGCGCGCGACACCGCGGCGGCCAATGTCGGGCTCGACATCAAGGTCTTCCCCAACGCCTCGCTGGTGAAGCCGACCGAGCAATGGGGCGCGATGCTGAAGGGCCAGATCGACATCGCCTCGTTCCCACTCGACTACGCCTCGGGCCGCCACCCGCAGTTCGGCGCGACGCTGATGCCGGCGCTGGTCAAGAACCACGCGCATGCGCGCCGGCTCAACGAGTCGCCCTTCATGCAGGACATCAAGAAGATCATCGATCAGGCCGGCGTCATGGTGCTCGCCGACGCCTGGCTCGCCGGCGCGTTCGGCGCCAAGGACAAGTGCATCCTCGAGCCCGCCGACGCCAAGGGCCTCAAGGCGCGCTCGGCCGGGGCTACGTTCTCCGAGATGTGGGTCGGCGCCGGCGCGTCGATCGTCTCGATCCCGTCGAACGAGGTCTATAACGCGCTCCAGACCGGCGTCGCCAACGCGACCGACACCTCGACGGGGAGCTTCGTCTCGTTCCGACTCTACGAGCAGCTCAAATGCGTCACCGCGCCCGGCGACAACGCGCTCTGGTTCATGTACCAGCCGCTCCTGATGGCAAAGGCCGCCTTCGCCAAGCTCAACGACGCGCAGAAGAAGACGATCCTCGCCGCATCGAAGAAGGCGGAGGATTATTTTTTCGCCGAATCGGCGAAGCTCGACGACGACATGGTCGCCGCGTTCCGGAAGGCGAACGTCCAGGTCGCGACCATGACCGCCGACCAGCACGCCAAGTGGCGCGCGATCGCCGAGACGACGTCCTACAAGACCTTCGCCGACAAGGTGCCGGGCGGCAAGGACCTGATCGCCAAGGCGCTCGCCGTCCAGTAGGCGAGGCGGCCTCCGTCCGTGGAACGGTTCGCGCGCGCGGTCGCGGCGCTATCGCGCGCCTCGGGCGTGATCGGGATCGCGCTAATCCTGGTCGCGCTCGTCGTCATCTGCCACATGATCTTCGTCCGCTTCGTGCTCGGCCAGTCGTCGATCTGGCAGACCGAGTTCGTGATCTTCGCGCTGATCGGCTCGACCTTCCTCGGCGCGCCCTATGTCCTCCTGACGCGCGGGCACGTCAACGTCGATCTCGTGCCGCTCCATGTCGGCGACGGCGCGCGGCGCGTGCTCGCGCTCCTCGCCGCGGCCGGCGGGGCGGTGTTCGCCCTTCTCGTCATCTGGTCGAGCCTCGACTGGTGGTGGGAGGCGTGGCGGTTCGATTTCCGCACCGCCTCGATGTGGCGGGCGCCGCTCTGGATTCCCTACGCGTCGCTCCCGGTCGGGATGGCGCTCGTCCTCCTCCAGTGCATCGCCGAGGGCTGGGCGGTGTGGACCGGGCGCGAGCGGCCCTTCGGGCTGCCGCCCCGGGACGGCGCATGACGCCGCTCGTCCTCGGCCTCGTCATCGCGGTCGTCACGCTCCTCGTGCTCGCGACCGGAATCCCGATCGCCTTCGGCCTCGGCCTCGTCGCGATGGGCTTCCTGTTCTGGGCCGACGGCGCGCGCGCGATCCACGCCTTCGCCGACACGCTGTTCGCCGGGCTCAACGACTTCACGCTGGTCTCGATCCCGATGTTCATCATCATGGGCGCGGCGGTCGCGGCCTCGCGCGCGGGCTCGGATCTCTACGAGGCGATGCACCGCTGGCTGTCGCGCGTGCCGGGCAGCATGGTGATCGCCAATCTCGGCGCCTGCGCGCTGTTTGCCGCGCTCACCGGCTCCTCGCCCGCGACCTGCGCCGCGATCGGCAAGATGGGCATCCCCGAGATGCGCCGGCGCGGCTACTCGGCCGATCTCGCGACCGGCTCGATCGCCGCCGGCGGCACGCTCGGCATCCTGATCCCGCCCTCGATCACCTTCATTCTCTACGGCATCGCGAGCGAGACCTCGATCGGGCGGCTGTTCCTCGCCGGCATCCTGCCCGGCCTGATGCTGACGGCGCTGTTCATGGCCTGGGCGCTGTTCCTTGCCTGGCGCCGCGGCGAGGCGCTCGAGGATCGGAGCGCGCGCGTGAGCTGGGCGGCGCGGCTCGAGGTGCTGCCGCGCGTGGTGCCGTTCGTCCTCGTCATCGCGGCCGTCCTCTACTCGCTCTATGGCGGCGTCGCGACGCCGTCGGAGGCGGCCGGCGTCGGCGCGCTCGCCTGCATCGTCCTCGTGATGGTCGTCTATCGCCAGTGGCGGCCCGGGCAGCTGTGGCCGATCTTCCGCGACGGCATGCGCGAATCGGGGATGATCGTCCTCATCATCGCGACCTCGATCCTCTACGGCTACATGCTGTCGAGCCTCTACGTCACCCAGTCGATTGCGCAAGGCATCGCCGAGGCCTCGATCAACCGCTGGGTGCTGATGGCGCTGATCAACCTTCTCCTCGTCGTCGCCGGCTGCTTTATGCCGCCGGCCGCGATCATCCTGATGACGACGCCGATCATCGCGCCGATCATCGCCAATGCGGGCTTCGACCCGGTGTGGTTCGGCGTCATCCTCACCATCAACATGGAGCTCGGGCTGATCACCCCGCCGGTCGGGCTCAACCTCTTCGTCATCAACGGCATCGTGCCCGATGTGAAGCTGCCGACGATCCTCAAGGGCGCGCTGCCGTTCATGGGCTGCATGGTGGTGGCGATCCTGATCCTCTGCGTGTTCCCGGAGATCGCGACGTGGCTGCCCGACGCTCTGATGGGCCCGGTGCCGCGCTAGCCCGATGCACGATGTCCTGATCGTCGGCGGCGGCGCAGCGGGCTCGGTCCTCGCCAACCGGCTTTCCGCCGATCCCGCGACGTCGGTCCTCGTCCTCGAGGCGGGGCCCGATCTCGCGCCCGGGACCGAGCCGTTCGCGGTGAGCGATTCCTATTATCGCGCGGTCTATCACGACGCGCTGTTCTGGCCGCATCTCAGCGCGCGGCTCCGCGACGGCGAGGCGGCGACCCAGCCTTATATGCGGGCGAAGCTGATCGGCGGCGGCTCCAGCGTGAACGCGATGATGGCGATCCGCGGGCTTCCCGACGACTACGCCGAATGGACGGCGATGGGCGTCAAGGGCTGGTCGTGGGCCGATGTCCTGCCGTTCTACCGCAGGCTCGAATGGGACCCCGAGTTCGAGGGCCCCGACCACGGCGCCGACGGGCCGATCCCGATCCGCCGCGCCCGGCGCGAGGACTGGCCGCCGGTCGTCGCCGCCGCGGCGCGGGCG
>VGEU01000183.1 GCA_016869145.1 Alphaproteobacteria bacterium | reverse complement strand
CGACACATCGGCGGAAGTCGCGGCTCTCGAACACACGCTGTCCCCGGACCAGATCCACTGGGCACGCGAGATGCTGCAAACCGGCTCTTTGGTCGATCTCCTGCTCGGCGCACACCAGGCGCCGAAGAATTAAGGGGCCTCACCTCTGCGCACCCGTTCACGACACTTTTCGAGCTTCTCGTACAGTCGCCAGTAGTCGGCTTCCAGTTCCTCGACCCGCGACTCGGACCGCTGCTCGTCGAACTTGAACGATGCGATGCTCCGATCCATCAAATCTACATCCTCGCTGTGCTCTTTCTGTTTTTCTCTGTGGTCGCGTTCCGCGGCTATCTGTTGAATGATGTATTGACGGACCTCCTTAAGATAGGCCTGCCTCTCGGCTCTCGTGCCGGCCTTCCCAAACTGCGGTGGGTCCGGCCTGAATGGGCCTGGTGCATCGCGAACGAGTATCTTGCGCTTGGCCTCTTCCTTCTGTCGTATCGAGCGAATGTTTTGAAGGTCTTCCTTCGCTGCCGTCGCTCGTACATGTGCATCGTGCGTGGCCGCGGCTGCCACCGAAATAGAGGGGCGTCGCGCACATGAACCGCTCGCGCTCGTCGAAGCCGAGCGTGATGAAGTACATCAGGAACCGGTGCAGCATGCGGTCGTGGTCGACGACCGGCCCCTTGGGCGTCCCGGTCGTCCCGGAGGAAAGCGACAGAAGGAGCGTGTCAGCCCCGCCGCCGCCGCGCGGCGCCGCCGCATCGCCGAGCGCGACACGGTCACGCCACGGCGCGTCCGCGACGATCCGCAAGCCGTCGTCGATCCCGCGCTCGTCCGCCTCGACGAGTACCACGCGCGGATCGAAGAAGCCGACGACGCGCATCTTCTCGTCCGCCAACCAGCGCCAATCCATCGGCACGATCACCGCACCGATCCTGGCAATCGCGAAGAGCGCGGCGAGATGAATGCACGTATCGCGGAGCGCGACGCCGACGCGGTCTCCGACGGCGACGCCGCGGCGGTCGAGATCGGCGGCGATCCCTTCGATCAGCCGCCCGAGCTCGGCATGGGTCGTGACACGGTTGGGCTCGACGATCGCAGGATGATCGGGGCGGCGGCGCGCGTTGGACAGAAGTGCATCCGCGATGTTCATCGGCGCACGCTCCGGGCGGACCGCGCTCAGTCGCCGGGCGTCGTCGGCAGCGGCTGGCCGTGCTCGACCTTGATCGCCTTGATCACCTCCTTGACGACGCCGCAGAGCGGCAGGCTGAGGCGGGCGTGGTCGGCCTCGGCGGCGACGAGCGTCATGTCCTTCTCCGCCCACGGCATCGGCTTGTTGACGACGTCGGTGACGAGCGCCCAGTTGTTGGCCGAGGAATCGATCAGCGCGGTCCGCAGCCGGGCCGGATCGACGCCGAGCGTCTCGGCGAGCTTGAGCCCCTCGTAGTTGGCCGAGATGCAGGCCCACAGGATCAGGTTGTTCACCATCTTTCCGACCTCCCCCGACCCGAGCGGACCGAGATGGTGGATCGTACTGGCGAAGGCCTGGAACGCCGGCCGGCAGGCGTCGAACACCGCTTCATCGCCGCCGCCCATGATCAGGAGATCGGCCTCGTCCGCGGCCCATTCGCCACGGCAGAGCGGGATGTCGAGGACGTGGACGTTCGCCTGCGCGACGCGGGCCGCGATCTTCTTCATCGTGCGCGGCGCGACGGTCGAGGCGATGCCGACGACCGAGCCCGCATGCGCGCCCTTGAGGATGCCGCGGTCGCCGAAGATGACCTCCATCACCTCGCTGTCGAAGCCGACGACGACGATGGTGAGATCGCTCGCGGCGGCGACCTCGGCGGGCGAAGTCAGCGTCTTGACGCCGAGCGCCGCCGCCTGCCGGCGCGCGTCCTCGGCGACATCGCAACCGCTCACCGCGAAGCCGCGGCTCAGGAGATGGCGCGCCATCGGTCGCCCCATCTTGCCGAGGCCGACGAGTCCGACGGACTTGATCGTGGGTATGCTCACTGTCGACCTCCCGTTGCAACCGATATCGTCGTCGCGCCGCCGGATCAGCCGAGCCGTTTCAGGAGGTGTCCCCACTTGTCGAGCGTGCGGCGGCGCTCCTCGGGGCTCGCCTCGGCGACGGGCGGGAACTCATCCTTCCAGTCGAACGGTCGGCAGGCGTCGACCAGCGCGCGCGAGTTGAAGTGGTCGCCCGCGCGCTTCCTGGGATCGAGCGGCCCGCTCCAGGCATTGCGGATGATGTCGATGTCGTGCTGCGGATCGCAGCGCGTCGCCATCGCCCACACGACATCGTTGAGGTTCGTTGGATCGATGTCGTCGTCGACCACGACGACGAAACGGCCGAGATAGTTGCCGGCGTGGCTGCCGGCGGCGAGGAGGAGCGCCTGCTTGGCGTGCCCGGCATAGGCCTGGCGGATCGCGATGACATTGAACAGGCGACCGCCGCCCGGCTCCTGGCACCACACCCCGGCGACGCCCGGCAGTCCCGCCTTCTCGACATCGTCCCAGATCAGCGCCGACTTCACGACGCACTTGCTGAACGAATAGTCCGACGGCGGCCGCCCGGGGCGCGCCATGGTCATGATCGGATCGTTCCGGCGATAGACGCGGCGGACGCGCATCACGAAGTCCTCGCGCACCTTGCTCGCGTAGTAGCCGGTCCATTCGCCGAACGGGCCCTCGGGCCGCTTCTCGTCGGGCACGATCTCGCCCTCGATGACGATCTCGGCCGCCGCCGGGATGGGAAGCGCGTGGAGCTCGGACTGGACGACCTCGAACGGGATGCCGCGATGCCCGCCGGCATGGGCGTACTCCGAGGTGCCGTAGTCGACCTCGTTGCCCGCCGACAGGAAGAGGAGCGGATCGTGGCCGACGCTGATCGCGACCGGGCAGGGCTTGCCGTCGCGGAAATACTTCTCGCGGATGAGCCGGCCGTGCTTGCCCGGCGACATCCAGACCCCGACGGTGTTGCGGTCGTGCACTATGGCGCGGTAGGTGCCGAGATTGACCCAGCCGGTGTCGGGATCGCGCATGATGACGAGATCACCGGTGCCGATATAGCGCCCGCCGTCGAGCTCGTGCAGGAACGGCACCGGCAGCGCGAGGAGATCGACGTCCGCGTCGCGGTCGACGTTCTCGAACACCGGGCCGCCGTTGACGACGCGGGGCGGGATCTCCTCGAAGGTCTTGAGCCGGTCGCGATAGGCGCGCACGACATCGAGCCCGTGCCTCGGCATCGGCAGCCCGAGCGTCAGCGCGAGGCGGCGTGCCGAGTTGGTGGCGCCCGACAGCACGCAGAAGCCTTCAGGGTAGCCGGGGATCTTCTCGAACAGGATCGCCGGCGGGTTGTCGGGACGGGCGTGGTAGATCATCTCCGCGACCGATCCCATCTCGAGGTTCCAGTCGACGCCCTCGACGCGCAGCACCTCGCCGAGCTTCTCGGCGCGCTCCAGCCATTCGCGGAGGTCGCGGTGCGGGCGGTCGTAGCCCGCATAGTCGGTGCGTCCGTCCTTCGCCGCCGTCATCGTCCCTGTCCTTCCGCCGGTCCCGTCGGCTCATTACTAGAACAGTATCGCGCCGGCCGCACCATGGTCATGGTGTCGTTTCAGAAGAGCCTTCGCCACCAGGGTTCGCGGATCGGATCCGGGTCTCCCAATTCGTGCTCGAGCTCGGGCTCCCCGGAAAAGCACTTCGACCCATACCAGCGGATCCGAGCGGCCGATTCCATCTCGCTGAACCCGTGCACGGTGATGCGCGGCAGGATGCGGAAGTAGTGCGAGTGCGCGCCGGTCTCGCAGTAGATGCGCGACGGACCGAACCGTCCGTCCACGATCCACGTGTCGCAGCCGGCTGATCCACACCAGCCCCTCTCCTCGATGACATAAATCCGGTCGTCGACGCCGTCGTTGTTGACGTCCGCGCGGCCGACCCACAGGAACTCGCGGGCATAGGCCTCCAGCGACGGTATCGGACGATGCACGTCCGAGCCCGGGTCGAGCACGAAGATGTCGTCCGCCGACTTATAATGCGTACGGAGCAGCGTCACCGCTTCCCGGATCTCGAGCGGGCTCGCCACGCGGGTGAATTGCACATGGGTCTCGAGCGGGACCGGTGTCGCGGCGAGAACCGCCAGGAGCACCATCACGCCGGCCAAAGCGAGCCAGGCTTCCTTCATCGTCCACTCTGGTACGGGACCGACTGGAACAGCCGAAGCCGTGTCGTGACGAGCAACCAGGTCGTGCCGCGGATCGTTCGTTGCCGCCCGGTCATCGATGTCGATACAGCCTTCGCCACCAGGGTTCGCGGATCGGATCCGGGTCTCCCAATTCGTGCTCGAGCTCGGGCTCTCCGGAAAGGCACTCCGACCCGTACCAGCGGATCCGAGCGGCCGACTCCATCTCGTTGAACCCGTGCACGGTGACCCGCGGCAGGACGCGGAAGTAGTGCGAGTACCCGCTGGTCTCGCAGTGGATCCGTGCCGGACCGACCCGTCCGTCCACGATCCACGTGGTGCAGCCGGCTGACCCACACCAGCCAGTCTGCTCGACGACATATATCCGGTCGTCGACGCCGTCGTTGTCGATGTCCGCGCGGCCGACCCACAGGAACTCCCGGGCATAGGCCTCCAGCGAGGATATCGGACGACGCACGTCCGAGCCCGGGTCGAGCACGCTGATGTCGTCCTTGGACTCGTACAACCGACGGAGAAGCGTCACCGCTTCCCGAATCTCGAGCGGGCTCGCCACGCGGGTGAACTGCACATGGGTCTCGAGCGGGACCGGCGTCGCGACGAGAACCGCCAAGAGCGCCATCACGCCGGCCAAAGCGAGCCAGGCTTCCTTCAGCGTCCTCTCTGGTACGGGACCGACTGGAACAGCCGGAGCCGTCAGGGATGCGATCCGGCTGGGGGCCATCGGGTTCGATGCGGTGAAGCAGATCGTGCTGTCGCGCGTCGAGCGGCGGCCGGCACGGCTGGACCTGGCGGCGTATCCGTATCTGCCGCGTACCAGCGTCAAGACGACGACGGCGTCAGATTACGGCGTTCTGCTGCCGGGGTGTATTACATGACCGTCGCCAAGAAGCAGGAG
>VGEU01000182.1 GCA_016869145.1 Alphaproteobacteria bacterium | reverse complement strand
GGCGGCACGGCCCATCGCCCGCCACTCGGCGGCGCCGAGCGCGATCGCGTAGAGGAGGAACAGCGCGGCGAGGATCGCGGCGGCGAGCCACAGCCAATCGACCAGGATCGCCCCGCCCCAGCCGGTGACGAGATCGGCGGCGCGGGCGTGGAGAAGCTGGCCGAGGACGCCGCCCGGGCCGGTCGCGAAGGGCCAGGCGCCGGGCCAGCCGATCCCGGCGACCGCGATCGTCGCGAGCACGAGGCCGGCGACCAGCATCGCGAGCCGGACCCAGAGCCGTCCGAGGCCCCGATGGGAGACGAGCCGCCAGCCCCAGGCGAGTGCGGCGACGACGACGAGCCAGGCAGCGACGCCGACGGTCTGGAACAGGACGTCGGCGGCGCTGGCCCCCGGCTGGCCGAGCCAGTTGTGGACCGGTCCCGCCGCGGCCGTGTTCCACGACGGATCACCGGCGCGCCAGCTCGCGAGCGCGAGGACGAGTAGCGCGGCGGCCGCCACCGCGACGAGGCCGGCGATCTCCTCGAGCCGGCGGCGGACGAACAGCGACACCCGGTCCCACGGCAGGGCGGAGAACTGGGCGCTGAAGAAGCTCGCCATCGTCTGCCTCAGAGGGTCGCCGCGAGGCGGCCGAGCACCTCGGCCGTCGTGTCGAGATCGTGGACGAGGGCGCAGCGTATATAGGCCGCGCCCGGATTGTGGCCGCGCGCGTCGGTGCGCGCGAGATAGGCGCCGGGAAGGACGCGCACCGCCGCCTCGCGCCAGAGCTTCCGCGCCGCCGCCTCGCCGTCGCCGACATCGAGCCAGAGATAGAACCCGCCACCCGGCCGGTAATAGCCGAGCCGGCCGGCGAGCGCCGCCTCGGCGAGACGGAACTTCTCGCGGTAGAGCGCGCGGCTCGCCTCGACATGGGCCTCGTCCTGCCACAGCGCCGTCGCCGCGGCGAGGAGCGGCAGAGGCGGCGCGACGCCGCCATAGTCGCGGAGCCGGGTGAACTTGTCGAGAAAGGCCGCCTCGGCGCAGACGAAGCCGGAGCGCAAGCCGGGCGCGCTCGACCGCTTGGAGAGCGACTGGAACACCGCGAGATTGTCGAGGCCGCCGCCGAGCGCCGCGGCCGCCTCGAGCGCGCCGTGCGGCGGCGCGTCGATCCAGATCTCGCTGTAGCACTCGTCGGCGACGAGGAGAAAACCGTAGCGCCGCGCCAGCGCAAGCGCCGATTTCAGCGTCGCGAGCGAGGCGACGGCGCCTTGCGGGTTGGCCGGCGAACAGAGATAGGCGAACGCGGTGCGCTCGAGGACGTCGGAAGGCACAGCGGTGAAATCGGGGAGGAAGCCGGTCTCGCGGGTCGCCGGCACCAGATAGGGCTCGGCGCCGGCGAGCACGGCGGCGCCGACATAGACCTGGTAGAACGGGTTCGGCATCAGGACGACCGGGCGGCCGCCGACCTTGGTCTCGGGCACCGCGGCGAGGGCGACGAGGAAGAGCCCCTCGCGCGTCCCCGATACCGGGATCACGTGGCGATCGCCGTCGATCATGCCGGCGGGGAGGCCGTAGCGGCGGGCGAGCCAGGCCGCGACCGCGGCGCGGAACTCGGGCGTGCCGCGCATCGGCGGGTACTTGCCCCACAGCGCCGCGGTCTCCTCGACGACGCGGCGGACGATGTCGGGGGCGGTGTGCTGCGGCTCGCCGAGGGCGAGCGAGATCGGCGTCCGGTTCGAGGCCGGCGCGAGTGGGCCCAGAAGGGCGCGCAGCCGGTCGAACGGATAATCGCCGACCCGGTCCAGACGGTCGTTCGTGGGCGCGGCCACCCCCCGATCCTCCACCGCGACATGAACGCAAGCCGCTATCCTATAGCAGGATTTGCGATTCAATGCGTAGAGGGGTGGAAGGGTTCGATGGCACGAACCCGCGCGGTCCTCGATGCTTGGCGCCTCGACTACAACGCGTACCGGCCGCATTCGCGGCTCGGCTGGATGACGCCCTCGGCCTACGCCGAGACACTCAACCCGCAACGGGATCGGTCTGCTACGCTCCTTGCCGGCTCCGCAGCCCGACCCGTTGCTCACGCCGCCCAATTGGGCTCAACTGAACTCCGGATTCCAGCCGCAGCTGGATAAAACTGCGGGGCAACGTCACCCGTCCCGGTCCGCACGCGCTCGCGCGGTCTCCACCGAGCCCTGTTCGCAAGTCCCGTGCCAGCCCCCGTGGCGCCGCGTGGGATCGGGTTCTGCCGCGACACTTCCCGCGCCACTTCAAGGCGTTGCGCCGCCGGGCGCCATCGCCGGCCGGCGCCATGACGCAGGCCAGGGCGGCGCGCCGCTGCCCAGCTCTTGCGCAGCGCCGCCGTGTTGCACGAAAAAGAGGCAACGGCCCGCTGGACAGCCGCGCCGGCCGGCCGCCATGGTGGGCCGCGTTCGATAGTGGGGCCACGGGGCCGGATATCCACGGGGCGGGATGGCAGCGGGGCGGGCCATGGATGCCGAGATCGTCATCGCCGGCGGCGGGCTGGTCGGGCTCACCCTCGGCGTCGCGCTGGGCCGCGCCGGGGTGGCGGCAACGGTCGTCGACCGCGCGCCCGCCGCGGCGCAGACCGCGGCCGGCTTCGACGGCCGGGTCTCGGCGATCGCGGCCGGCAGCCAGCGCGTGCTCGCCGCGGTCGATCTGTGGCGGCGGCTCGCGGCCGAGGCGGAGCCGATCCGGGCGATCCGCGTCTCCGACGGCGCCTCTCTTCTCCATCTCCACTATGACGGCGCCGCCGACGGCACCGGGCCGATGGGCTGGATCGTCGAGAACCGCGCCATCCGCCGCGCGCTCCAGGCGGCGGCGGCCGAGACACCCCTCCTTCGCGTCCTCGACGGCCGCACCATCACCGGGTTCGAGCGCGCGGCCGATACGATCGCAGCCCGGCTCGACGACGGCACGCGGCTCCGGGCGCGCCTCCTTGTGGCCGCCGACGGCAAGGACTCTCCGCTCCGCGCCGCGGCCGGCATCGCCGCGTTGACCGCGCGCTACGCCCAGACCGGCATCGTCTGCACCGTCGCCCACGCGCGTCCGCATCGCGGCATCGCGCAGGAGCGCTTTCTCCCGGCCGGGCCGTTCGCGATCCTGCCGATGACCGGCGACCGCTCGTCCTTGGTGTGGACCGAGCGCGCCGATCTCGCGCCGGCGCTTCTCGCGCTCGATGCGGAGTCCTTCGCCGCCGAGCTCGCGCGCCGCTTCGGCGACCATCTCGGCCTCCTTCGCGTCGTCGGTCCGCGCTTCGCCTATCCGCTGACGCTCGTCCTCGCCGACCGCTATGTCGCACCGCGGCTCGCGCTCGCCGGCGATGCTGCGCACGCGATCCACCCGATCGCCGGCCAGGGCCTCAATCTCGGGCTCCGCGACACCGCCGTCCTCGCCGAGACCGTGGTCGATGCGATGCGGCTCGGCCTCGACCCGGGGACGACGGTCGTGCTCGACGGCTACGAGGTGCGCCGTCGGTTCGACAACACGCTGATGCTCGCCGTCACCGACACGCTCAACCGGCTGTTCTCGAACGACCTCGGCCCGATCCGGCTGGCGCGTGATCTCGGCCTCGCCGCCGTCGATGCCGTCCCGCCGCTGAAGCGCACCTTCATGCGCCACGCCATGGGGACGGTCGGTGCGCTGCCGCGGCTGATGCGGGGCGAGGCGCTCTAGACGCAGCCGTTAAGACGCCATTAGTCGTCCGCGCCGGATAGTGTCGCGCGCGCCCGCGCGCGCCTCGGCTCATGCGCGCGCAAACAGTCGCGCGAAGTCCCTGCCAGGTGATCCGGTCATGAACCACGCGCACCCGTCCTACGCCGACCGCACCGACGGGCGGGCGCGTTTCATCTAGGGAAGGGCGGCGCGCCCACGATGTTCAACCGAGAGCGTCTCGTCTTTGCCCGTGTCGCGCTCGCCCTCGCCGTCCTGTGGGCGGTGGTCGGCGCGCATCTGTCGCACACCCGGACACTCAAGGACGAGGCGACGGGCGAGCGCCTGCGCACGACCACCGAGATCGCGATGGCGCAGCTCGACGCCGCGATCCGCCACACCGACGACGTCCTTCTCCACACCAAGGGCGCAGTCGAGCGGTTCGGGCCGGGCCTCCTGATCGACGACATTCTGCCCGCGCGCGCGTGGTCGCCGGCGGTGCCTTATGACGGGATCACCGTCCTCGACCCGGCCGGCGTTGCCGTGGTCGCGACCGGCGCGCGGCTGACCGCCGCGCTGGCCACCGCGCTGGTCACGCGCCCTATCGACGACGTGCGCGGCCTCGTCGTCTCCGCCGCGCCGCCCGAGGCCGCCGATGCGCGCGACCGGATCTGGCTGTCGCGGCATGTCCAGTCTCCCGACGGCACGTTTGCCAGCACCGTCGCCGCGCGCGTCTCGGCCGAGCGGATCGATGCGCTGCTCGCGGCCGCCGGCGTCGACACCGACGCGGTCCGGCTGCGGCTGGTCGACGATGCCGGCCGGCTCTTTGCCGGACATCCGCCCGGCGTCGAGGATCGGACGGTGGCGATCCCGATCGAGCGGCTCGGCCTCGTGCTCCGGGGCTCGCTCGATGCGGCGCATTGGCGGAGCGCGTGGCGAACGGAGGCCACGCCGATCCTCGTCCTCACCGCGCTGGTCACGCTCCTCCTCCTCCTCGTCGCCCGCATGCGCACCGGCCGCGCCACGGCGGTCGACCGCGCGTTCGGCCCCGCGTTCGACCGCGCATTCGACCGCGGGATGGCCGAGGCGGCGACGGCGGCCGAACCGGTCTCGCGCGACCTCGGCGCGCTCGCCGGCGCCTTCGCCGGGCGCCGCGTCCTCATCGCCCTGGACGACCCGGCAACCCGCGCCATCGTCGCGACCCAACTCGCGGCGTTCGGCTGCATCGTCGACGCCGTCGAGGACGGCCATGAAGCGGTCACGCAGGCGCGAAACGGAACATTTGATCTGATCCTCCTCGACGGCCAGATGCCGGGCATGGACGGGCCCGAGGCGGCGCGGCAGATCCGTCAGGCCGAGGCGGCCGCGGGCGGTGGCGCACGCACGCCGATCATCGCGCTCACCGCGGAGTCGCCGGCCGAGGAGCGCGCCCGCGCGCGCGCCGCCGG
>VGEU01000181.1 GCA_016869145.1 Alphaproteobacteria bacterium | reverse complement strand
GCCCCGAAGGAGCCCGCCGCCCCGCCGGCCCCGATCGCGCCCCTCCTCGCCGCCGCCAACCTCGCCGAAGGCGAGAAGTTGGCCAAGAAATGCGCCACCTGCCACGCCTTCGAGAAGGGTGGCAAGTCCAAGGTCGGCCCGCCGCTGTGGGGCGTCCTCAATGCCAAGAAGGGCTACACGGACGGTTTCGCCTACTCCAAAAATCTCAAGGAGAAGGCGGGCCAGTGGGGCTTCGAGGAGCTCAACGCCTTCATCCTCGACCCCAAGGCCTATGTCCCGGGCACCAAGATGGCCTTCGCCGGCATCAAGAAGGCCGAGGAGCGCGCCGATCTGATCCTCTATCTGCGCTCGCTCGCCGACACCCCGGCGGCCCTACCCTGAGCGCGCCCGGCGCAAATGGGGGTCCAAAAGGCGGGGCGTTAGAGCCGGGTGTTAAATCGGGGCGTTAAAAAAAGAACGCACCGGAAACCCTTCGTTAACCATAGACCGGCGACTCTCCCGTCTAGCCCATAGGAGGCTTGGACGGTCATGTGGCAGGAAGCCGGGTCGGACGCGAAACTTCGCCCACCTACTCAACCAGAGGTGGAGAGACGCCTCATCGGTCGGGCGCTCGCGCAATGGGACGTCGCGCGCCGCGGCGAACGGCTGCCGAGCCGGGCGAGCCTCGCCAGCGATCGCGCCGACAGCGAGGCCGCCAACCAGTTCCTGATCGAGGTCGGCGCACACGAATATGACGACCGGATCGTCGAGGCCGGGCGCGACTTCGTCCTCGCGCTGGGGCTCGACCCGGTCGGCAAGCGGGTGATCGACGTCCTGCCGTCGGCGGTCGACCGCGGGCTCTCGTTCTGCCGGGTCGCGGTCGAGCTCAAGAAGCCGATCGCCGATGTCGGGCGGTTCACCAACAGCCAGGGTCTCGACGTCCTCTACCGGAGCGCGCTCCTGCCGCTGTCCGACGACCAGCTGACGGTCAACTACGTGCTCGGTGCGTTCAGCTACCGCTTCGCGCGCTAGAGCGGCATCCGATCGCGCGCGATCGGATGCCGCTCTGGATTCCTCGATGGTCGCATTCTCTACGGCGAACCGGATTCCACTTCGCCGGACAATGCTCCAGGCCGTCCCGTCACGCGCGGCCCCAGAGCTGCTTGGAGGCGATCCGCGCGCCTTCGACCATGGCCGCGAACTTGGCCCACACGATCGGCAGCATCACCTCGGGCGTCGAGGTCGCGAACGAGCCGAAGCCGCAATCGGCGCCGGCGATGACGTTCTCGCGCCCGACCGCGTCGGCGAAGTGGAGGAGCCGGTCGGCGATCAGCTCCGGATGCTCGACCAGGATGGTCGAATGCGAGATCACGCCGGGGATCAGGATTTTCCCCGCCGGCACCTTGACCGTCTTCCACACCTTCCATTCGTGATCGTGGCGCGGATTGCCGGCCTCGAACGAATAGGACCCAGCGCGGATCTTCAGGATGATGTCGACGATGTCCTTGAGCTCCATGTCGTGGACACGCGGGCCCATGTTGATCGAGTAGCAGGTGTGATAGCGGATGCGATCCTCGGGGATGCCGCGGAGCGCGTGGTTGAGCGCCTCGACGCGCTGGTCGGCCCATTTGCGGCAGGCCGCGAGGTCGGCCTCGGGGTGCATGCAGTAATAGGTGGCGAGGAGCGGATCGTCGACCTGGAGCAGGAAGCCCGCCTCGACGATCGCGAGATACTCGACGCGGAGCGCCTCGGCGATCGCGTAGAGATAGTCCTCGTCGGTCCTGTAGTAGCGGTTGGTCTGCCAGTCCTCGACATTGGCCGGCGAGATCGCCGGCACGAAGGCCTCCGTCACCTGCACCGCCGCGAGCGCCTTCCTGAAATTCGCGAGATCGCGGGCGAGGAGCGCGTGGCCCTGATAGGTGATCGGGCCGACGCATTCGAGGTGGACATAGCCGGCCGCCTTGCCGCCGCCCTGCGGGCGCGACGACGGCGTGTAGAACTCGGGGAATGCGAGCGATTCGCGCGAGCCCTCCCACGGCAGGCCGCGCATCGTAGACGCCGGCGCGAAGCCGCCGAGCCGCTCGTTGACATAGGTCATGAAGCCGGGCTTGCCGTATTCGCCGTCGTCGACGATGTCGATGCCGAGCGCGGCCTGCCGCGCGACGACGTCGGCGACCGAGCGCGCGAGGAGCGCCTCGTAGGCGGCGCTGTCATAGGCCTGGCCCTTCTCGCGGGCGACGACGACATCGACGAGACCGGGCGGCCGCGGCAGGCTGCCGACATGGGTCACGAGCAGGTGGTCGGTCGAGTGCTTCATGGCGGTTCCTCCCCGGATCGGACCCGGTGCGCGACCGGGTCTCGCCGCCATGGTGTCACGGGGCCGCGCGCGCGCCAACCGGGCGAGGGTTGCGCCGCCCGCGACGCTTCCCCCGCCGCACGATTCTTGCGACAGTGGTCTATGCCCTCTCCCGACCTCGCCGCCTTCGTCGCCCACGCCGGCCGGCTCGCCGACGCGAGCGGGGCGATCGTCCGCCGCTATTTCCGCACACCCGTCGTGGTCGATGACAAGCCGGATGCCTCGCCCGTCACCGTCGCCGACCGCGAGGCCGAGACCGCGCTCAGGGCGCTCACCGAGGCGGCCTTTCCCGGCCACGGCATCATCGGCGAGGAGTTCGGCCGGGTGCACGCCGAGGCCGAGTATGTCTGGGTGTTCGACCCGATCGACGGCACCAAGGCGTTCATCACCGGCAAGCCCTTGTTCGGCACGCTGATCGCGCTCACCCGCCGCGGCGTGCCGGTGATCGGCATCATCGACCAGCCGGTGACGCGAGAACGATGGATCGGCGTCGCGGGCGAGCGCACGCGCTTCAACGGCGCACCCGTCGCGACCCGGCCCTGCCCCGGGCTCGACCGCGCGATCATCAACACCACCTCGCCCGATCTCTTCGACGCGGCCGAGGGCCGCGCCTTCGCCCGGCTCGCGCGGCGCTGCAAGCTCACCCAATATGGCGGCGACTGCTACGCCTATGGCCTGGTCGCGAGCGGCTTCCTCGACCTCGTCGTCGAGGCCGGCCTCAAGCCGCATGATTTCTGCGCGCTGGTGCCGGTCGTCGCCGGCGCGGGCGGCGCGATGGCGGACTGGTCGGGGCGCGCGCTCGATCTCGCGAGCGACGGCCGCGTCATTGCCGCCGGCGACCCGGCCGCGCTCGGGGCGGCGGTCGCCGTCCTCACGGAGGCCTGATGGGTCGAGGGGAAGCGCGGCCTTGATCGCCCGGGGTGCGGCACACAATATCGGTCGCGACGGCGCGACGGCGCCGCGACCTTTGCACGTGAGGGCGCCATGATCCGACGTCTCGCGGCCGTCCTGACCGTCGTCCTCGCGATCGCGGCACCAGAAGCCGCCGCGCAGGCGCCGGCATCCCCGGCGCCGAAGGTCACGGTGAGCCACGGGCTCACCCTCCTCGGCGCGCTCAAATACGGCCCCGACTTCCGCCATGTCGACTATGTGCGGCCCGACGCGCCCAAGGGCGGAGCGGTGCGCCTGCACGCGATCGGCAGCTTCGATTCGTTCAACCCGTTCATCATCAAGGGCGATGCCGCCGACGGGCTCGGCCTCATCTTCGAATCGCTGATGGGATCGATCCTCGACGACCCGTCGGCCGAGTACGGGCTGATCGCCAAATCGGTTGAGGTGCCGGACGATCTCTCTTTCGTCGTCTACAACCTCCGGCCCGAGGCGCGCTTCCACGACGGCACGCCGATCACCGCGGCCGACGTCGTCTACAGCCTCGAGACCCTGAAGGCGCAGGGCGCGCCGCACTACCGGTTCTACTACGCCAACATCGTCCGCGCGGTCGCCGAGACGCCGCATCGCGTCAAGTTCGAATTCACCGGGCCGCCCAACCGCGAGCTGCCGCAGATCACCGGCCAGCTCCCGATTCTCTCCAAGGCCTACTGGTCGGCGCGCGAGTTCGACAAGACGACGCTCGAGCCGCCGCTCGGGAGCGGCCCCTACCGGCTCGCGTCCTTCGAGCCGGGCCGCCACGTGACCTACGAGCGCGTCCGCGACTACTGGGGCGCGCGCCTGCCGATCAATGTCGGGCAGAACAATTTCGACACCATCCGCTACGACTTCTACCGCGACGACACGGTCGCGCTCGAGGCGTTCAAGGCCGGCGAGTACGACTACCGGCTGGAGAATTCGGCCAAGACCTGGGCCACCGGCTACGATTTCCCGGCCTTCCGCGACGGCCAGGTCATCAAGCGCGATTTCGTCCACCAGCGCCCGACCGGCATGCAGTCCTTCGCCTTCAACCTCCGGCGCGACAAGTTCCAGGACCGGCGCGTGCGCGAGGCGCTCGCCTACGCGCTCGATTTCGAGTGGTCGAACAAGAACCTGTTCTTCGACCAATATGAGCGGACGACGAGCTATTTCTCGAACTCCGAGCTCGCCGCGACCGGGCTTCCCTCGCCGGCCGAGCTCGCGCTCCTCGAGCCGTTCCGCGGCAAGATCCCCGACGCGGTGTTCACCACCGCCTTCGAGGTGCCGAAGACCGACGGCAGCGGCAATATGCGCGACAGCCTCCTCAAGGCGCAGCTCTTGCTGCGCCAGGCGGGATGGGAGGTGAAGAACAACGTGCTCACCGAAACGCGGACCGGCCGCCCATTGGAGATCGAGTTCCTGCTGGTGAGCCCGCTGTTCGAGCGCATCGTGGCGCCGCTCACCAACAATCTCCGTCGGCTCGGCGTGCAGAGCCGCATCCGCACCGTCGATCCGGCGCAATATCAGAACCGCGTGCGCGAGTTCGACTTCGACGTGATCGTCGCGAGCTTCGCGCAGTCGATCTCGCCCGGCAACGAGCAGCGCGACTTCTGGAGCGCAGCGGCCGCCGACCGCCAGGGCAGTCGCAACGTCATCGGCATCAAGGACCCGGCGATCGATGCGCTGATCGAGGCGATCATCGCCGCGCCCGACCGCGCGCGCCTGATCGCCGCCTCGCGCGCGCTCGACCGCGTCCTCCTGTGGAACCACTTCGTGATCCCGCAGTGGCACATCCGGACCGACCGCGTCGCCTACTGGAACAAGTTCGGCACGCCCGAGAAGCAGCCCGGCTACGGACCCGGCCTCTTCACCTGGTGGGTCGATCCCGAGAAGGCCGCCGCACTCGACCGCCGCCGCGC
>VGEU01000180.1 GCA_016869145.1 Alphaproteobacteria bacterium | reverse complement strand
CGCCCGACCACGAGCGCCGCGTCGAGCCCGGCCGGCACGCGGGGCATCGCGCGTCGCTGCTTGCGCTCGTAGAGCGCGCCGAGCGCGACGATGAGAAGCGCGAGGTTGAAGAGGCCCCAGGCGGCGGTGATGCAGACGGTATCGAGATCGTCCGGCATGGTGAGCGCGCGGTAGATCGCGGCTGGCACCGCGAGGGCATAGAGCGCGAGAAGAACATAGAACGGCCGCGCGAGCGGCGCGATGAACGCGGTCGCGGTGGTGTGGCCCTTGGGCGTCACGCGGAAGCGCGGTCCGAGCGGGCGGCGATAGACGCTGAGGAGCGCGCGGCCGGTGAACAGCGCGAGCATGGTCTCGTAGACCGAGGAGACGAACGGCCATCGCGCGCCGGCGAACAGGAACCGCGACACCAGCGCCGAGGCGACGAGGTGCGGCAGCGCGTAGACCGCGACGTCCCACAGATTGGCGTCGTAGATGCGGAGCCCGAGCAGCAGGAACGCGAGCGGCGCGAGCAGGAACACCACCCGCGCGAACGGGAACTGCCAGAACAGCATGCCGGCGAGATAGCAGAGCCGCTGCGGCAGGCTGAGGCCACGCTTGAGAAGCGGATTGTCGCGGATGAAGAGCTGCGTCATGCCCTGCGCCCAGCGGGTGCGCTGGCGCACCAGCGCCTCGAACGTGTCGGGGACGAGGCCCGCGACCATCGGCTCGGGGATGTAGCGGCTCTTGAGCCCGCGCGCGTGGAGGGCGAGCGATGTCTCGGCGTCCTCGGTCACGGTCGTGGCGGCGAACCCGCCGAGCTGGGCGAGATGGCGACGGGAGAGGATCGCGGCCGAGCCGCAGAACAGGCTCGCGTTCCAGAAGTCGAGGCCGGGCTGGATGACGCGATAGAACATCTCGTACTCGCCCGGCATCGCGCGGAACGTGCCGAGATTCTTCTCGATCGGATCGGGAGCGACGAAGAAATGCGGCGTCTGGACGAGAGCGAGATCGGGGTCCTCGACGAAATAGCCGACCGAGCGCTCGAGGATGTCGGGTGTCGGCACGTGGTCGGCGTCGACGACGAGGACGAGATCACCGCGCGTGCGCGGCAGCGCGGCGTTGAGATTGCCGGCCTTGGCGTGCTCGTTCCGGGGCCGCGTCAGGTAGTGCGCGCCGACCGCGCGGCAGAGCCCGACCAGCGCGCGCTGGCGATAGCGCGCGGCCTCGGCCGCGACCGGATCGGCCTGCGTCCGCTTCTGGTCGGTGCCGCCGTCGTCGAGGAGATAGACGCGGCGCTTCTCGCCCGGGTAGCGGATGCGGCAGGCGGCGACGAGCGTGACGCGGAGGATGTCGATCGGCTCGTCATAGGTCGGGATCAGGATGTCGACGGTCGGAAGCGCCGCCGGCGCGATGCGCGGCGCAACGGGCCGACGGAGCGGTCGGGCGTTGACGAAGGCGCTCAGGAAATAGAGCGCGACGGCGTAGAGCTCGGCCGCGTAGAGTAGAAGCGC
This sequence comes from Alphaproteobacteria bacterium, assembly GCA_016869145.1. Lineage (GTDB taxonomy): Bacteria > Pseudomonadota > Alphaproteobacteria > MPNO01 > VGEU01 > VGEU01. The sequence continues at coordinate 3,729 of VGEU01000180.1, read as the reverse complement.
CGCCGCGAAGCTCGCCGCGTCGTGATAGGAGATCGTGTTCGCAGTCCGCCAGAACACGTAGCGGAGCGACAGGAACACCGCGAGGCCGAGAAAGGCATAGCGCCAGATCTCGCGCGGCCCGCGGATGAGAAGGACGGCCATCAGCGCGAGCATGGGCGCCGGGAGCCAGGCCTGGGCGGCGCGAGCGGTCGGCAGCGCCGCGACGATCGCGGCGAGCGCCGCGAGCGCGATCCAGCCCGGACCCGTCAGACGGTCGGCGATGCTCGGAACGGCCTGTGTCAATGCCGGGGACGCGAGCGTCCCCGGCCGGCCGACGAAATCAATGCGCCCGAAATGGGTGGTATCGGCGTCGGAAATCCGCGAGGCATGGGGCGTGGGGGACCGTAATGTCTCGCCGTCACACTTCCGTCACGGTCGCGACGTGTCTACACCCAAATGGGGGATATCGGCCCCCCTCACGCTCGTCTCACGTGCATGTCATCGGCCGCGAGCGGGGGCCGTGGCGGCGGCTGTGGCGCCGCCGGCTTTCGGTCGACGTCGGCCTATCGCTGGTCGTGAAAGTCGACGATGCGGTGCGCCGAGGCGTGGACGCCATAGGTGCGGAACGGCCCGGCGCCGATCACGGTGAAGCCGTGCTTCTGGTTGGGCGGGAAGACGAGCGTCATGCCGGGCTCGGCGATGATGGTGCCGGCGACACCCTCCATCCAGGCCTCGGCGCGGCCCTCGAGGACGGTCAGGATCTCGGTGTAGGGGTGGGAATGCGGCCGCGCGGAGTAGCCCGGGGGCGAGGTCTGGATGCCGATCCGGACCGGGGTCGAGCCGGCCTTGTCGCCGACCAGCGTCTGATAGGTCGAGCCGCCGGAGAAATCCTCGAGCGGTATGTCCTTGTGGTGCACGATGGGCATCGCATCCTCCGTCGGCCCCGCCTCGCCCGAGCATCCGCCTCGGCCGGCGCCGGTGTCAAGACGGGCGGCGGCGGCGCGTCGCAATCTCTTCGCCGCGCGGGACGGGAATGGGCGCTGGTGGGCCCGGCAGGACTCGAACCTGCAACCAGACCGTTATGAGCGGCCGGCTCTAACCAGTTGAGCTACAGGCCCCAAGGCGCGGGGGTCGTCCGGGCCCGGACGGACCGGTCTCGGACGGGAAGGGCGGGTCGACGACCCTCCGTTACATAACATGGAACCGGCGGCAGCGCGCCGCGCGCGTCTCCGTCCGGCTCAGGTGTCGAGGAAGCTCCGCAGGAGCCGCGAGCGGCTCGGGTGCTTGAGCTTCCGGAGCGCCTTCGCCTCGATCTGGCGTATGCGCTCGCGCGTCACCGAGAACTGCTGGCCGACCTCCTCGAGCGTATGGTCGGTGTTCATGCCGATGCCGAAGCGCATCCGCAGCACGCGCTCCTCGCGCGGGGTGAGCGAGGCGAGCACGCGCGTCGTCGTCTCGCGCAGATTGCCCCGGATCGCGGCGTCCAAGGGCTGGACCGCGTTCTTGTCCTCGATGAAGTCGCCGAGATGGCTGTCCTCCTCGTCGCCGATCGGCGTCTCGAGGCTGATCGGCTCCTTGGCGATCTTGAGAACCTTGCGCACCTTCTCGAGCGGCATGCCGAGCCGCTCGGCGAGCTCCTCAGGCGTCGGCTCGCGGCCGATCTCGTGCAGGATCTGGCGCGAGGTGCGCACCAGCTTGTTGATCGTTTCGATCATGTGCACCGGGATGCGGATGGTGCGCGCCTGGTCGGCGATCGAGCGGGTGATCGCCTGGCGGATCCACCACGTCGCGTAGGTCGAGAACTTGTAGCCGCGGCGGTACTCGAATTTGTCGACCGCCTTCATCAGGCCGATATTGCCTTCCTGGATCAGGTCGAGGAATTGCAGCCCGCGATTGGTGTACTTCTTGGCGATCGAGATGACGAGGCGGAGATTGGCCTCGACCATCTCCTTCTTCGCCCGGCTCGCCTCGCGCTCACCCTTCTGCACCTCGGACACCAGGCGGCGGAACTCGGGGATCGGCATGCCGATCCTCTCCGAGAGCGTCTCGATGTCCTTGCGGATGACCTTGATGTCGTTCTTGTAGCGGGTGGTGAAATCCTTCCAGCCGCGCTCGGTGAGCCGGCCGACACGCTGCGTCCACTTGGGATCGGTCTCGCTGCCGACATAGTTCTGCAGGAAGGACTCGCGCTTGATGCGCGAGCGCTGCGCGAGCCGCAGCATCCGGCCGTCCTGGCCGACCAGCTGGCGGTTATAGCCGTAGAGCTCCTGGACGAGCTGCTCGATCCGGGTGTTGTTGAGCCGCACCTGCTTGACGCGCTCGATCAGCTCGGCCTTGAGCTTGTCGTTGCGCCGTTCGGTGGTCTTGCTCGCCTGGGCGCCCGCCTTCTCGCTCGCCTGGCTCTTCGCCTGGGCGCGCATCAGCTTGCCGTGCAGCGCCGCGATCTGGTCGAAGATCTCGATCACCTGCGGCAGGAGCGTCGCCTCCATCGCCGATAGCGAGACATTCGCCTCCTCGCCGTCCTCGAGATCCTCGGCCTCCTCGACCTCGGGCTCGGCGGCCTCCGCCGCATCCGACATCTCGGCCGCCTTCATCGAGGCGTCCGAGGGCGCCTCGCCATAGGACGCCTCGAGGTCGATGATCTCGCGCAGCAGCATCTGGTTGTTGGCGAGCGCGTCGCGCCAGCGCAGGATCGCCTTGAGCGTCAGCGGGCTCTCGCAGATCGCGCCGATCATGCGCTCGCGGCCGGCCTCGATGCGCTTGGCGATCGCGATCTCGCCCTCGCGCGACAGGAGCTCGACGCTCCCCATCTCGCGGAGATACATGCGCACCGGGTCGTCGGTGCGGCCGAGGTCGTCGTCCTCCTCGTAGTCGGCGGCGACCGTCGCCTCGGCCTTGGCCTCCTCGGCCGGCGGCTCCTCGCTCTCCTCGCCCTCGACGACGTTGATGCCGAGCTCGGAGAGCATCGTCATCGTGTCCTCGATCTGCTCGGAGGACACCTCGTCCGGCGGCAGCGCGGCGTTGAGCTCGTCATAGGTGACGTAGCCCCGCTGCTTGCCGCGCACCACGAGCTTCTTGACCGCGGCGCCGACCGAATCGATCAGCGGCGCGTCGGTCGTCCCCTCGCGGGTCTCGGTGGTCTCGGCACCCTTCGCAACTTTCGTCGCCATGAGGCTCTCTTTCCGGGCTCGATCGTTTGATGTCAGGAACGGATCGCCACCACGCGCCCGTCGCGCCGCGGCGGCAGACGGGTGGGGACGGCAGCTTGTCTCTGTGTCGGTGCGTCCCTCGCGGCGGGCGGGCGGACGCGCGTGGTGTCGGCGTCGTCAGAGCGGACCATCCATCCGTTCGCCGGCGCCGGCCGCAGCCGCGTCGCCCGACGCGTCGTCGACCGAGCGGCCCAACAGGAAGGCGAGCGCTTGACGGACCCCTGCACGAGCCTCTTCTCCCGGCGCATCGGACCGGGTGAACGGCCCATGGACCCTGACGATCTCGGGCCCGCGCAGACCTTGCAGGACATCCGCAAAGCCGTGTTCCATGAGGTGGCGCGCGAGCCCTTCGACGTCAAGCCCGGCCTCGCGAGCGGTGATCTTTAGGAGTTCCTGCCGAAGCTTGTCAAGCTTGGGGTCGGAAAGATTAACCCTTCCCAAATCCTCGGCGCATTCGTCGAGAAGGAAGGGATGATGCACGAGGCCGGCGAGCAGCACCTGCTCGCGGCGACGGCGGAAGATCTCGGCCGGCGGCCGGGCG
>VGEU01000179.1 GCA_016869145.1 Alphaproteobacteria bacterium | reverse complement strand
GTTCCACGCCCTTCATCCCTCCGCCCTCTGCCAAAACCGCAAAGAGCTATCTGCTGCCGGATTTTTACTCCGGCGCAACCGGACAATCCGGCCGCTTCAGTGAGGGATTTTTGCTCCGGCGCTTACACGTGATGCATTTTTACTCCGGCCAGACGATGCATTTTTACTCCGGCGTTGACACACGCCCGCGCCGCGCGCTCCCGAAGCGACGCGAGCGCGGTGTCGTTGCCCGTCGCACCGGCGCCGCCCGCCGTTACGCCGGGATCGTTACGCCGGGATGACGCGGTCGGTGCCGGTGATCTGGATACGGAAGCCCGACCGGGTGTGCGGGTAGTAGTCCCACAGCGCGAGATGGTGCGTGCAGCGATTGTCCCAGAACGCGATCGAATGCGGCTCCCAGCGGAAGCGAACATGGAAGTCGGGCAGGGCGCAGTGGCGGTAGAGAAAACCGAGGACCGCCTCGCTCTCGTCGCGGTCGACGCCGCAGAGCCGCGTGGTGAAGGTCGGGTTGACGTAAAGGAGCTTCCGTCCCGTCACCGGGTGCTTCGCGATCACCGGCTGCTCGGTGATCGGCAGGGCGTTGGTCGCCGTGCGGGCGAACGCGCCGGCGCCGTCGTGGAGCGCCGTCATGCCCTCGAGATAGCGCTTCATCGCCGGCGACAGCGCGTCATAGGCGGCATACATGCTCGCGAACAGCGTGTCGCCGCCGCCCTTGGGCGGCACGGTGTGGATGTAGAGGATGGTGCCCATCGGCGGTACCTCGAGGCAGGACTGGTCGGTGTGCCACATCTCGTTGCCCGAGACCGACTTCGAGTCCTTGTCGAAGTGGAGCGCGCGGACCTCGGGATAGTCGCTCAACTGCTTCGAGTTGGTGCCGTCTCCGCCGACACTGATGTGGAGCCGGCCGAAATTCTCGCCAAACACCTTCTGCGTCGCGTGCGTCAGCTTCTGGTCGCGAAAGAAGAGGACCTGGTGCTCCATCAACGCCGCATGCAGATCGCGCGCGACGGCCGGCGCGAGCGGACGGTTCAGGTCGATGCCCGAGACGAGCCCGCCGATATGGGGCGTCATCGGCTTGACGCTGATCGTGTCGTAGGTCATGGCGCACTCCGACGGCTATGACCCGCCGACGATGACTCCAATGCCCGCGGCCGGCAAGCCGGGCGATTGGACCGCGATCGGGATCGGTCGTAGGCTGGGCGCTCCGAGATGCGGATGGAGCACGAACCCATGACGCTTGCCCCGAGCGGCCCGGCCGGGTCGAGCGGCGTGGCGCGCCGCGACACTCGCCGCGCCATCACGATGCGGACGCTCCGTCACCGGCACCATCTCGATCGGGAGTTCTAGATGGGCACTGCACCGACGACCCGGCTCCGCCGCCTTTGTCTCGCGCTCCCCGAGGCGGTCGAGAAGGAGACCTGGGGCGAGGCGACGTTTCGCATTCGGGAGAAAATCTTCGCGACCGCCAGCCGCCAAGACGGGCGGCCGGTCGCCTGCATCAAGGCGGCGCCCGGCATGCAAGGCGTCCTGATCGAGGCGGCGCCAGAGCGGTTCTACGTGCCGCCTTATCTCGGCGGCAAAGGCTGGGTCGGCATCCGTCTCGACGTGGTGCGCGACTGGGGCGAGGTCGAGAACCTGGTGCGGCGGAGCTACCTCCTCATCGCGCCGAGGCGGATCGCGCTCAGCCTCGATCAAGCGCCGGCAGGAGCGCCTCGAGCCGGTCGAGCGCCTGCGACCAGCCGTCGGTCATCCCGCTCCTGAGCGCGCCGTCGCGCGCCGCGCGCGAGGCGTAGAGGACGGTCGCGGTCACGCTCGTGCGGCCGTCGCGCTCCTCGAAGAGCGTCGTCACGACCGTCTCGCCGCCGGTCCAGTCCTCGTCGAACAGCTCGGTGTGGACGATCCGCTCCGGCGCGACGATCTCGCGGAACCCGCCGCGCATGACCATGTCGCCCTTCTCGACGTGGCGCCAGACATAGCGGAAGCGGCCGCCGACACGCGCATCGATCGTGCATTCGACGAGCGGCCAGCCGTCCGGCCCCCACATCCAGCGGAGCACCAGCTCGGGCCGGATATGGGCCTCGAACACCAGGCGGCGCGGCGCGGCGAAGACGCGGCTGATGGCGACCGTGCGGTCGGACGGGGTGGTGACGATCGTGCGCGCCGGTCCGGTCATCGGCGGTCGTCCTTCGGGTCGGGTGCCTGGAGCGCGTCGAGGAGCGCATCGAGGCGGCGATGGCGCGCCTCCCACAATTCGCGATAGCTGTCGAGCCAGGTCGCGATCTCGGCGAGCGGCGCCGGCTCGAGGCGGCACGGGCGACGCTGGGCATCGCGTTCGCGCGCGATCAGGCCGGCCTCCTCCAGCACCTTGAGATGGCGCGAGATCGCGGGCTGGCTCATCGTGAACGGCCGCGCGAGCTCGCCGACGGTCGCCGGGCCGCGCGCCAGCCGGTCGAGGATCGCCCGCCGTGTCGGGTCGGCCAGCGCGGCGAAGGTCGCGTCGAGATCGGCGGCGAGCATCTTAAATCATCCATCTGTGATATAACGGATAGATTATATATCATGCAATTTATAGATGCAAGACTTCTCGCGCGTCCGGTCGACCCGCGCCCGCTACCGCCCGCCCTGCAGCGCCGCCCAGATCCGGGCCGGTGTCGCCGGCATCGCGATCGGGGCCACCCCGCGCGAGGCGAGCGCGTCGGCGACCGCGCTCATCGTCGCCGACAGCCCGCCCGTCGTCCCCGCCTCGCCGACCCCCTTGGCGCCGAGCGGGTTCTGCTGTGTCGGCACCGCGTGCTCGGCGATGACGAAGTTCGGGAGCGTGTCGGCGCGCGGCATCGTGTAGTCGAGGAAGCTACCCGACAAGAGCTGGCCGTCGCCGTCATAGACGACGGTCTCGCCGAGCGCCTGGCCGATGCCTTGCGCGATGCCGCCATGCATCTGGCCATGCGCGATGGTCGCGTTGATGGTCGTCCCGATGTCGTCGACCGCGACATAGGACACCACGGTCGTATCGCCCGTCTCGGGGTCGATCTCGATCTCGCAGACGTGGCAGCCATTGGGGAAGGTCGGGTGCGGCGCGTCGAAGCGACCCTCGGCCGCGAGCCCGCCGGCGAGCGCCTCGGGGAGGCCGCTCGCGGTCGCCGCCCACGCGGCGATCTCCCCGATCGCCGCCGATCGCGACCGACCCGACGCGCCGCCCGAGGCGGTGAAGCGGCCGCCCTGGTAGGTGATCGTCTCGGGCGGCTCCGCGAACATCCGCGCGGCGAGCGCGCGGCCCTTCTCGATCAGCGCATCGGCGGCGATGCCGAGCCCGGCGCCGAAATGGCTCGCCGAGCGCGAGCCGTAGGAGCCGCTCCCCGGGCCGCCCGGGGCGAAGTCGCTGTCGCCGGTGCGATAGACGATGCTCTCGACCGGCAGCCCGAGCCGCTCGGCGGCGAGCACGGGGAAGATCGTCGCGTGGCCCTGGCCGTTGGTCTGCATCGGCGACAGGATCGCGACGGTGCCGTCGGCGTCGGCGACGAGGCGGGCGGCCTCGGACGGCGCGCCGCCCGCGGTCTCGATGAAGCACGCGATGCCGAGGCCGCGCACGCGTCCTTTCGCCTCGGCCGCGGCGCGGCGGGCGGGGAAGCCGTCGCGATCGGTGAGCGCGAGTGCCTTGGCGAAGACCGCGGCGAAGTCGCCGCAGTCATAGGCGTAGGCCTGCGGCGTCTTCCACGGGAACGCGTTCGTCGGCACGAGATTGCGCCGACGGATCTCGACCGGGTCGAGGCCCGTCGCCGCCGCCGCCGCGTCGACCAGGCTCTCGATCACGTGCGCGGCCTCGGGCCGGCCGGCGCCGCGGAACGGGCCGGTCGGCACGGTGTTGGTGAGAATGCAGCGCGCCTCGGTGCGGATCGCCGGGATCGCATAGAGCGAGGAGATGCACTCCTTGAAGCTCCGCGGCACCGCGAGCCCGTAGCCCGAGAGATAGGCCCCCATCGACTGCAACGCGGTGACGCGAAGCCCGATGAAGCGCGCCTCGGCATCGAGCGCGAGCGCGGACTCGTACCAGGAATCGCGCGCGTGGTTGTCGATCAGGAAGATCTCGCTCCGCGTAGAGCGCCAGCGAACTGCGCGCCCGAGCGCGCGCGCGGCGTGGAGGATGCAGACGTCCTCGGGATAGACATCGACCCGCCCGCCGAAGCCGCCGCCGACATCGCCCGTCGTGATGCGGAGCGTCTCGCCGTCGGCGAGCCGCATCACGTCGCCGGCGAGGATCCAGTGCAGCATCCGCACACCCTGGCTGCCGGTGTGGAGATGGAACTGCCGGCTCGCCCCGTCATAGCGCGCGATCGCGCCGCGCGGTTCCATCGGCGCCGGTACGATGCGGCTCACGAGCCGCTCGAGGCGGACGATCCGCGCCGCGCGCGCGAACGCGGCCTCGACGGCGGCCGCATCGCCCGCATCGTGCGTCGCCCCGCAATTGCCGGCGATCCCGTCGAAGAGGAGCGGTGCGCCCGCACGCGCCGCCTCGCGCACATCGATCACGACCGGCAGCGGATCGTAGTCGATCGCGACGGCCTCGGCGGCTTCTTCCGCCGCATCGAGCGTGTCGGCGACGACCATCGCGATCGCCTCGCCGACATGGCGGACGACGCCGTCGGCGAGCCCGGGGCGCGGCGTCGGCACCGGGACGGAGCCGAGGACGCCGGGCTGGAAGCCCATGCAGGGGAGGCCGCCATAGATGCGGAGATCGGCGCCGGTGAAGACGGCCCGGACGCCTTGGGTGGCGCGCGCATCCGCGGTGTCGACGGCGCGGAGCCGGGCATGGGCGACCGCCGAGCGGACGAAGACGGCATAGAGCGCGTCGGGCGCCGATCGGTCGTCGGTGTAGTCGCCGCCGCCAGTGAGGAGCCGCCGGTCCTCGACCCGCCCCTTGTCGCCAGGCTTGCTCATGCCGCCACCCCGTCGCCCCGGTTCCGCCGCCGCGTCTGTCTCGGCACGATCTTCTCAGCCCCGCGCGGAGGCCGCAACGCCTAGGTCGTGGACTCATAAGCACGAGTCCATAGGCGGGTAGCGGCCAATAGGACGGCGGCCAGATAATTGCGCGCCAGCTTTTCGAAACGGGTGGCGATACGGCGGAAGTGCTTCAGTTTGTTGAAGAAGCGCTCGACCAGATTGCGCTGACGGTAGATGCCGGTCTCGACGACGCGCCGGACGCGCACATTGCTTTGGGAAGGG
>VGEU01000178.1 GCA_016869145.1 Alphaproteobacteria bacterium | reverse complement strand
TGGGAAGCGCCGCGCGGTAGGCGGCCCGGCGCGCGGCGATCGCGGACCGGAAGAAGGCGGCGTCGTCACCCCGCGTCGCCGCGATGCCGCCCGCCTCGAGCGCGAGGAGCTGGAGGAGGAGCGTGAGGCCCCATGAATTGGGCGGCATGGTCGCGACGTCGAAGCCGGCGAACGGCGCCCGGATCGGTGTCTGCCACTGCGCCGACGCGGTGGCGAGATCGTCGGCGGTGAGGAGCCCGCCGGCCGCCGCGACCGCCGCCGCGATCCGCGCCGCGACCGGGCCGCGATAGAAGCCGTCGGGCCCCTCGGCCGCGATCCGCGCAAGCGTCGCCGCCGCGTCCGGCTGGCGGAAATGCGCGCCCTCGGCGGGCGGGCGATCGCCGGGAAGGAAAAGCGCACACGCCGCCTCGTCACGACGGAGGAGGGCCGCCTTCGTCGCCGCATTGCGACTGAGGGCCGCGTGAACCGGAAAACCGTGCTCGGCGAGGCGAACCGCCGGCGCCAGGAGCGCGCCGAGCGGGCGCGAGGCGAAACGGTCCGCCGCCGCCGCCCAGCCGGCGACCATCGCCGGCACGGTGATCGAAAGCGCGCCTTCGTCGGGCATCGCGGCGGCGAAGCGATCGGGGGTCGCCGCCCGTGGCGCGGCGCCGGTCGCGTTGAGGCCGTGGAGCGTCCCGGTCGCCGCGTCGTGATGGAGAAGAAAGAGATCGCCGCCGAGGCCGCACGCATACGGGAGCACGACCGCGAGCACGGCGGCGCCGGCGATCGCCGCATCGACCACGTTGCCGCCGTCGCGCAAGACCGCGGCCGCCTCGAAGCTCGCCACATGGTGGCCGGAGGAGACCAGCGCGTGGCTGCCGCGGATGAGCTGGACGGTCATGGGGACGCGGGCGGCTGGGTCATGCGGACGATCGGGGCGGAACGCGGCGGTTTCTGCCGGGCAAGGCCGGCAGGCCTTGCCGGCCGAGCGCGTCGATACTCCAGACCGACGCCCCCGTCACGCGTCACGATAGCCGGCTAGGACCAACACATGAGAGCGCCGGCCCCCAAACAGCAACGGCGGCCCGAAGGCCGCCGTTGGTCGGGTCGCCCGGTTGGAGGGTGGTTGGGGGCTCGGGCGGCCCTCGGGTGTCTTGGGGGACACCACGGTTGGGATGTTTGGGGCGGGTAGGTCCCTGAAACAATCCCGGACACCAGTGATGCAAGCGTCGTGCCACCCGCCGAGTCTGATAAGATTCAAACGGTTGTAACCGTCGTCGGCGCACAGATGTTTCACGAGTGTAAAGATTTCCGACAGACGGTCAAGCGATTCCCACGATCCTGTAAACCCCATCGACAACAGAACCGCGCCGGTTTCTCACCCAAAAGCGGGCGGGCGAGGTGGTGCGCCGTCGTCCGCCGCGGGACGACGGCGGGGGATGCGGCGGTGTCGGCCGTCAATTGCGGCCGTAGGAGTCCTCGAAACGCACGATGTCGTCCTCGCCGAGATAGCTGCCGGACTGCACCTCGATCAGGTTGAGCGGCACCTTGCCCGGATTCTCGAGCCGATGGCGGGTGTTGGGCGGAATGTAGGTCGAGGCATTCTCGTAGAGGAGGAACGTGTCCTCGCCACGCGTGACCCGCGCGGTGCCGTTGACCACGATCCAGTGCTCGGCGCGGTGATGGTGCATCTGGAGCGACAGCCGCGCGCCGACATTGACCGTGATGCGCTTGACCTGGAACCGCTCGCCCTCTATGACGCTCTGGTAGTAGCCCCACGGCCGATAGACGACCGGATGGAGGACGGCCTCGCTCCGCCGCTCGGCCTTGAGCCGGTCGACCAGCGCCTTGACGTCCTGGGCGCGCGATCGGGGCAGCACCAGGACGGCGTCGGCGCCGGCGACGATGATCAGGTCGTCGATGCCGACGGTGGCGACCAGCCGGCCCTCGCTCCGCACATAGGAGTTGCGCGCATCGAGCGCGAGCACGTCGCCGATCAGGACATTGCCCGCCGCGTCGCGTTCCGCGATGTCCCACAGCGCGCTCCACGACCCGACATCGTTCCAGCCCATGTCGACCGGAACGACGACCGCATTGCCGGTCCGCTCCATGACCGCGTAATCGATCGAGATCGACGGCACTGCCGCGAACGCATCGCGCCCGAGCCGGAGAAAGTCGAGATCGGTCTCGGCCGCATCGAGCGCGGCGCGGCAGCCGGCGAGGAGCCCTGGCTCGAGGCGGGCGAGCTCGGCGAGGAACGCATCGGCGCGGTAGAGGAACATGCCGCTGTTCCAGTCATGCGCACCGCCCGCGACATATTCGGCCGCGGTCGCCTGGGCCGGCTTCTCGGTGAACGCCGCGACCGCGAAGCACCCGGGCACACCGGCGAGCGGCGCGCCGCGGCGGAGATAGCCGTAGCCGGTCTCGGGCCGGGTCGGCTTGATACCGAAGGTGACGAGCCCGCCGGCCGCCGCGGCGCCGGCGGCGGTGGCGACGGCGCGGGCGAACGCGCCCGGATCGGCGATGGCGTGGTCGGAGGGCATGAGAAGAAGAAGCGTCTTCGGGTCGTCGCGCGCGGCGAGGAGCGCGGCGATCGCCGCGGCGGGCGCGGTGTTGCGCCCGATCGGCTCGAGCACGATCCGCCGCGGCGCGATGCCGATCGCGCGGAGCTGCTCGGCGATGATGAACCGGTGCTCGAGATTGCAGACGACCAGCGGCGGCGCGAACTGGGCCGGATCGGCGATGCGCCGGACGGTGTTCTGGAGGAGGCTCGCCTCCGAGGTGAGGGGCAGAAGCTGCTTCGGATAGGCCTCGCGCGACAACGGCCACAGCCGCGTGCCCGAGCCGCCGGACAGAATCACCGGCTGGATCTTGATGGCCGACGGATCGTCTCTCGCCATGGAAAGCCTATCGCGCACGCAAAGGAGGGCCGGTCGGGGCCCGGACCGATCCGTTTTGGCCCCCAACAATCACCCAAGGCTTAACGTTGATGCCGGGCTTAACATTGATCCCGGGCTTAACGATGACGCCGGCCGTCGCTCGCGGGAAAGAGATCGTCGCCGCACGGTTCAGATGCGAACGCCGCCCGGCATCGTCGTGAAGCGGACCGGCATCACCCGCCACTCGCGGACGTCGCCGCTCGGCGTCTTGACGATCCGGGTCAGGTCCTGGGTCTCGTTGGCCGGTCCGATCGGCACCACCAGGCGGCCGCCCGGCTTGAGCTGGCGGAGGAGGGCGGTCGGCAGGTGGTCGACCGACCAGCGCACGATGATCGCGTCGAACTGGGCGCCACGCTCGGGCCAGCCGAAATAGCCGTCGCCGAGCCGGCCCTCGACATTGCGGTAGCCGAGCCGGCCCAGTCGCTCCAGCGCCGCTTCGAGCGTCATCGGGAGCATGTCGAGGAGGCGCACCTCGCGCGCGAGCTGGGAGACGAGCGCCGCCTCGTAGCCGGCCCCGGCGCCGATGACGAGGACGCGGTCGTCGGGCTTGATCTCGGCGAGGTCGGCGATCAGCGCGATGAGCGAGGGCTGCGACACGGTCTGGCCGTAGCCGACCGGGAGCGGCCGGTCCTCGTAGGCGAACGGCAGGAGCTCGCGCGGCACGAATTCGTGGCGCGGCGTCTTCGCCATCGCGAGTAGGACGCGCCGGTCGAGCGTCGCCTTGCCGGTCAGATCCTCGGACGCGCTGATGCTCGTCTCGATCCGGCGCATCAGCTGGCGGCGTTTCTCGTCGAGCTCGGCGGCGGCCCTGTCGGCGGCCGGGGCCGGCGCGACATAGACGAGGCCGAGGAACGTTCCTGCCAGCGCGACGCCGGCTGCCAACACGAAGGCGAACGAAGGGCGCCCCCAGCGCCGGTCCGTTCGCGGACCCTTGGACACTGTGCTCACTGTTTCCAACCCGACTTCGGGGAACGATACGATGTCGTTCCCGCGTGCATCTCCCAACCCGGCTACAATAGCGCGGAACCGAGAGGGTGCCAGCCCGTGATCGTCGTGTTCGGCTCGATCAATGTCGATCTCGTGATCCGGGTCGCCGCCCAGCCGCGGCCCGGCGAGACCGTGCTCGCGCCGGGCTATCGCCTGGTGCCCGGCGGCAAGGGCGCGAACCAGGCGCTCGCCGCCCGCCGCGCCGGGGCCGAGGTCAAGATGTACGGCGCCGTCGGGGACGACGGCTTCGCGACGGTTGCGCTCGGTGGGTTGCGCGCGGCGGGCGTCGACCTCACGGGCATCGCCGTCGTCGCCCAACCGACCGCGTGCGCGGCGATCACCGTCGATGCGGCGGGCGAGAACCAGATCGCGGTCGCGAGCGGGGCCAATCTCGCCGCGCGCGCCGACCAGGTTCCCGACGCGGTCCTCGGACCCGGCACCACGCTCGTCCTCCAGCTCGAGGTCGCGCTCGAGGAGACCGCGCGCCTGATCGCGCGCGCGAAGGCGCGCGGCACCCGCGTCGTGCTGAGCGCCGCGCCGGCGCGCGCCCTTCCGGCGGCGTTGCTCGCGGGCGTCGATCTACTCCTCGTCAACCGCATCGAGGCCGTCATGCTCGCCGAGGCCGCTTGCCTCGGGGGTGCCGATGCGACGGGCGCGGCGACGGCCTTGGCGCGCGCCTTCGGCCCGACCGTCGTCGTCACGCTCGGCGGCGAGGGGGCGCGTGCGGTGACGGCGGCCGGCATCACGCGGGTGCCCAGCCTTCCGATCACGCCCGTCGACACGACCGGCGCGGGCGATGCGTTCGCCGGCGTCCTCGCGGCCGCGCTCGATCGCGGCCATCCGCTCGCCGAGGCGCTCCGGCGCGCATCGGTCGCCGGCGCGCTCGCGTGCCTCGAGGAAGGCGCGCAGACGCTCCCCGACGCGGCCGCGATCGAGGCCGCGCTCGCCGCCTTGCCCGCCTCGCGCTGATCGACCGCGCCCGCACCGCGCGCGGAATTATCGCGCGCGATTCGATCAAACCGTGCGATACTTTGTTTCGGCCATCTGTTGTCACGAATTAATTGCAGGGATCGGGTGGTGCGCCGTGCCGGCGTGGGTTAGGTAGGGCGTACCCGCCGATCACGCCCGTGTGAGCCCTTTTATCGAGGAGACCAGAATGACTCGTTCGCGGATGTTGCTTGTCCTTGCGCTGCCGCTCGCGCTCGCCGCCGGCTGCACGACGCTCAGCGCGGAAGACCGTGCGCTTCTCGATCGGGCGGCGCGCCTCGCCCAGGAGGCGAAGAACGACGCGTCCCAGGCCTCGGCGACGGCGAACCGCGCGGCCGCGAGCGCCGATGCCGCGGCGCAGGCGGCGCG
>VGEU01000177.1 GCA_016869145.1 Alphaproteobacteria bacterium | reverse complement strand
CCCGGCTGCGCCTCGGCCGCGGCCGGTGCGAGGAGGCCTAGTGCGAGCACGCCGAGCAGAAGGACGACGAGCCCGCGGCCGACGAGCCCGCGACCGACGAGTCCGCGCGGGGCGGCGCGCCGAGCCGCGTCAGCGGGCGAAGCGGTCATTCGGGATCACCTTCTCGACGGGCGCCGACGGCGGCGGGATGTCCCAGAACGCGAGCACGGCCGCGCCGCCGATCAGGAGGACCGCGACGACCGCGACGAGCACGAGCATTAACCTTCCCATGGCGAGCTCCCGATCGAGGCCGCGGCCGCGCCCGGCGCGGTACATCCCCGCGCGCTGCGCGTCTTATCTAACCGCACGCTTGGCGCCTTATCCAAACCTCCGCGCGACGTCGGCCGGCCACGGCGCGCGACCGGACCGTGCACCGGACACGGCGCGTGAAGCGGTCTCGCCGTCGCGTCGTCGTCGGGGGAAACCGGCGGCGGGGCAACCCGCGGATCGGTCCCGGGGGGCGACACGGTCGGCGATCCGTCCTATAGTCTCCGGAAGGCGCCACCCTTGGCGGATCGGCATTCTAGCGAGCCGTGACCATGCTTTCAACGACCGAGGCACGATCGCGCGAGCGGGCGATTCGCGCGACCCGGATTCCACCATGCCGTCCGCACTCGTCGTTCCACGCCCGATCGTCCTGATCGGCCTGATGGGCGTCGGCAAGACCTGCATCGGCCAGCGCCTCGCCGAGCGGCTCGATCTTCCCTTCGTCGATTCCGACATCGAGATCGAGGCGGCCGCCGGCTGCACGGTCGAGGACATCTTCGCGATCTACGGCGAGCCGGCGTTCCGCGACGTCGAGCGCCGCGTGATCGCGCGTCTTCTGTCCGGGCCGGTGCAGGTGGTCGCGACCGGCGGCGGTGCGTTCATGGACGCCGAGACCCGCCGCCTCGTGAAGGAGCGCGCGATCTCGATCTGGCTCCGCGTCGAGCTCGACATCCTGGTCGCCCGCGTCGGGCGACGGCAGAACCGGCCGCTCCTCAAGAAGGGCGACCCGCGCGCGGTGCTGTCGCGGCTGATGGCCGAGCGCGATCCCCACTACGCGACCGCTGACATGGTGGTCGACGGCAACCGCGAGCCGCCCGAGGCAACCGTCGGCCGCGTGATCGCGGGGCTCACCGCGCATCTCGCGGCGGCCCGCCCGGCCGCGACGGGTGCGCTGTCATGAGCGCGCCCGCGACCTTCCGGGTCGAGCTCGGCCCGCGGAGCTACGACATCGTCGTCGGACGTGGGCTCCTCGCCGCCGCCGGCGCGCATTGCCGGCCGTTCATCGCGCGCGGACCGGCGATCGTCGTCACCGACGAGACCGTGGCGCCCCTCTATCTCGCCCCCGTCCGCGCCTCCTTCGCCGCCGCCGGCATCGAGACCGTGGCCGTGGTCGTGCCGGCGGGCGAGGAATCGAAGGAGTTCGAGCGGCTCCGCACCGTGATTGAGGCGATCCTCGATGCGCGCCCGGAACGGCGGACGGTCCTCGTCGCGCTCGGCGGCGGCGTCGTCGGCGATCTCGCCGGCTTCGCCGCGAGCATCGTGCTGCGCGGCATCGACTTCATCCAGATCCCGACCACGCTCCTCGCCCAGGTCGACAGCGCCGTCGGCGGTAAGACCGGCATCAACACCCGCCACGGAAAGAACCTGGTGGGGAGCTTCTACCAGCCCCGCCTCGTCCTCGCCGACACCGCGACCCTCGCGAGCCTCGCGCCGCGCGAGCTCCGGGCGGGCTATGCCGAAGTGGTGAAGTACGGTCTGATCGACGATGCGCCCTTCTTCGCCTGGTGCGAGGCGACCGGCGCGCAGATCCTCGCCGGCGACGACGCGGCGGTCACACATGCGGTGACGACGGCGTGCCGGGCCAAGGCCCGCATCGTCGGCGCCGACGAGCGCGAGGGCGGTCTGCGTGCGCTCCTCAATCTCGGCCACACCTTCGGCCACGCGCTCGAGGCCGAGACCGGCTTCGGCGCCGCGCTCCTCCACGGCGAGGCGGTCGCGCTCGGCATGGCGCTCGCCTTCGATCTCTCGGTCCGGCTCGGCCTCTGCCCGTCCGCCGATGCGCGCCGCGTCCACCGTCATCTCGCCGCCGTCGAGCTTCCCGTCGACATCGCGCGGAGCGCCGCGGCGCGGGCGCCGGTCGCCGCGCTCCTCGCCCACATGCGCCAGGACAAGAAGGTCCGCGACGGCCGCCTCACCTTCATCCTCGCCCGCGGCATCGGCAAGGCGTTCGTCACCCAGGACGTCGCGGTCGAGGCGGTCGATTCGCTCCTCCGCGAGGCCCTCGCCGCCTGACCGACCGATGAAGACAGCCGACCCCGCCCGCATCCTCGCGCCGCTCGGCCGCGGCATGCGCCGCCTGTTCGGCCGCGGCGCCGAGGCGGCGCCCGGACCCGAGGGACTGCGCGACATCATCGCGCTCCACAGCGGCGCCGACGTCGAGCGCCGCGACGAGCGCGCGATGCTCCGGAGCGTCCTCGAGCTCGACCGCGTCGAGGTCGCGCAGGTCATGCACCATCGCAAGGACCTGGTCGCGATCGATGCCGATCTGCCGGTCCGCGCCATCGTCGAGCAGATCGTCGCGAGCCCCTATACGCGCATCCCGCTGTGGCGCGGCGAGCCCGACAATATCGTCGGCGTGCTCCACGCTAAGGCGGTGCTGCGCCAGGTGTGGGCCAATCTCGACCACCCCGAGGCGGTCGATATCGCGTCGATGGCGGCCGAGCCGTGGTTCATCCCCGAGAGCACGACGCTGTTGAGCCAGCTCCGCGCCTTCCGCAGGCGCCGCGAGCATTTCGCGCTCGTGGTCGACGAGTACGGCTCGCTCCTCGGCGTCGTGACGCTCGAGGACATCCTCGAGGAGATCGTGGGCGAGATCGCCGACGAGCACGACGTGGTGCGGGCCGGCGTGCGCGCGCTCCGCGACGGGAGCTATATCGTCGAGGGCACGGTGACGGTGCGCGAGCTCAACCGGCTCTACGAGTGGTCGCTGCCCGAGACGCACGCGGCGACCATCGCGGGCCTCGTCATCCACGCCGCGAAGATCATCCCGACGGTCAACCAGACTTTCATCTTCCACGGCTTCCGTCTCGAGGTGCTGCGCCGCCAGCGCAACCAGATCACGTTGTTGCGCGTCCGTCCGCCGACCGTCGCCGCCGCGGTCGGGGCGGCCGGACAAATCTCCTGACCCGTCATTGCCGCCGATCGAGGACACCGCCCATGCCGCTCACGCCCGCCGTCGACCGGACCCCGATCTACACGAGGTCGATCACCTGCACGAGCTATGCCCGCGGCGACGGCCTGTGGGACATCGAGGGGCACCTCACCGACACCAAGGCCTACGACTTCCCGAACAAGTTCCGCGGCACGATCGCAGCCGGCGAGGCGATCCACGACATGTGGCTCCGGCTCACCGTCGACGCCGAGATGACGGTGCGCGCGGTCGAGGCCAAGACCGATGCCGGTCCGTTCGCGGTCTGCCCGGCGATCAATCCCGCGTTCCGGTCGCTGGTCGGCACCCGCGTCGGGCCCGGCTGGCGTCGCGTGGTGCGCGAGCGGCTGGGCGGGGTCAAGGGCTGCACCCATCTCGTCGACCTGCTCGGCCCGATCGCGACGGTCTGCTTCCACAGCGTCCGCTGGTCGCGGCGCGATCCAGCGACACCGCGTAGCGATGCGGCACCGCCGCCGATCGGCTCCTGCCATGCCTGGGCGAGCGACGGCGAGGTCGTGCGGACCGACTACCCGGACTTCTTCACCGGTCCGCGCGGCCCCTGAGGCGCGCCGGGCTGCGGCTCGGCCGTCGGCCCATCCCCGGGATCGAGCACGCCGGTGCCGTGGCCGGCGCGGATATGGCCGTGCTCGGTCGCGGCGGCGCGGAAATAGTCGAGAACGAAGACCCGGAGTGCCGCGGTGAGGCCCATCTCGCCACGCTTTCCGTCGACGTCGAAGAAGAGCGCGCGGATGGTGAGGTTCTCGCGCCGGCAGATCTCCTCGATCGCCTCCCAGATCTCGCTCTCGAGCCGGACGCTGGTCCGATGCCCCGAGACCCGGACGTTCCGGCTGATCACGCGTGACGGCATCGTCGTGCCCGCGAAGCTTCTGGTGCGGTCGGTGGCGCGCGAATCCGGCGGTGGTGTGTCGTCCGCGCGGATGATCGTCGGCGCGGCCTAGGCCGCGGTCGGCAGTTCGGTCGCGTCCCGATCGGTCGGGGGCCGGCCGCCGTGGTCGGCGCGCGCGTGGCCATGCTCGGTCGCTGCGTCCCGGAAATAGTCGATGAGATACACGCGGACGGAGGCGGTCAGATTGACGGACAACCCCCGGTTTGCGATTCCCGTGCAGATCTCGTGCACCGATCGCCGCTCGCGGTGGCAGACCTCCGCCAAGGCGAGCCACATCGCCGGCTCGAGCTTCATGCTGGTGCGGCGGCCCGAAATCGTGACGTTGCGCATAATTGGAGCTTCCCGCATCGCATAACCTTCTATTCAGAGGTGTTCGATTATCATGTTTTTTCTTCGATATGTTCGATCTACGCTGGAATGCCTATACCTGACCTGTCAATTTAAGATTAATGAAATAAAAAATCCAGCACATTGATCGAAGTCATGTGCCGTTGCTTTCTCCCGCGCCCCGGATTTCACGGCCGAACCGGCCGATCCGATCAGGATCGCGCGCCGCGGCTACCCGTTGGGTTTGTCACGTCGGGCTGCCGCGCGATCAGCGGGCATCGGTGACGGTCGCCGGTCGCCGCCATGGCCGGCGCGGGCATGACCCGTTTCGCTCGCCGCCGCCCGGTAGTAGCCGATGATCGCGAGGCGGACCGCAGCGGTGAGATTGGCCGGCATCATGCCCGTCTCGATCGCGGTGCAGAGCTGGCTCAAGGTCTGCCGCTCGCGCTGGCACAGATCGTCGGCCGCGGCCCAGAACGCGTCTTCGAGCCGAACGCTGGTGCGGCGTCCGTCGACGATCACGTTGCGACTGCGTGTTGCCCGCGGCATGGCCTGCGTGGGCCCTTCTGGGCCGCCCCTCGGGTGGTTACCACGATCGAGAGTTAGCGCCTAGGTCGTGGACTCATAAGCACGAGTCCATAGGCGGGTAGCGGCCAATAGGACGGCGGCCAGATAATTGCGCGCCAGCTTTTCGAAACGGGTGGCGATACGGCGGAAGTGCTTCAGTTTGTTGAAGAAGCGCTCGACCAGATTGCGCTGACGGTAGATGCCGGTCTCGACGACGCGCCGGACGCGCACATTGCTTTGGGAAGGG
>VGEU01000176.1 GCA_016869145.1 Alphaproteobacteria bacterium | reverse complement strand
CGCGCGACGGGCGCGACCCGGAGATCGCCGGCGCGCGCCGGCGCCGGCGAAGCCCGGCCGCGAGCCGTTGCCGCCCGCCGCCCTACTCGAGCTCGTCCGCCGCGTCCTCGAGGACAACAAGGCCGAGGACATCGTCACCGTGCCGCTCGCCGGCAAATCGGCCATCGCGGACTACCTCGTCATCGCCTCCGGTCGGTCGTCGCGGCAGGTCACGGCGACCGCCGAGCGCCTGGTCCGCGGCCTCAAGGACGCCGGGCTCGGCGGCATTCGGCCCGAGGGTCTCGCCCAGGGCGACTGGGTCCTGATCGATGCCATCGACGTCGTGATCCATCTGTTCCGACCCGAGGTGCGCACCTTCTACAACCTCGAGAAGATGTGGCAGGCGGACATCCCCGAGGGCGACCGGTCGACCGCCTCGCGCGGCTGAGCGGGGCCCCGCCATGCGGGTCACGATCCTCGCCGTCGGGCGCCTCCGTTCCGGTCCCGAGCGCGCGCTGTTCGACCATTACGCACACCGGTTCGACTGGCCGGTCACGGTCCGCGAGGTCGAGGAGCGCCGGCCGCTCCCGGCGTCCGACCGCAAGCGCCGCGAGGGGGACCTCCTCCTCGCCGCGCGACCGGCGGAGGCGACGCTGGTCGCGCTCGATGCGGGCGGACGGATGCTGACGAGCGAGGCCTTCGCGGCCCGGATCGCGTCCTGGCGCGATGCGGGCGCGGCCCATCTCGCGTTCGCGATCGGCGGTGCCGACGGCCTCGACCCTCGGGTCACCGGCGCCGCGGCCCTGATCCTGTCGCTCGGGCCGATGACCTGGCCGCATCTCCTGGTCCGCGGGCTTCTCGCCGAGCAGCTTTTTCGCGCCCATGCCATCCTCTCGGGCCACCCCTATCACCGCGGCTAGGGCCGCCCGCTGCCCCCTTGGCGCGGGTCATCGTTACCCAAATGTAAAGAATTGCCGTATAAGACGCCCGGTCAGCGAAAGGCATGACGATGCAGCCCGGTAAACGCCCCGTCGTCCTCTGCGTGCTCGACGGCTGGGGCTTTCGCGAGGACCCGACAGAGAACGCCGTCGCGCTGGCGCGGACGCCGGTCTATGACGCGCTGATGCGCGACCGCCCGCGCGGCTTCCTGGTCACCTCGGGCATCGATGTCGGCCTCCCCCGCGGCCAGATGGGCAATTCCGAGGTCGGCCACCTCAATCTCGGCGCCGGCCGCATCGTCAACCAGGAAATTCGCCGCATCGATGCCGCGATCGAGGACGGCAGCCTCGCGACCAACTCTCGGCTCATCGATTTCATCGCCCGGCTCCGGGCCTCGGGCGGCACCTGCCACCTGATGGGCCTCCTGTCGCCGGGCGGCGTCCACGCGCACCAGGACCACATCGCGGCGCTCGCCCGCATCCTCGATGCGGCGGGCGTGCCGGTCGCGGTGCACGGCTTCCTCGACGGCCGCGACATGCCGCCGCAAAGCGCGCGCGCCTGCATCGAGGACTTCGCGACCGCGATCGGCGGGCTCGCGCGCGTCCGCATCGCAACCATCTCCGGCCGCTATTACGCGATGGATCGCGACAAGCGCTGGGAGCGCAGCGAGAAGGCCTATGACCTCCTGGTCGACGGCCACGGCGCGCACGCCGCGACGGCGAGCGGCTCTATCGAGGCGAGCTATGCCGGCGCGATCACCGACGAGTTCGTGCTGCCGACCGCGATCGGCGACTGGCGCGGCATGACCGACGGCGACGGCGTCTTGTTCGCCAATTTCCGCGCCGACCGCGCACGCCAGATCCTCGGCGCGCTCCTCGATCCCGCCTTCGCCGGCTTCGCGCGAAAGCGCGTGGTCCGCGTCGCGGCCGCCCTCGGCATGGTCCGCTACTCCGACACGCTCGCGCCGCTGATGGCGGCGATGTTCGAGCCCGTCCCGGTCGAGCACATCCTCGGCGAGGTCATCGCCGCGGCCGGTCTCGCGCAGTTCCGCATCGCCGAGACCGAGAAATATCCGCACGTCACGTATTTCTTCAACGGCGGCGTCGAGACACCGTTCCCCGGCGAGGAGCGCGAGCTCATCCCCTCGCCCAAGGTCGCGACCTACGATCTCGCGCCCGAGATGTCGGCCGTCGCCGTCACCGACCGCCTGGTCGCCGCGATCGAGAGCGGCCGCTACGGCTTCATCCTGGTCAACTACGCCAACCCCGACATGGTCGGCCACACCGGCATCCTCGGCGTCGCGATCAGCGCGGTCGAAACGGTCGACCAATGCCTCGGCCGGCTGGTCGCCGCCGTCGAGAAGGCGGGCGGCGCCCTCCTGGTGACCGCCGACCACGGCAATTGCGAGACCATGCGCGACGAGGAGACGGGCGAGCCCCATACCGCGCACACGCTCAACCCGGTGGTGTTGATCCTGGTCAACGGTCCCGAAGCCGCCGCGATCGCGGACGGCCGCCTCGCCGACGTCGCGCCGACGGTGCTCGCGCTGCTCGGCCTTCCGCAACCTCAAGAGATGACGGGACGTTCGCTGCTCGCGGCCGCACCCTCTCGACCGGCCGCCCGTGCGCATCGGGTGGCCTGATCGCGGCCGGCTGCGGCCAGCCCTCGTCGTCGCGCTCCTGGTCGCAACGACCGCGCTAGCCGAGCCGGGCGCGGCGCAATCCGTGCGCAACGAGACGCGCGCGGTGGTCGCGGAGATCGACCGGCTCGGGCGCGAATCGGTCGTCGTCGTGAGCCGGCTGCAGGAGATCGAGGCCTCGATCGAGACCCTGAAGGGGCGGATCGCTCAGCTCCGCGAGCAGGAAGCGAAGAGCCGCGCCGCGCTCGAGGCCCGTCGCGAGCAGCACGCCGAAACGATGATCGGTCTCTATCGCGTCGCCCGCACGCCGCAGGGCGTCCTCCTCTTGTCGCCGCAAAGCCCGGTCGAGGCGGTGCGCGGCGGGATACTGCTCCGAGCCGCGCTCGGGCGCATCGAGGAGGAGGCGGCGCAGCTCCGCGCCGAGCTCGCCGAGCTCGCGCGTCTGCGCGGGGCGATCGACGTCGAGATGGCGGCGCATGATCGCGCGACGGCCGGCCTCAAGGAGGCGCGCGAGCGGCTCGCGACGCTCGTCGACCAGAAGGCGACTCTGCAACGGAGCCGCACCGGCGCGACCGCAGAGCAGGCCGAGCGCCTCGCCTCGCTCGCCGCCGAGGCCAAGGACGTGCGCGATCTCCTCCTCCGCATCGGCCTGGTCGCCGGCCCGACCGGCGCCGAGACGGCGACGCGCGAGAGCGAGAGCGACCCGGACAACCTGCCCGGGCCCGAGACCAATGGCGCGGCGAGCGCCGTCCGCCCGATGATCCCGGCGAGCGGGCGGGTGATCCGGGCTTTCGGCGCCGCGGAGCCGAACGGGCAACGCACGCGCGGCCTGACCATCGAGACATCGCCGGCCGCGCCCGTGGTCGCGATCCGTGCTGGCGAAATCGTGTTCGCCGGCCACTTCCGCGGCTATAGCCAACTCTTGATCATCAAACACCACGATGGATATCATAGCCTGATGACGGGACTGTCCCGGATCGACGCGGCCATCGGCACCAGAGTGCTCGCCGGCGAGCCGGTCGGCGCGATGAACGGCGCCGCCGACGACCGTCCCAGTCTCTACATCGAGCTGCGCCGCCACGGGCGGCCGGTCAACCCCATGCCGTGGCTGACGGCGTCCAACAGCAAGGTAAGCGGATGATGCGAAAGCTGACTTGGGCGGCCATGACGGCCGTCGCACTCGCCCTGTCGCCGATCGTGGCGACGGCGCAGACGAACTCCTCGGAGACCTACCGCCAGCTCAACCTGTTCGGCGACGTGTTCGAACGGGTACGGGCCGACTATGTCGAGGCCGTTACCGACGAGAAGCTGGTCGAGTCGGCGATCAACGGCATGCTGGGTGCGCTCGATCCGCACTCGAGCTACCTCAACCCGAAGAACTACAAGGACATGCAGGTGCAGACCCGCGGCGAGTTCGGCGGGCTCGGCATCGAGGTCACGATGGAGAGCGGCTACGTCAAGGTCGTCTCGCCGATCGACGACACGCCGGCCTACCGTGCCGGGCTGCAGCCGGGCGACCTGATCACCCATCTCGACAAGGAATCGGTGCAGGGCCTGACGCTGTCCGAGGCGGTCGAGAAGATGCGCGGGCGGGTCAATTCCGACATCGTTCTCACCGTCCGCCGCCAGGGCCGCGATCCGTTCGACGTCACGCTGACGCGCGCGGTGATCAAGATCCAGTCAGTTCGCTCGCGCCTCGAGGGCGACGTCGGCTATCTCCGCATCACGAGCTTCAGCGAGCAGACGGTTCAGAATCTCGATGCCGCCTACAAGAAGCTCCAGCGCGACGCTGGCGAGGGCAAGCTCAAGGGCATCGTCCTCGATCTCCGCAACAATCCGGGTGGCCTCCTCGACCAGGCGGTCAAGGTCTCCGACATGTTCCTCGACAAGGGCGAGATCGTTTCGACCCGCTCGCGCCGGGCGGAGGACGCGCAGCGCTTCAACGCCAAGAGCGGCGAGAGCGCGGAGAAGACACCGGTCGTCGTCCTCATCAATGGCGGCTCCGCCTCGGCGTCCGAGATCGTCGCGGGCGCCCTCCAGGACCACCGCCGCGGGATCGTCATGGGCACGCGCTCGTTCGGCAAGGGCTCGGTGCAGACGATCATCCCGCTCGGCCAGCACGGCGCGATCCGGCTCACGACCGCGCACTACTACACGCCGTCGGGCCGCTCCATCCAGGCCAAGGGCATCGAGCCCGATATCGAGGTCGAGCAGCTCCGCGTCGAGGCGGTGTCGGAGGCGCAACGCCGGCGCGAGGAGAACCTGCGCGGCGCGCTGCAGAACCCGAACCGGCCCGATGAGCGGCGGCCGGCTCCGGAGCGTTCCGATCCTAATCAGCCTGAGGAGAAGAAGGCCGAGGGCGACCAGAAGCCGCCCGTGGACTACCAGCTGATCCGCGCGATCGACTTCCTGCGCGGGCTCGCACTCTACAACCCGCGCTTCAACTGACGCGACCCCGGTCGCGGTTCGCAGCGCGCATGGCGCGGGAGACGGGCGAACGACGAGGACGGAGCGGCGTGCGAACGCCGCTCTTTCTTCTCGTGCTGTTCGTCGCGCTGGTCGGCGGCGGTCTCGTCTGGCTCGCGATCGCGGAACCGCCGCCCGCCGTCCCGCGCGGACCCGTCGCGGAGCTCGCGCTGGCGAAACCGGTCGCGAGCGAGCGACCGCTCGAGCGGACCATCGCGCCGCACCCGCAAACCGCGGCATCGCCGCCCGCCGCGCCGCCTGCG
>VGEU01000175.1 GCA_016869145.1 Alphaproteobacteria bacterium | reverse complement strand
GGCGCCGAGCGCCGCCGCCGCGCGCACCGCGCCGGTGACCGTGTTCGGGATGTCGTGGAACTTGAGGTCGAGGAACACCGGCATGCCAATCGCGGCGATGCGGCGCACGCCCGCCGGCCCTTGCGCGGTGAAGAACTCCTTGCCGAGCTTGAAGCCGCCGATCTCGTCCTTGAGGAGATCGGCCAGCAGCACCGCCTCGTCGAGGTCGGGCGTGTCGACGGCGCAGAAGATGCGGCTCCGGATCGGGTCGCGTTCGCTCATCCGATGCGCTCGCTGACGAGCTCGGCCGCGGCGTAGTCCTCGAGCGCGGTGCCGACCGATTTGAAGACCGTGATCTCCGCCGCCGTGCGCCGCCCGGCGACCGTGCCGGCGCAGAGCTCGGCGAGCTCGGCGACGATCGCCTCGCGGCCGATCACGCCCCGCTCGATCGGCCCGATCAGATCGCCGGTCTCGGCGAGCGCGCCGGCGCGCGTGTCGACATGGATGCGCGCGCGTGCCATCGCCGCGTCGTCGGCCTCGCGCATGGCGGGCGTGAAGCTGCCGACGAGATCGAGATGGCTGCCGGCGCGGAGCCAGACGCCGCGGACGAGCGGCTCGGTGGCGAGCGTCGCGCACGAGATCGTGTCGGCGCTCCGCACCGCGGCCTCGAGGTCGGGCGCAGCCGCGGCCGTGACGCCCGCCGCGTCGAGCCGTGCCGCGAATGCTGCGGCCTTCGCCGCGTCGCGGCCCCAGACGAGGACGCGGCGATAGCGACGCACGCTCGCATGCGCGGCGACGAGCGCCGGCGCGAGCTGGCCGGTTCCCACCATCAGGAACGTCGCCGCGTCGGCGCGCGCGAGATAGTCGGCGGCGAGCGCCGAGGCGGCCGCGGTGCGCCGGACCGTGAGCGCGGTGCCGTCGACGACCGCGACCGGCATGCCCGTCGTCGCGTCGAACACGAGGACGGTGCCGATCGTCGACGGCAGGCCGCGCGCGCCGTTCTCGGGAAATATGTTGATCACCTTCACGACGATGCGCCCGCCCGTCCGCCATGCCGGCTTGAGGAGCATGACGCCGGTGCCGCCGTCAGGCGTCGGGATCGCGTGGTGGTGGCGGAGCGGCGCCGCGCAGCCGTCGCGGAACGCGACGCGGAGCCGCGCGATCAGGCTCGGGTAGTCGAGCGCGCGTTCGACCGCGGCGGCGTCGATGGCGCGGATCATTCGTCGTCGAGCATCGCGCGGTAGCGCGGCGGCGCGCCGCCGGCGGTCGCCGGCACCAAGCCGCGAGTCTCGCGCGGCGGCGCGAGCACGGGTCGCGTCGCCTCCATCGTCGGCTGGGCGCGCTCGAGTGCAGCCTCGAGCGCGGCGATGCGCCGTGTCTCGGCCCGCGCCTCGCGGCGGCGGCGCGCGCCGCGTGTCCACACAGCGACGCCACCGATGACGATTCCGAGGGCGAGCGTGAAGAGGAGCGCGACGAAGACCGGGAGCGTGATGGTGAAGGGCAGCGGCCACAGATTGAGCGCCAGCGGTGCGCGGTTGACCACGGCGAACACGACCGCGACGGCGATGATCGGCCAGAGGACGATGCGGCCGAGCAGTCTCACTTCAGGGCCGTCGCGGCGGGGCGGGCGCGGCCACCCGTCACATCTCGTCGGGCAGGTTCAGCCGATCGCGCAGCTCCTTGCCCGCCTTGAAGAAGGGGGCGAACTTCTCCGCCACCTCGACCGCCTCGCCGGTGCGCGGGTTGCGGCCGACGCGCGCGTCGCGGCCCTTGACCGAGAAGGCGCCGAAGCCGCGCAGCTCGACCCGGTCGCCGCGCGCGAGCGCGCCCGTGATCTCCTTGAAGATCGTGGTGACGATCCGCTCCACGTCGCGATGATAGAGGTGCGGATTGCGCTCGGCGACGTGCAGGATCAGCTCGGATTTCGTCATGGCACCCGTGTCGTGGCACGCATCCGCGGATCGAACGGACCGGTACGTCGGATGGTCGCAACGCCCGATGGCGGCCGCGTGCGCGGGCCCCCTCAGCGCAACTCAGGGTGCCAAAGCGACACCAACTCGTCAAGGGTAAGTCGTTCAGAAAGCGTCACTTTTCGCGCGAGTGCGGCGACCGAGCCGAACAGCTCGTCGACCGGATCCTGGGCCTTCAGCTTACGCAGCGGCAGCTTCTTCGACACCTGCCGCTCGGCCTCGAGCCAGGCGCGCGCCTCGTCGATTCCGCCGAGCGCGTCGACGAGGCCAGCCTGCACCGCGCGCCGGCCGGTGAACACGCGGCCATCGGCGAGCGCGCGTGCGTCCTCGCGCGCGAGCTTGCGCCGCTCGACGACGAGATCGAGGAAGAACTCGTACATGTCGGCGACCATCGTCCGCATCGCCTCGCGCGCTTCGGGCGTCATCGGCGCGAACGGCGATGGGTCGGCCTTGAGCGGTCCGCTCTTGATCGCCTCGGTGGTGACGCCGATGCTCTTGAGGAGCTCGGAGACCTCGGTGGTCTGCAGGATCACGCCGATCGAGCCGGTGACGGTGCCCTCGCGCGCGACGATGCGGTCGGCGGCGAGCGCCGCCATGTAGCCGCCCGAGGTCGCGAGGGTCGCCATCGCGGCGACGACGGGCTTCCTCTCCGATACCGCGCGCAGCGCGCGGTAGAGCGCCTCGCCGCCGACGATGGTGCCGCCGGGGCTGTCGATGCGGACGATCAGCGCCTTGACCGAGGCGTCGCGGGCGATCGCCGCGAGCAGCGCCTCGCGCTTGGGCTCGTCGACGATCACGCCCTCGACGTCGATCTGGGCGACGCTGTCGCCGTGATCGATGCCGAACCAGGTGTCGATGACGACGAGCCCGAGGACGACGACCGCGACGAGCGCGATCGCCCGCCACCACCACAGGCGCCGTTTCAGCAACCGGCGATCGACGACGGCGTCAGCCTCAAAGGCCATGCGACCCCGCGCCGGAAATCCGGCGCCTCTGTTGCGACGCGCCGGTGGTCCGGCGCCCCTCTTGCGACGCGCGGGAGATCCGCCGCCCCTGGTTCAACGCTTGCCGTCGTCGTTCTCGCGCTCGCGGTTGGCGCGGTTGAGCGCGGCGCCGAGAATGTCGCCCAGGCTGGCGCCCGAATCGGACGAGCCGTATTCGGCCATCGCCTGTTTCTCCTCCTCGACCTCGTGCGCCTTGATCGAGAGCGACAGCTTGCGGTCCTTGGGGTCGACGTTGATGATCTTGGCGTCGACCCGGTCGCCGACGGCGAAGCGGTCGGGGCGCTGCTCGCTCCGCTCGCGCGACAGCTCGGCGCGGCGGATGAAGCCGTGGACGCTGCCCGAGACCGTGACCTCGATGCCGTTCTCCTGGATCGAGGCGACCGTGCAGGTGACGACCTCGCCCTTCTTGAGCGTCTTCATGACGCTCTCGAGCGGATCGGAGGAGAGCTGCTTGATGCCGAGCGAGATGCGCTCTTTCTCGGAATCGACGTCGAGCACCTTGGCGCGGACGCGATCGCCCTTCTTGTAGGCCTTGATCGCCTCCTCGCCCGACTTCGACCAGTCGATATCGGACAAATGCACCATGCCGTCGAGGTCCTCGGTCAGCCCGATGAACAGCCCGAACTCGGTGATGTTCTTGATCTCGCCTTCGATCTCGGTGCCCGAGGGGTGCTTCTCGACGAACGAGTCCCACGGGTTGTCGGAGACCTGCTTGAGGCCGAGCGAGACGCGGCGCTTCTGCGGATCGACCTCGAGCACCATGACCTCGACCTCCTGGCTGGTCGAGACGATCTTGCCGGGATGGAAGTTCTTCTTGGTCCAGCTCATCTCGGAGACGTGGACGAGGCCCTCGACGCCGGGCTCGAGCTCGACGAAGGCGCCGTAGTCGGTGATGTTGGAGACGCGGCCGCGGAACTTGGTGTTGACCGGGTATTTGGATTCGACGCCGTCCCACGGATCGGCCTCGAGCTGCTTCATGCCGAGCGAGATGCGCTGCGTCTCGGGGTTGTAGCGGATGACCTGGACCTTGACCGACTGGCCGATATTGAGCGCCTCGGACGGATGGTTGATGCGCCGCCAGGCGATGTCGGTGACGTGCAGGAGGCCGTCGACGCCGCCGAGATCGACGAAGGCGCCGTAGTCGGTGATGTTCTTGACGATGCCCTCAAGGATCTGACCCTCGCGCAGGCTGGCGAGGAGCTCCGAGCGCGCCTCGGCGCGCGATTCCTCGAGCACGGCGCGGCGCGACACGACGATGTTGCCGCGGCGGCGGTCCATCTTGAGGATCTGGAACGGCTGCGGCGAGCCCATCAACGGGCCGATGTCGCGCACCGGCCGGATGTCGACCTGGCTCCCGGGCAGGAACGCGACCGCGCCCGACAGATCGACCGTGAAGCCGCCCTTGACGCGGCCGAAGATTGTGCCGGTGACGCGCTGGGTGTCCTTGAACGCCTTCTCGAGCATCGTCCACGCCTCCTCGCGGCGGGCGCGCTCGCGGCTCAGCACCGCCTCGCCGTGACGGTCCTCCATCCGCTCGAGATAGACGTCGACCCGGTCGCCCGGCTGCACCTTGGGATCCTGGCCGGGCACCGCGAACTCCTTGAGCGCGATGCGGCCCTCGGCCTTCAACCCGACGTCGATCAGGACGGTGTCGTTCTCGATCGCAACCACGGTGCCCTTGACGACCGATCCCTCGACCGGGCCTCCGGTCGCGAAGGTCTCGTCGAGGAGCGCGGCGAAATTCTCGTCTGCCGACGCGTCACGGTGCAGGGCGGGTCGATTGGCCATCCTTCGTTCCTAGCTCCTCGGCGAGCGCCCGGCGTGGGATGCCGGGGTTCGGGTTGATGTGGGAGACGCGGGGCGGGCTGCCGGTCCAACCCGTGTCGAGAGGCGAACGCGTCCTGAAAAGACACGTCGATCAATGACATGTCGCGAGAAAACACCTCGAGACACACGCGACCCACCGCGTCCCGGATCAGCGCCGGGACGGCGGCGGGGTGATGCCGCAGGACAGGATGTAGGCGAGGGCGGCGGCGAAGGCGGCCTCGGCATCGAGGGCGGTCGTGTCGAGCACGAAGGCGTCGGATGCCGGCACGAGCGGCGCCACGGCCCGGCCGCGGTCTCGCCGATCGCGTTCCAACATGTCCTGCAGAACGTGCCCCGGTATAGCCGGAAGGCCCTTATCCTGCAACTCCTTCACGCGCCGGGCGGCACGCACCGCGGGGCTCGCCTCGATGAAGATCTTGCACCGGGCGGCCGGCCAGATGACGGTCCCGATGTCGCGGCCGTCGAGGACGGCGCCCGGCGCCCCGCCGGGAGGGGCAGCGGCGAAGCGGCGCTGGATGTCGAGGAGGGCGGCGCGGACCTGGGCGAGCGCCGCCACCACCCCGGCGGCCCGCCCGG
>VGEU01000174.1 GCA_016869145.1 Alphaproteobacteria bacterium | reverse complement strand
GCAGCGCGGCGACGCGGGCCGGCGGGCCGGCGGGCCGCGAGACGGCCGCGAACGAGGCGGCGTCGGTCTCGGCGAGGTCGATGACGAGCCGGAAATGGGGCAGCCCCGGCGCCGGCGCCATGTAATAGGCGCTCGCGACCTTGGCCGGACGCCGGAGCTCGAGAACGACGCGGGCACCCTGCCCCGTCTCGGACCCTTGACGAACCGACTTCACCAGCCCCCTGACAGGGATCGGCTTGCCGTCGAGCGACCAGGAGAGTGCCGGCAGACGGAGCACGATGCGCTCCGGCGCCGTCTCGCTGACGGTCTCGAAGGCGACCCGCTCGGAAAGGTCGAGGACGAACCGCGTCTTGCCCGGATGCTCGCCGAATCGCATGCCGGTCGCGGCCGGCTCGGCGGCGACCGGACCGGCTTGGGCGGCCAGCGCGAGGATCGCGGCCGCGAGGCCGATCCGGCAAAATTTCCGGCTCATCTTGTGGTCCACCTGTCACTCTCTACAATCTATAGCCGTCGCGCCGGGGCACCTCAATGGGGTCGCCTCGGCGGTTCGCGCCGTCGGGCCGGGCGATTGGCCGGTTGTGGAATGCATCCTCGCCCACTATGCTTAAAAATGCGCGAGCAATCGCGGGACAGGCTGCCGCCCCTGCGGGTGGCATGGACGCAAAGAGGGTCGTCGCCGATGGAACCGAGCGCACGCCCGTCGCGTCCCGTCCCGCGCGAACCTTTGAAACCGAGGCCGGCGCCGTGGACCGCATCAAGGGCAACGAATTGAACGTACCGCCCAGGCTGGCGTCCCGGCTGATCCGGCAGGCGTAGTCCATGACGGAAGCGCCGCCCGCTCGCCGGCCTCGCCTCGAACCCACAAGGCCCCCGGCCGCCGCCCGCGCCGGCCGCATCGCCTTGCGCCGGAGCACAGGAGTCCATGTCCAAACGCATGCTGATCGATGGGACCCACCCCGAGGAAGTCCGGGTGGTGGTCCTCAGTGGCAACCGACTTGACGAATTCGACGTCGAGACGTCGACCAAGAAGCAGATCAAGGGAAACATCTATCTCGCCAAGGTAACCCGAGTCGAACCGTCCCTCCAGGCCGCCTTCGTCGAATACGGCGGCAACCGGCACGGCTTCCTCGCGTTCAACGAGATCCATCCCGACTACTACCAGATACCGCTCGAGGACCGCGAGGCGCTCAAGGCCGAGCAGGCCGCGATCGAGATGCGCTCGCAGGCGGCGCGCGCCCATGTCGACGACATGGACGGCGAGGTCATCGACGCGCCGGAGCCGGGCGAGCGGTCGCGCGGGGAGACGCGCGCGGACGACGGCGACGAGGCGAGCGGCGAGGGAGGCGACGAGGACGGGCCGCGCGCCGACCTGGCCGAGAGCGCCGGCGAGAGCACTGGCGAGAGCCGGGACGAGGATGATGCGAACGGACAGGGCGTCGACGCGCCGCCGTCCGAGGCCTCGGGCGAGGGCGCGAACGGATCGGACGACGACGACGAGGCCGCGCCGACCGGGCGCGCCGGTGCCGCCGCGGCGCGGCCCGCGCAGCAGCGTCGCTCGTTCCGCCACTACAAGATCCAGGAGGTCATCAAGCGGCGCCAGATCCTCCTCGTCCAGGTCGTCAAGGAGGAGCGCGGCAATAAGGGTGCGGCGCTCACCACCTATCTGTCGCTCGCCGGCCGCTACTGCGTCCTGATGCCGAACACCGCGCGCGGTGGCGGCATCTCGCGCAAGATAACCAACGCGACCGCGCGGCGCAAGCTTAAGTCGATCCTCGGCGAATTGCAGGTGCCCGACGGCATGGCGGTGATCCTGCGGACCGCCGGCCTCGAGCGCAGCCGGACCGAGATCAAGCGCGACTACGAGTTCCTGCTGCGAAGCTGGGACAATATCCGCGCGCTGACCCTGGAATCGACCGCGCCCGCCCTCGTCTACGAGGAGGGCGACATCATCAAGCGCGCGATCCGCGACCTCTACACCAAGGATATCGAGGAGGTGCAGATCGAGGGCGCGGAGGCGTACCAGAACGCCAAGAGCTTCATGCGGCTCCTGATGCCGAGCCACGCGAAGCGGGTGCAGAACTACCGCGAGCCCGAGCTGCCGCTGTTCCACCGCTTCCAGGTCGAGGGGCAGCTCGACGCGATCCTGAGCCCGACCGTGCAGCTCCGCTCCGGCGGCTATATCGTCATCAACGCGACCGAGGCGCTGGTCGCGGTCGACGTCAACTCCGGTCGCTCGACGCGCGAGCGCAACATCGAGGAGACGGCGCTCAAGACGAACCTCGAGGCGGCCGACGAGATCGCCCGCCAGATGCGGCTCCGCGATCTCGCGGGTCTCGTCGTCATCGACTTCATCGACATGGACGAGAGCCGCAATACGCGGCTCGTCGAGAAGCGGATGAAGGATGCGGTCAAGAACGACCGCGCGCGGATCCAGATCGGACGCATCTCCTCGTTCGGCCTCCTCGAGCTGTCGCGCCAGCGGCTGAGACCGAGCGTGCTCGAGAGCTCGACCGAGGTCTGCCCGCACTGCAAGGGGTCGGGCTATATCCGCTCGACCGAGAGCAGCGCCGTGCGCGTGCTCCGCGCCCTCGAGGAGGAGGGCATCCGCAAGCGCGCGAGCGAGGTCGTCGTCTCGGTCGCCGCACCGGTCGCGCTCTATCTCCTCAACGTCAAGCGCGCGATGCTGGTCGACATCGAGAGCCGCTACGACTTCCACATCGCGATCCGCGCCGACGACGCCTTGATCCCGCCCGAGTTCCGCATCGATCGCACCCGCGCGCGGGCCGAGGGAGAGACGGAGACCGCACGCCCCGAGCGCGAGGCGCGAGCGCCCGAGCGCGGGGCACGCGTCAGCGCGCCCGAGCCCGAAGCCGACGACGACGAGGACGAGGAGCGCGAGACGCCGCGCGCCGCCCAGCCTCAGAGCGAGGACGAGGAGCGTCGCGGCGGCCGCCGCCGGCGGCGCCGCCGCCGCGGTCGCAGCGACGGCGACGGATCCCGCGAGCCCCGCGAGCAACGCGAGCCTCGTGAACAGCGCGAGCCTCGTGAACAGCGCGAGCAGCACGAGGCTCGGGACCAGCGTGAAGGCCGCGAGCCCCGCGAGCAACGCGAGCCCCGTGAACGGCGTGAGCAACACGAGCAACGCGAGCCGGTGGTCGCCGAGGCGGCCGAAGGCGACGGTGCGCCGCCCACAGGCGATCAGCGCGACGACGAGGCCGGTCGCCGTCGCCGCCGCGGCCGCCGTGGCGGTCGCCGCCGCGGTCGCCGTCCGGGCGAGGATGGCGCACCGCTCGAGGCCGGATCGGCGCCCTTCCCCGAGGACGCCGAGCAGCCCGCCTCGTTCCCGCACGCACCCGTCGAGGCGAGCCCGAGCGGCGGCACGCGGATCTGGGAAACCGCGGTGCACGAGCCCCAGCCGACGCGCGCGCCGGAGCCGTTCCCGCACGCGCCCGTCGCCGAGACGCCGTCGGGCGGCACACGGACCTGGGAGACCGCGGTCCACACGCCGCCCGCCGAGCCGCCACCCGCCCCGTCGCAGCAGGCGGCGGAGCCGGCGCCGGAACCGCCGGCGCGTCCCGCCCCGCCGTCCGGTGTCACCGTCGTCGAGGTGCCGTCGCGATCGGAGGCTCCATCGGCCGACGGCGACGGGCCGAAGCGCCGCGGCTGGTGGTCGCGCTTCATGCAGCAATAGGCGCGCCGCGCGGGGGTCTTTCGCGCGGGAACCGACGATGAGGGGTGCCGGGCGCGCCTAGCGTCGCCAGGCTTTGAGGCGGCGGAGCCCCTCGACGATCTGGTCCTCGGCGCCGGCGAAGGAGAAGCGGACGAAATGCCGGCCGCGGCCGGTACCGAAATCGGTGCCGGGCGCGCTCGCGACGCCGGCCTCGGCGAGCATGGCGCGGCAGAACGCTTCCGAATCGTTCGTCCGGTGCGACACGTCGGCGTAGACGTAGAAGGCGCCCTCGGCGGGCGCGAGCCGGTCGAAGCCGGCGGCCGGCAGCCCGTCGAGCATGAGCGCGCGCTTGCGGGCATAGGCGGCGACATTGGCTTCGAGCTCGTCGATGCAGTCGAAGGCGGCGGCGGCCGCATGTTGCGACAGCGTCGGCACCGAGATGACGATGTTCTGCGCCAGGCACTCGACCGAGCGATGGAGCTCGTCCGGCACCACCATCCAGCCGATGCGCCAGCCCGTCATCGAGAAATATTTCGAGAAGCTGTTGATGACGATCGCGTCGGCGTCGTGGCGGAGCGCCGTCTCGCCAGCGATGCCGTAGGTGATGCCGTGATAGATCTCGTCCGAGACGAGCCGGATGCCGCGCCGCCGGCAATAGGCCGCGAGCGCCGCCATCTCGTCGGCGTGGATCATCGTGCCCGCCGGGTTCGACGGGCTCGCGACGATGAGGCCTGCGAGATCGGCGACATTGTCGAGGAGCGCCGGAGTCGGCTGGAACCGCGTCGCCGGTCCGGTCGCGATCGGCACCGGCGTGATGCCGAGCGCCATCAGGATGTTGCGATAGGCGGGATAGCCGGGATCGGCGAGCGCGACGCGGTCGCCGGCGTCGAACGCGGCGAGGAAGGCGAGGATGAACGCACCCGAGGCGCCGAATGTCACGACGATGCGCTCGGCCGGCACATCGAACCGGTGCACGCGCGCGTAGTGCGCGGCGATCCGCGCCCGGAGCGGCGCGATGCCGAGCGCCTCGGTGTAGCCGAGGGGATCGGCGTCGAGCATCCGGTGCGCCGCCGCGATCACGCCGCGGGGCGCGCTGGTCGAGGGCTGGCCGAGCTCGAGATGGACGATGTCGGCGCCGGACGCGGCGCGCTCATT
Organism: Alphaproteobacteria bacterium; assembly: GCA_016869145.1. Classification (GTDB taxonomy): domain Bacteria; phylum Pseudomonadota; class Alphaproteobacteria; order MPNO01; family VGEU01; genus VGEU01. Next base: position 534 of record VGEU01000174.1, on the reverse strand, counting down.
GGCCGCGCGGAGGACATCCATCACGATGAAGGGCGGCACCGCGCCCCGCCGCGACGCCTTGAGCGCCACCGTCAGCTCCCCGAATCGACGGCGAGGCCTGTGCCGCGCGGATCGGCGCGGCCGTAGCACGCATCGGGGTCGCGCTTGATGCCGCGCGGGCAGTGGGCGAGGTTGACCCGCACCGGGTCGTCGGCGCGTTCGGCGGCGAAGGCGGTTGCGAAGGGCCGCTCGTCGACGAGGAGCGTTCGCGTGATGCGGACCATCGCATCCGACGCCCCCGTCCCGCCCGAGGCCGCGGCCGCGAAAAGGACATCGCCGGTGAACCGGTTCGCCATCAGGACCGGGGTGCGCGACTGGCGTCCGTCGCGCGCGCCGTCGGGCGGCGCCGCGAGGAAGAGACCGCTGCCGGGAAACATGCGACCCGAGCCGAAGGCGCCGTTCATGGCGAAGGTGCAGGCGAGCGCGCTGCCGCCACGGGCGACGACGACGAGGCTCGCCACCTCGTCGCGGCTCGGCGCGGGCGCGGCCGACGGC
>VGEU01000173.1 GCA_016869145.1 Alphaproteobacteria bacterium | reverse complement strand
CCGGCCGCCGCCTCGACCAGCACCTGGTCGTCGGCGACGAGGCGAGCGCCGGCGTCGATCAGCCGGAGCGCGAGGTCGGACTTGCCGGCGCCCGAGGCGCCGCGCACCAGGACGCCGATGCCGTCGACGGCGATGCAGGTGGCGTGGAGCCGCAACGGCCCGGTCATGACGCGGGCAGGAGGATCACGAAGGCCGCGCCCGCCACGCCGCCCGCGGGCTTCTGCCGATTGGTGGCGACGATCGTGCCGCCGTGGAACTCGGCGATCTGGCGCGAGATCGAGAGCCCGAGACCGGAATGGCGGCCGAACTGCTCGCCGGCGGGCCGTTGGGTATAGAACCGCTCGAAGACGCGCTCGAGGCTGTCGTTGGGGATGCCGGGGCCCTCGTCCTCGACGCGGATCTCGATCATGCGCTCCTTGCGCCGGGCGGCGAGGGTGATGGTCGAGCCGGGCGGGCTGAACGACTGGGCGTTGGTGACGAGGTTCTCGATCACCTGGCCGAGCCGGCGTTCGAGCCCGGAGACCTCGAGCGTCTCCTCGGCGGGAAGATCGAGGACCACGCGCGCCGGCAGTCGCGGCTGCACGGCGTAGATCTCGGCGAAGGTGCGAAGGAGCGCCGCGACGTCGACGGTCCGCATCGCGCCGCGCGCGAGCTCGGCATCGAGCCGCGAGGCGTCGGAGATGTCGCTGATCAGCCGGTCGAGACGCTGCACATCCTCGAGGATGATCGCCATCAGCTTCTGCTGCTGCGCCGGGTCGCCGATGTGGGCGGCGGTCTCGACCGCGCTCCGGAGCGAGGAGAGCGGGTTCTTGATCTCGTGCGCGACATCGGCGGCGAAGTGCTCGATCGCCTCCATCCGCGTCCACAAGGCCGCCGTCATCGCGTGCAGCGCCGCCGACAGATCGCCGATCTCGTCCTTCCGGCGTGTGAAGTCGGGGATCGCATCGGCGCGTCCGAGACCGCGCCGCACGCTCTCGGCGGCGGCGGCGAGGCGGCGGACCGGGCGCGCGATCGTGCCGGCGAGATAGAGCGACAGCAGCACCGTGACGCCGAGCGCGATCGCGAAGATCTTGAGGATGTCGAGGCGGACGTCGCGCACCGCGCCCTCGATCTCCCAGCTTCCGGTGGTGACGAGGACGACGCCGAGCACCTTCTTGAACGGCTGCACCGGCACGGCGACCGAGAAGACGAGGCCGCCCTCTTCGCCGCTCCGGATCGCCGATGCCGTCTCGCCGCCGAGCGCGGTCAGCACCTCGGCATATTGCTCGGCCCGTTGCAGCGGCGCCTCGCTATAGGTCTCGAGCCCGCCCTTGAACCGCACCAGCGTGACGAGATCGCGATAGGCGTCGATCACGTCGTCGATGACGGTCGTGCGCCGGCGCGGCGGCGGCAGCTCGCGTATCGTGATCTCGCCGCCGGGTCCGCTGAGCGCCATCGAATCGGCGACCAGCGTGCCGTCGACGGCGAACAGCCGCGCCCGCGCCCGCGTCGCCTGGACGATGCGGCGGAGCAGCGGCCGCGCGATCTCGGGCTGGATCTCCTGCGTGCCGTCGGCGCCGGTGCCGACCGCGCTCTCGCCGACCGCGCCGGCGAAGATGTCGCCCTGGGTGGTGAGCGCCGCGACCTCGGCGTCGATCAGGCTGTCCTGATACTCGCCGAGATAGAGGAGCCCGGCGACGAGGAGCGCGAGCGCCAGCACGTTGACGGTGAGGATGCGATGGGTGAGCGGCGAGCGCAGGCTCCGCAGGAACTCGCGCCGACGCTGCCAGCGGCGGCCGGCGCGCGCATCCGTCCGGGCCGGCGCGACCGCCGGGGGCGCCTCCGCCTCTCCGGTCAGCCGCGCCATCGTTTACTCATCGCGGTAGCGGTACCCGATGCCGTAGAGCGTCTCGATCTGGGCGAACTCGTTGTCGATGGTGCGGAACTTCTTGCGCAGACGCTTGATGTGGCTGTCGATCGTGCGGTCGTCGACATAGGCATGCTCGCCATAGGCGGCGTCCATCAGCTGGTCGCGCGTCTTGACGTGGCCGGGCCGGAGCGCGAGCGCCTTGACGATCAGGAACTCGGTGACCGTGAGCTCGACCTCCTTGCCCTGCCAGGTGCAGAGGTGGCGGACGCTGTCGAGCGTGAGCGGACCGCGCACGGTCGGCGGCTCGGCCTCCTTGTCGCTGCCGCCCTGCTTCGTCGCCTCGCGCCGGCGCAACACCGCGCGGATGCGCTCGAGCAGGAGCCGCAGCGAGAACGGCTTGGTGATGTAGTCGTCCGCGCCCATGCGGAGCCCGAGGATCTCGTCGACCTCGTCGTCCTTCGAGGTGAGGAAGATCACCGGCATGTTCGATCCCTTGCGCAGCCGCGACAGGAGTTCCATCCCGTCCATTCGCGGCATTTTGATGTCGAGGATCACGAGATCGGGGGGATGGCCGGCGAGCGCCTGGAGCGCGGTCACGCCGTCGGTGTAGCTCCGGACGGCGAAGCCCTCGGCCTCGAGCGCCATCGACACCGAGGTCAGGATGTTGCGGTCGTCGTCGACCAAGGCGATCGTCTGTTTCACGGCTGACCCTTTCGCCGATGCCCCCTTGCGAAGATATGGTCGATCGCGCGTTGTTCAAAGCCTCGCCGTTCGGTTGACCGCGGGCCCCGCCGGTCCGCACAATGGACCATGACCGAGACCCGGGACGATCCGGCACGCCTCGCCCGCCGCCTGATCCGCGGCCTCGACCGCGCGAGCCTCGCGACCACCCATGCCGATGCAGACGCCACGCGCGCCGGCTGGCCCTATGTCTCGCTCGTGATCGTCGCCGCCGATCACGACGCGAGCGTCCTGATGCTGCTCTCCGATCTCGCGCAGCATACGCGGAACATCCGCGCCGACGGCCGCGCCGCGCTGTTGTTCGATGCGACCGCCGGCCTCGCCGATCCCCTGACCGGGAGCCGCCTCACCGTCCAGGGCCGCATCGCCGCGACCGAGGCGCCCGCGGCGCGCGCCCGCTTCCTCGCCCGCCACCCGGAGGCGGACGCCTATGCCGGGTTCGCCGACTTCAACCTCTACCGTTTCGTCGCCGAGCGCGCCCATCTCGTCGCCGGGTTCGGCCGCATCCACTGGGTCGAGGCGGCGGCGCTCCGGACCGATACCGCGGCCGCCGCCGCGCTGATCGCCGCCGAGGCGGCGATCGTCGCGCACATGAACGCCGACCATCGCGACGCCCTCGATCTCTATGCGCGCCAACTCCATACACGCGGGAGCGCCGGCGGCGCCGAGACCGGCTGGACCATGACCGGGATCGACGCCGACGGGCTCGATCTCCGCCGCGACGGCCGGTCGCTTCGCATCGATTTCGATGCTGCGGTGCACAACCCCGAGGCGGCGCGTCTCGCGCTCGCGAAACTCGCACAGTCGGCGCGCCGCGCCGGCGTCTGAGCGAGCGGCGCGTATGGACATTGCCGGCCGGGGCGGCTAGGGTTTTCGATCATACCCGTTCACGTGGTGGGCTGCCGCGCGCCAGCGGTGCTGCGCGGCCGATCCGTTCTACTTACGCGTCTACTTACGCGAGCGGGACTGCCAGGAGGTTTTCAAGGTGCAGCAGACCGGCCCCGTCGTCAGCAAGAACGGCCTCGACCGTCACGGCATCCACAATGTCCGGCACGCCCACTGGAACTATTCGGTGACCGGGCTCTACCGCGAGGCGCTGCGCCGGAGCGAGGGCGTGCTCGCCGAGGGCGGCGGGCTCGTCACCGCGACGGGTGCCTATACCGGCCGCTCGCCGAAGGACAAGTTCTTCGTCAAGGAGCCGACGACGGAGAAGGACATCTGGTGGGGCACGGTCAACAACCCGATCTCGCCGGAGGCCTTCGACACCGTCCACAAGCGCATCACGTCCTATTTCCAGAACCGCGACGTCTATGTCCAGGATCTCTGGGCCGGCGCCGATCCGGACTATCGCCTCAATGTCCGCATCATCACCGAGAACGCCTGGCACAGCCTGTTCGCGCGCAACATGTTCATCGTGCCGGCCGGCGAGGCGCGGCGCGAGTTCGAGCCCGAGTTCACCGTGATCCAGGCGCCCAACCTGCAATCGATCCCCGAGGTCGACGGCACGCGCTCGGAGGTCTGCATTCTCGTCAGCCTGACGCGGAAGACGGTGCTGGTCCTCGGCTCGCACTACACGGGCGAGATCAAGAAATCGATCTTCACCGTGCTCAACTGGCTTCTCCCGGCCCAGGGCGTGATGCCGATGCATGCCTCGGCCAATGTCGGCCCGAACGGCGATTCGGCGATCTTCTTCGGCCTCTCGGGCACCGGCAAGACGACGCTCTCCTCCGATTCGACGCGCACGCTCATCGGCGATGACGAGATCGGCTGGTCGGACAAGGGCGTGTTCAACTTCGAGGGCGGCTGCTACGCCAAGGCGATCCGGCTGTCGGCCGAATCCGAGCCCGAGATATTCCAGGCCTGCCACCGCTTCGGCACGATCCTCGAGAACGTCGTCGTCGATCCGCTGACCGGCCAGCTCGACTTCGACGACGGCTCGCTCGCCGAGAACAGCCGCGCGTCCTATCCCCTGACCTTCATCCCCAACGCCTCCGACAAGGGCATGGGCGGCCATCCGCGCAATATCGTGATGCTGACCGCCGACGCCTTCGGCGTCCTGCCGCCGATCAGCCAGCTCTCGGCCGAGCAGGCGATGTACCATTTCCTCTCCGGCTACACCGCGCGCGTGGCGGGCACCGAGCGCGGCCTCGGCAACGAGCCGCAGGCGACGTTCTCGACCTGCTTCGGCGCGCCGTTCCTGCCGCGCCATCCGACGGTCTATGCCCGCCTTCTCGGCAAGAAGATCGCCGAGCACGGCGCCAAGTGCTGGCTCGTCAACACCGGCTGGTCGGGCGGCGCCTTCGGCGTCGGTGCGCGGATGAAGATCGCCCATACCCGCGCCATGGTGCGGGCCGCGCTCGCCGGCAAGCTCGGCTCGATCGCCGCCGCGCCCGATCCGAATTTCGGCCTCATCGTGCCGCAGGCGGTGCCCGACGTGCCGGCCGATGTCCTCAACCCTCGCAACACGTGGAAGGACAAGAAGGGCTATGACGAGACCGCGCGCGATCTCGCCAAGCGCTTCGAGGCGAACTTCAAGCAGTTCGAGAGCCACGTCGACGAGAAAGTGAAACAGGCCGCGATCCGCCCCGCGGCCTGAAGAGTCCGCCGGCGACGCGGGGTCTGGTCCGTCTCCGGATTCGCGGCGGCGTCGACACTGTCGGCGTCTTGCGGCACCGGCCGGACGGACAGCGTGGCGAACGCGCCCACCGCGTAAACCCATCGCGGGCTCACCCATCGCGGGCACACTCATCGCGCCCACCCCCCCGGGCGCGCGCCC
>VGEU01000172.1 GCA_016869145.1 Alphaproteobacteria bacterium | reverse complement strand
AGCCGCCGGGACAGCCGCAGGCCCCGAGCCAGGCCGGGCGCGATCCCGGCAATTTCCAGATCGGCTTCTCGACCACGATCACCGGCGGCGGGTCGAGCGTCAGCAACGATGTGCTGCAGAACCTCCACCGCGGCCATCATGACCCGGACAAGAACGGCTTCACGCTGCAGAGCGCCGAGCTCGCGCTCGGCGGCGTGGTCGATCCCTATTTCGACGCCCAGGCGAATATCAGCCTCAAGATCGACCCCAATGGCGAGACCGAGCTCGAGCTCGAGGAGGCGTTCTTCCGCACCCGCAGCCTTCCCTTTGGGCTCCAGGTCAAGGGCGGGCAGTATTTCACCGAGTTCGGACGCCACAACACGCTCCATCTGCACGAGTGGTCCTTCGTCGACACCCCAGTGATCCTGTCGCGGCTGTTCGGTGCGGACGGGCTCCGCAGCCAGGGCGCCCGCATCGGCTGGCTGACGCCGTTGCCGTGGTACTCGGAGCTCATCGTCGGCATGCAGAACGCCAAGGGCGAGACGGCGTCGAGCTTCCTCAATGTCGAGGGCGAGGAGGTCGGCGGCTACACGCTCGCCAACCGCCAGCAGCGGAGCTTCGGCGATCTCCTCTACTCGGCGCGCTGGCTCAACGGCGTCGACGTCGAGCGCAACACGAGCGTCAATCTCGGCGTCTCCGGCGCGTTCGGCCCCAACGCGTCCGGCCGCAACAACGACACCGTCATCCTCGGCGCCGACCTCTACGCCAAGTGGCAGCCGGCGCGGACCGAGCGCGGCTTCCCGTTCGTGTCGTTCCTCGCCGAGGCGCTGTGGCGTCTCTACGAGGCGGGCGACGACGCGGTCATCACGCTCGATCCCGACACCGGCCGCGAGAAGCTCAAGGACTGGGGCTTCTTCGCGCAAGGGCTGTGGGGCTTTGCGCCGGGCTGGGTCGCCGGTCTCCGGTTCGAATACGCCGATGCCTCGGGCGGGCTTGAGTCCAAGGCGACCGACCCGACCCGCGACCGGCGCTACCGCTTCTCGCCCAACATCACCTGGTATCCGACCGAGTACAGCAAGGTGCGGCTGCAATACAACCGCGACTGGGCGCAGCATCTGCGCGACACCGAGGACGACGGCTCGGCCGACACGGTGTGGCTGCAGTTCGAGTTCGCGCTCGGCAGCCACTTCGCGCATACGTTCTAGGGCGGGCTGAGACGGGCGTTCTAAGTCGGGCTGAGGCGGGGCAATCGAGGGGCCGGGTGGTGCGGGGGCTCGCGTCGACGATCGCACTCGCCGTCGTCGTCCTGTGGACAGCGGCGGCGGGCGCGGTTCTCAACGTCGTCACGACGACGACCGATATCGCGGCGATCGCCACCGCGATCGGCGGCGAGAACGCGCGCGTCGATTCGCTCACCGCGGGAACCTCGGACCCGCATTATGTCGCGGCGCGGCCGAGCATGATCCGGCGCGCCTTCGATGCCGATCTCCTGATCGCCAACGGGGCCGAGCTCGAGATCGGCTGGCTGCCGCCCCTCCTGCTGTCGGCGCGCAACGGGCGCATCCTCGAGGGCGCGCCCGGCCATCTCGACCTCTCGGGCATCGTGACGCTCCGCGACGTGCTGGTCGGGCCGGTCAGCCGCGCGATGGGCGATGTGCACGCCTCGGGCAATCCGCACTTCACGCTCGATCCGCGCAACGGGGCGCCGATCGCGCGGGCGATCGCCGAACGCATGGCCCGCCTCGATCCCGCCAACGCGGCCGCCTATGAGCGGCGTCGCGCGGCTTTCGAGGGCGAGCTCGTGCGCGGCATCGCGCGCTGGACCTCCGCCTTGTCGGGGTTCGCGGGCAAGCCGGTCCTCGTCTACCACCAGACATTCGACTATTTTGCCGCGGCCTTCGGAATCCGGATCGCGGCCGCGCTCGAGCCGTTGCCCGGCATCGCCCCGACGGCGGCCCATCTCGCGACGCTCACGACGCGCGTGCGGGACGAACGGATCGAGGTCCTGATGCAGGAAGCCTTCTTCGAACGGCGCACGGCGCGCGTGCTGCACCAGGCGACCGGGATCAAGGTCGCGATCATGCCGCACACGGTCGGCGCGCGGCCCGAGATCAAGAGCTATATCGAACTCTTCGACGCGATGGTGCAGGCGATCCGCGACGCCGGCCCGCCCTGAGATCGCGACCCGGCGACATGAGCGTCTGGTTGATCCTTCTGCCGGCGTTCGTGGCCTGCGTTGTCATCCTTCTCGCCCACGTCTATTTCGGGCTCCATGTCCTCGGGCGCGGCATCGTGTTCGTCGACCTGTCGCTCGCCCAGATCGCGGCGCTCGGGGCGAGCCTCGCCTTTCTCGCCGGCGAAGACCCGCACGGCGGCGCCGCGCTCGCGGCCTCGTTCGCGCTGACTATACTCGCCGCCGCCGGTTTCGCGGCGCTCCGCGCGGTTCCCTCGACGACGACGCGCGAGGTCGTGATCGGCATCGTCTATGTCGTCGCCGCGGCGGTCTCGATCCTGGTCCTCAGCCGATCGACGGTCGGCATGGATGCGTTGAAGGAGCTCTTCAACGGCAGCGTGCTGCTCGTCTCGTGGCAGGAGATCGGCTGGCTCGCGTTCGCCTATGCCGCGATCGGGATGGTCCATGCGGCCGGTCGGCGGCGCTTCCTCGCTCTCTCGTTCGCCACCGGCGGCGCGCGCCCCGCGCTCCGGTGGGAGGTCCTCTTCTTCGTTAGCTTCGCGATCGTCATCACGCTCGCGGTACCGCTCGCCGGGATCCTTCTCGTCTTCGCCTATCTGATCATCCCGGCCTTTGCGGCGACGCTCCTCGCCGAGAGCTTCGCGCACCGGCTCCTGGTCGGCTGGCTCCTCGCGCTCGCGGCGACGCTCGCCGGTCTCGCGCTTGTCCTCGTCCTCGACCTCCCGGTCGGCCCGTCGCTCGTCGCGACACTCGCGGCGCTGCCGCCCGTGGCGCTCCTCATCCGCGGGCGGCGCCGGCCTTAGCTCAGCCGATGTGGCTCTTGTGGTTCGCGAGATACCAGGTCGCGATCTCCTCGCGGCGTGGGAACCACACGCCGGGAAGCCCCTTCGCATAGGCGACAAACTCGCGGAGCGAGCGGATCGCGAAGGCCTGGCCGATCACGTGCGGATGGAGGCCGACATTCATGATCCGCCCCGTCTCGGCGCCTTCGAGATGGAGCTGGTCGAGCTGCTCCTTGAACATGTCGAGCGCCTGCGTGGTGGTCATCGCGCCGCGCGAGAACATCGCGAAATCGTTGATGTCGTTCGAATAGGGGATGCTGACGAGCGGACCGTGCGCGGTCTTGAGGAGATAAGGCTGGTCGTCGTTGAGATAGCAGGCCTGGAACAGGAGCCCGAACTCCTTGAGGATGTCGGGCGTGCTGACGGTCGAGCGGAGCGAGGACGAGAGCCAGCCCTTGGCCGGCCGGCCGACCACCTTCTCGAAGGCGGCGAGCGTCCGGCCGATCACCTCGCGCTCCTTCGCGCGGTCGAGCGCGTAGGACGACAGGATGTCGTTCTGGGCATAGTTGTGGGCGATGATCTCCCAGCCGCGCTCGTTGAACGCCTGGATGATGCGCGGCCGCTCGAGCGCGGTGAGTGCGTTGATCGTGCATGAGGCCGGTACGCCCGCCTTGTCGAAGACATCGAGGACGCGCCAGACGCCGATGCGCTGGCCGTATTCGCGCCAGGTCCAATTCGCGGTGTCGGCGACGTTGCCGGGAAGGACGTGCGGGATCGTCGCCGGCCCGCCGGGATAAAGCGGCTCCGGACCCGGGCGCGACAGCTCCCAATACTCCGCGTTGATGGTGAAGATCAGCGCGACGCGCGCGCCGTTCGGCCAGCGCAAGGGCTTGCGGTCGGGTAGCGCGACATAGTCGTAGTTCATGGCGTCCTCCCACGATGCGGGAGGGTTGTATCCGGTCCGGCCGCGAAACGGTAGCCGCCGCCGGCGGGGAGACCGGCAGCGGCGGCGCGGTCCGAGGCAGGACGGACCCGCGCTGTGGCCCGCGCTGTGGCCCGCGCTGTGGCCCGCGCTGTGGAAGGCCTCACGCGTCGCGGAGGGAAACGACCACGAAGCGCTCGTTCGCATCGCGGCGGACCAGCATCACGACGCCGTTCCGCTTCGCCTGCTCGGCCTTGCCCATCTCGGCCGCGACGTCGGCAGGCGTGGCGACGGCCGTGCTGCCGACGCGGAGTATCACGTCGCCTCGGCGGAGCCCGCCGCGGGCGGCCGGGCTGTCGCCGCGGACGGCGCCGACCGCGACGCCGCTCTCGGTCCGGGCGAGACGCATGCCGAGCACCTCGCCCGACGCCGTCTCGGCCGTCGCGACCCTGTCGGTCGCGGGCATGCGGCCGATGTCGGCCGTGAGCGTGGTCTCGCGCCGGTCGCGGAGAACGGTGAGCGTCGTCCGCGCGCCCGGCTTGGCGGCCGCGATCGCCCGCGGCAGATCGCGGAACCGCTCGATCGGCTTGCCGTCGACGGCGACGATGACATCGCCGGCGGCGAGCCGGGCACGCGCGCCGGGGCCATCGGCCATCACCTGCGCGATGAGGGCGCCGCGCGCCCGGTCGAGGCCGAGCGATTCGGCGAGCGCGGGGCTCACCTCCTGGACCGAGACGCCGAGCCAGCCGCGCTCGACGCGGCCGTCGGCCTTGAGCGCGGCGATGATCTCCTTCGCCTGCGCCGAGGGGATCGCGAAGCCGATCCCGACGCTGCCGCCGGTGGGCGAGAAGATCGCGGTGTTGACGCCGATCACCTCGCCCCGGAGGTTGAAGGTCGGCCCGCCCGAATTGCCGCGGTTGATCGGCGCGTCGATCTGCAGGAAGTCGTCATAGGGCCCGGCGCCGATCGCGCGGCTCCGCGCCGAGACGATGCCGCTCGTCACCGTGTGGCCGAGCCCGAACGGATTGCCGATCGAGACCACCCAGTCGCCGACGCGCGCCTCGTCCGAATCGCCGAAGGCGACGGCGGGAAAGACGCGTCCGGCGTCGAGCTTGAGGAGCGCGAGGTCGGTCTTGTCGTCGCGCCCGACCACGCGCGCGGTGAACCGCTCGCCCGATTCGAGGACGACGGTGATCGTCTCGGCATCGCGGACGACGTGGTCGTTGGTCACGATGAACCCGGCCGGGTCGATGATGAAGCCGGTGCCCGCGCCCATGACGCGGCGGCCGGGCCGCTCGGCGGGCGCCTCCTCGCCGAAGCGGCGCATGAACTCCTCGCCGAAGAACGGGCGGAACGGCTCGGGGATCGCGGGCGCCGCCGACGGTGTCGCCGCGGGCCGCCGATCCTCGGTCTCGACGCTGACGACCGCCGGTCGCACGCGGGCGACGAGATCGGCGAAGCCCGCCGCCGGTGCGGCCGCGGCCCCGGC
>VGEU01000171.1 GCA_016869145.1 Alphaproteobacteria bacterium | reverse complement strand
CGAGCGCACCGACCCCCGCCCCGCCCGGCGGCGGTGGCGGCGCGAACGCCGAGGAGCGGCTGCAGCGGATGACCGAGACGCTCGCGCTTACGCCCGATCAGCAGAAGGCGATCCGGGCCATCTTCGCCGAGACGCGCGACCAGGCGCAGACGATGCGGCGTCAGGGCGCCAGCGCGGACGACGTCCAGGCGGCGATGCGCGCGGCGCGGGACCGGTCGCGCGAGGCGATCCGCGCGATCCTGACGCCCGAGCAGCGACCCAAGTTCGAAGCCATGAACGCCGGCCGCGCCGCGAACCCCGTCGTGCCGGCGACGGTGTGGGTGGTCGGCGAGGACGGCCGGCCGGGCGCGCTCCGCATCTCGATGGGCGCCGGTGACGGACAGCTCACCGAGGTCGTCGGCGGCCCACTCAAGGATGGCCAGGAGGTCATCGTCGGGCTGGCCGATCCGCCGCGCCGGCAGCCGGTTCGCCGGTCGCCGTTCTGAGCGGGCGCCGCCGTGAACCCGGAACGCCCACCCGCCCGCCTGTCGCCGACGACCCCCTTTCGTCCGGAGGCTCCGCGTGCCGCGTAGGATTCTCGTGATCGTCGGCCATCCCGACCCGGATCGTCGGCGCCTCGCCTACGCGCTCGCCGATGCCTATGCCGAGGCCGCGGCGACCGCCGGCCAGGAGGTCAGGCGGATCGAGATCGCGTCGCTCGACATTCCCTGTCTCCGCGCCAAGTCGGCATTCGATTCCGAGCCACCTGCGCCACCATTCGCCGAGGCGCAGGCCGCGATCACCTGGTCCGAGCACATTGTCTTCATCTACCCACTCTGGCTCGGCACAATGCCGGCTCTACTCAAGGCGTTTCTCGAACAGGTCTTTCGGCCCGGTTTCGCCTTTACGCCGCGCGAATGCAGGCTGTGGACGAAGGGGCTCCGCGGCCGCTCGGCGCGGATCGTCGTCACGATGGGCATGCCGGCGTTCTTCTATCGCTGGTATTACCGCGCCCACAGCCTGAAGAGCCTCGAACGCAACATTCTCGGCGTCGCCGGGATCGGCCCGATCCGCGAGACGCTTTTCGGCATGGTCGAGGACGCGACCGGCAAGCGCCCAGCGCGCGTGATCGCGACGCTGCGCCTTCTCGGCGCGCGCGGAGCATGACGGGTCGGTGACGATGGCGGCGAACTGCGCGATCGTCCGGGTCGAGGGGCTCGCCCGGAACTACACCGTCGGACCCCAGGTCGTGCACGCGCTCGTCGGCGTCAGCATCGAGATCGCGCGCGGGGACTTCGTCGCCGTCATGGGCCCGTCGGGCTCGGGCAAGTCGACGTTCATGAACCTGCTCGGCTGCCTCGACAGCCCGAGCGGCGGACAGTACGACCTCGACGGCGAGGACGTCTCGCGCATGTCGCGCGACAAGCTCGCCGCGACCCGGAACCGCAAGGTCGGCTTCGTGTTTCAGCAGTTCAACCTGTTGCCGCGCATGTCGGCGCTCGCCAATGTCGAGCTGCCGCTCGCCTATGCGCGGGTGCCGCGTCGCGAGCGCCACCGCCGCGCCGCGCGCGCGCTCGACGCGGTCGGGCTCTCCGATCGCGCCCATCATCAGCCGTCGCAGCTCTCGGGAGGCCAGCAGCAGCGCGTCGCGATCGCGCGCGCGCTCGTCAACGACCCTATGCTTCTCCTCGCCGACGAGCCGACCGGCGCACTCGATACGCGGACCGGCGAGGAGATCATGGAGCTCTTCGTCGCTCTCAACCGGCGCGGGATCACCGTGATCGTGGTCACGCATGAGCTCGAGGTCGCGCAATACGCGCGGCGCATCCTTCGCTTCCGCGACGGCGAGCTGATCGCTGACGAGGAGGTCGAGGGCCGCCGCCTCGTCCACGGCGCCAATGCGGCCGAGGCCCCATCGTGACGCCGCTCGATGCGATCATGGCCGCGCTCAAGGCGCTCCGGCTCAACATGCTCCGGAGCATTCTGACCGCGCTCGGCATCATCATCGGTGTCGCGGCGGTGATCATCATGGTCGCGATCGGGGCCGGTGCCGAGGCGCGGGTCGAGATGATCATCCGCTCGATGGGCGCCAATCTGATGATCATCCTGCCGGGATCGAGCAATACCGCCGGCGTGCGCCAGGGACGCGGCTCGCGCCCGACCATCAGCGAGGACGATGCGGCGGCGATCCGGAGCGAGATCCCGAGCGTGCACTCGGCGGCCCCGTCGATCCGCGGCCAGGCACAGTTCATCTACGGCAATCTCAACTGGCAGACCCAGATCTTCGGCGCGACGCGCGACTATCTCGACGCGCGGGAGTGGCCTGTCGCCCGCGGCCGCGCGTTCACCGACGACGAGATCAGGACCGGCGCCAAGGTCGTCCTCCTGGGCAAGAGCGTCGTCGACAGCCTGTTCGGCGAGATCGAGCCGATCGGCCAGACGATCCGCCTCGATCGCGTGCCCTTCGAGGTGACCGGAATTCTGCAGCAGAAGGGCCAGAGCCCGTTCGGCTTCGACCAGGACGACACGGCGATCGTGCCGCTCGTGACCGCGCGCCAGCGGCTCCTCGGCGGGCGCTGGCTGTCGGGCCGCACGGTCGGCTCGATCCACGTCAAGTTCCGCAATCCGGAATCGATGGAAGCGGGCGAGCGCCAGCTCCGTGAGTTGATGCGCCAGCGCAACCGGCTCCGCCCCAACCAGGAAGACAACTTCCAGATCCGGAACCTATCCCAGATCGTCGAGAGCCGGGCCGAGACGACACGGGTGATGACGATCCTCCTCGCCTCCGTCGCCTCGGTCTCGCTCCTCGTCGGCGGCATCGGGATCATGAACATCATGCTGGTGTCGGTGACCGAGCGAACGCGCGAGATCGGGCTCCGCATGGCGATCGGCGCCGAGAGCGGCGACATCAGGCGCCAGTTCCTGATCGAGGCGGTGACGTTGTCCCTGATCGGCGGCCTGATCGGCATCGGCCTCGGGATCGGCGGATCGCACCTCGTCGCCGATCTCGCCGAATGGCCGGTGCTGATCGAGATCGATTCGGTCCTCGTCGCCTTCGGATTCGCCGCCGTGGTCGGCGTCTTCTTCGGGTTCTACCCCGCGCACAAGGCGAGCCGTCTCGATCCGATCGAGGCGCTCCGCTACGAGTGAGCCGCGGCGCCGGTCGCGAGAGTCGCAGTTCCGGTTGTTGAGGGCGCTCCGGCTCCGGCATACTCCGCCCGCTCGACGACCGCTCGACGACCGCTCGACGACCGCTCGAAGACCGCTGGGACCGCGACCGACCATGGCCGATCTCTTCCGACAGAACGCGCGTGGCGAGGACCAATATTCCGCCGAGGACATCGAGGTCCTCGAGGGGCTGGAGCCGGTCCGCCGTCGGCCGGGCATGTATATCGGCGGCACGGACGAGCGCGCGATGCATCACCTCGTGGCCGAGGTGCTCGACAACGCGATGGACGAGGCGGTCGCGGGCCACGCGTCGTCGATCGATCTCGAGCTCGCGCGCGACGGCACCGTGACGGTGCGCGACAATGGCCGCGGCATCCCGATCGACCCGCATCCGAAGTTCAAGACCAAGTCCGCGCTCGAGGTGGTGATGACCACGCTCCATTCGGGCGGCAAGTTCTCGAACAAGGCCTATACGACCTCGGGCGGACTGCACGGGGTCGGCATCTCGGTCGTCAACGCGTTGTCGGACCGGCTCACCGTCGAGGTCGCGCGCGGCCGTAACCTGTGGTCGCAGGACTATGTCCGCGGCAAGCCGACGGCGAAGCTCAAGGACCACGGCACGGTCAACAACCGCCGCGGCACGACGGTCCGCTTCCACCCCGATCCCGAGATCTTCGGCGCCAAAGCGATGTTCCGACCGGCCTCGCTCTACCGGCTCGCGCGCTCCAAGGCCTATCTCTATCGCGGCGTCTCGATCCGCTGGTCGTGCGATCGGGCGCTGCTCGGCGACGACAGGGCGACCCCGGCGGAGGCGGTCCTTCATTTCCCGGGCGGGCTTCCCGACTTTCTCGCCGCGAGCCTCGAAGGACGCGCGACGCTGACGGCCAAGGCTTTCACCGGCGAGGCCAAGCTCGGCGAGGTCGATGCGCGGGTCGAATGGGCGGTCGCCTGGCCCGACGATGACGAGGGCTTCCTCTCGACCTATTGCAACACCGTGCCGACCGCGCAGGGCGGCACCCACGAGATCGGCTTCCGCGGTGGCGTCACCCGCGCGCTCAAGGCCTATGCCGAGCTCGTCGGCAATCGCCGCGGCGGACTGATCACGACCGAGGACGCGACGGGGAGTTTCTACGCCCTCGTGTCCGTGTTCATCCGCGATCCCGAGTTCCAGGGCCAGACCAAGGAGAAGCTGTCGACTGCCTGGGTGCTACGCGCGGTCGAGACGACGATCAAGGACCACTTCGACCACTGGCTTTCGGCCGACCCCGACGCCGCGACCGCGCTCCTAGAACGCATCATCGCGCGTGCCGAGGAGCGTCTCGAGCGGCGCCAGGTGAAGGAGATGCAGCGCAAGAGCCCGACGCGGCGGCTGCGGCTTCCGGGGAAGCTCTCGGACTGCGCGCGCGCCGGCGCAAACGGGACCGAGATCTTCCTCGTCGAAGGCGACTCCGCCGGCGGCTCGGCGAAGCAGGCGCGCAACCGCGAGACCCAGGCCGTGCTGCCGCTCCGCGGCAAGATCCTCAACGTCGCGAGCGCAACGACCGAGAAGCTCCGCGCCAACCAGGAGCTCGCCGATCTCGTCCAGGCCCTCGGCTGCGGCACCGGCACGCATTTCGACGAGACGAAGCTCCGCTACGAGCGCGTCGTCATTATGACCGACGCCGATGTCGACGGCGCACACATCGCCTCGCTCCTGATGACGTTCTTCTATCGCGAGATGCCGAAACTGATCCTGAACGGCCGGCTCTTCCTCGCGCTGCCCCCCCTCTATCGGCTCACCCAGGGGAGCGTCTCGCGCTATGCGATGGACGACGCCGACCGCGACGCGCTTCTCCGCGACGTCTTCAAGGGGCGTGGCAAGGTCGAGATCAGCCGCTTCAAGGGGCTCGGCGAGATGCCGTCCGCGCAGCTCCGCGAGACCACGATGGATCCGGCGAGGCGCACGCTTCTCCGCGTCGTCGTCGCCGACGGTGCCGAGGCGGGCGGCGTCGGCTCACGCGCTGCGGCGGCCGATCTGATCGAGCGGCTGATGGGGCGGAAGCCCGAGCTCCGCCTCGCCTTCATCCAGATGAACGCCGAGCGGGTCGAGACGCTCGACGTGTAGGACCGGCGCGCCGACCCGAGCGCGGTCGCCGTTCAAGAATGCTCTAGCAGGCTGCTGAAAAATGCTCGTCTTGGGGGTTTTGGAATGATTCTCTAAGCGCGGGTTGCGCGAGGAGTATCGGGATTCGAGGCGAGGATCGAGACAGTGGGTCGCTGTTTTCCTACGTGAGC
>VGEU01000170.1 GCA_016869145.1 Alphaproteobacteria bacterium | reverse complement strand
CTGTCGTCGACCGCGATGTCCCAGCGGCGGAGCTCGGCCGCGACGCGGCGCGCGAGCGCGCGGTCGGGGGTCACGAGCGCCGCGGTGGCGTCGCGGCGCTCGAGCGTCTCGCGCATCAGGAGCGCGATCACCGCCGCCTCCTCGTGCGCGCCGGGGCAGTCGATCCGCTCGACGCCGCCGAGCGCATCGATGGCGAACCCGGCCGAGAACCCGGCAGCAAACCCGGCATCGCCGCGCGCCGGATCGGCGGTCGGATGGAGCGCCGCATCGAGAACATAGGCGCGCGACGGCGGGCTGCCGGCGGCGACCGGCGACGGCCAGTCGGCAACCGCTTCCGGCGCGACGCCGATATGATCGATCAGCCGCTGCATGCCGTATTGCGGGTGCGTCGCGACGAGCGCCTGGCGCGCCGGCGGATCGAGCGCGCGATCGAAGCCGGGCAGGACGACCGCGCCCCGCGGCAGGCGCGCGACGAGGGCGAGGAGATCGGCGGTCGCCGGGATCGAGCCGGTCGAGCCGGCGGCGATCACCGGATCGGCGGGCGGCGATCGGCGCCACGCCTCGATCCGCGCCGCGATTAGGCGGTTGCGCCGCCGCGCGGGGTCGAGCGCGCCCTCCTCGGCGAGGATGCGCGGCCAGTGCGTGGTGAGGACGTCGAGAAAGCGGAGCGACCGTTGCCAGTGCTCGGCATAGCGCTCGGGGACGAGACCGGCGAGCGTCGCGAGATCGAGGCGCTCGGTCTCGACCTCGTCGAGGAAGCGGGCGAGCTCGGCGGCGAGGCGACTGGCCTGCGCCGGTCCTTCCGCGGCGTCGATGCCCTCGAGCGTCGGCACCTCGAGGATCAGCCGCGCGAGGAGGAGCCGGCGTCGGAGCGGCGCGATCGCAGGCAAGATGTCGAGCGCGGCGCCGGTCTCGGCGATCGCCTCGGCCTCGAGCACGTCCTCCTCGATGTCGCCGATCGGCACGAGGCGCGGCAACAGGAGCGCCTCGCCCGCCGCGTGGCGCCGGAACGCATCCTGGAGCGCGCGGCCGGCGCGCCGGGTCGGCAGGAGCACCGTCATGCGGGCGAGCGCGAGCCGATCGGCGCCGACTTCCGCGATCAGGCCGGCCGCCAGCGCATCGACGAACGCGACCCCGGGCGCGATCGTGAAGACGCGCGGCGCGGCGGCGGTCACCGTGCGCGGCCCAGCACCGCCTCGGCGGTCGCGAGCCCGTCGACGGTGCCGACATGGAACCAGTCGCCGTCGTGGACGAGGCCGTGGAGCCGGCCGGCTTCGGCGGCGCGGTCGTAGAGCCGGTTGAGCGAGAACGCACCCGGCGGCGCGCCGTCGAAGAGCGCCGGCGTCAGGATCTGCACGCCGGTGAAGACGAGCGGCGCCGGTCCGTCGCCCCGCCGGCGGAGCCGCCCGTCGGGGGCAGCGTGGAAGTCGCCGTCGCCGTCATAGCCGTAGGCGCGGTCGACCGGGTTGAGGAGGAGGAGCGCGTCCATGCGCCGAGCATCCCACGAAGCGGCGAGGCGGTCGAGCGCCGGCGCGGCGCCGTCGGTCCACACGATGTCGGCGTTCGCGCTGTAGAACGGCGCCGGCCCGAGGAGCGGAAGCGCGCGCGCGATGCCGCCGCCGGTCTCGAGGAGCGTGTCCTCGCGCGAGATCACGATGCGCGGCCGGGCGCGCGCCGCGAGATGGGCCTCGATCTTCGCCGCGAGCCAGTGGACGTTGACGACCGCCTCGGCGACGCCGGCGGCGGCGAGATGGTCGAGCGCGCGGTCGAGCATGGTGCGTCCTGCGACGGCGACGAGCGGCTTCGGCGTCTCGAGCGTCACGGGCCGCATGCGGAGCCCGAGCCCCGCCGCGAGCACCATCGCGCGCCCTGGCCTCACGGTCGCGCGAGCCCGGGCGGCACGATGCGCGTTTCGGCCGGCACTTCGCGGTCGATCCAGAGGCGGACGGCGGCGAGCGCGGGATGGGCGAGCGCGCGGTCGAGGAGCCGCCACACGCGCGGGATGTGGACGAGGTAGTCGGGCTTGCCGTCGCGCACGGCGAGGCGGGTGAAGATGCCGATCACCTTGCAGTGCCGCTGCGCGCCGAGAACGGCGGTCGCGGCGTCGAAGTCGGCCGGCGCGAGCGCCGGGAATGCCGCGAGATAGCGGGCGCGGAGGCTCGCGGCGCGGCGCGGATCGATGTCGCGGCGCGCGTCCTCGACCAGCGAGACGAAGTCGTAGGCGATCGGACCGGCGACCGCGTCCTGGAAATCGAGGAGGCCGCAGGCGGCGATCCCGCGCCGCCCCTCGAGCAGCATTAGATTGTCGACATGATAGTCGCGGAGCACGAGCGAATCGGGGACGCGGCGCGCGACGGCGAGGGTGCGCGCCCAGACCGCGCGGTAGGCCTCGACCGCTTCCGCCGGCGTCGGATGGCCGCGGAGCGCCGGCAGATACCAGTCGACGAGGAGCGCCGCCTCGGCGAGGAGCCGCGCGTCGTCATAAGCCGGCAGATCCGCCGGCACGGCCTCGGTCGCGGGGCGCGCGTGGATCGCGATCAGGACATCGACCGCGAGCCGGTAGAGCGCGTCCTCGTCGTGGCCGGCCGCGAGGAGCCGCGTGTAGGTCGCATCGCCGAGATCCTCGAGCAGGAGAAGGCCGTGCGCGACATCCTCGGCGAGGATGCGGGGCGCCGACAGCCCGAGCCGGGCGAGATGGCGCGCCATCCTGATGAATGGCTGAACGTTCTCCATCGGCGGCGGCGCGTCCATCAGGACGGCGTTGCCGCCGGCGCCGACGAGGCGGTCATACTTGCGGAAGCTCGCATCGCCCGCGAGCCGGGCACGCCGCGCGCCCGACCAGCCGGCGTGCTCGAGGAACGCGGCGATCAGCGGCTCACGCGCGGTCATGACCGAAGGCCTCCGCGAGCCGCGCCGACCAGCCGTCGGCGGCGACGAGGGTGAGACGGCGAACATCGGGCGAGGCGGCGAAGGCGAGCGCGACGACGAGCCGGCGCGCCGGCAGGAGCGCGCCGAGCCGCGCCGGCCATTCGACCAGCGAGACGCCGTCGGCGAATGCCTCGTCGAGACCGAGCTCGAGCGCGTCCTCGGCGCGCTCGAGGCGGAAGAGATCGAAGTGCCATACGGTGAATCGCGCGAACGGATAGGTCTGGACGAGGGTGAAGGTCGGGCTCGGCACTTCCTCGGCCGGGACACCGTCGGCCGCGACGCAGGCCGCAATGAAGCCGCGCGCGAACGCGGTCTTGCCGGCACCGAGCGGACCCTCGAGCGCGAGCACATCGCCCGGGCGCGCGATGCGTGCCAACGCGGCCGCCGCCCGCGCGGTCGCATGCTCGTCGGCGAGAACGCGTTCGATCGTGTCCGGCGGCGGCGGCGATGCCATGGTCGCGTTCTAGCGGCCGCGTCGGCCCGGCGCAATCGCGCTCACGCGCCCTCGACCACGGCTTCCGCCGGCGCGACCGTCGTCGTCGCCGGCAGCGAGCAGGTGACCTGCGTGCCGATCCCGGACGCCGATTCGAGCTCGACCGTCCCGCCATGCATCTCGATGAAGCTCTTGACCAGCGACAGGCCGAGACCGGCGCCCGACCGCCGCGCCTCGGGGTTCGAGCCGCGCTCGAACTTCTCGAAGATGCGCGGGCGGTCCTTGTCCGGGATGCCGATGCCGGTATCGACGAAGCTGGGGACGATGCGGTCCGCCTCGCGCCGCGCCGAGACGCGAATCACGCCGTTCTCGGGCGTGAACTTGAGCGAGTTGGACAGGATGTTGAACAGCGCCTGCTTCAGGCGACGCTCGTCGGCGACCAGCGTCCCGATGTCGGGCGCGCAGTCGAACTCGACGTTGAGCTTCTTCTTGCGCGCGCGCTCGCGCGTGAGGCTGAGCACGGTCGAGAGCGTCTCGTGGAGGTCGACCGGCTCGAGCTCGAGCTGCATGTGGCCGGCCTCGATCATCGCGAGATCGAGGATGTCGTTGATGAGCGAGAGCAGGCGATGCGAGGAATCGAGGATGCCGCGGCTGTACTCGGTCTGGCGCTCGTTGAGCGCGCCGAAATACTGCCCGGTCAGGATCTCGGCGAAGCCGATGATGGTGTTGAGCGGCATCCTGAGCTCGTAGGACACGTTGGCGATGAACTCGGACTTGAGCCGGTCGGCGGTCTCGAGCGCCTCGTTGCGTTCGCGGAGCGCCCGCTCGACGCGGATCGAATCGCTCACATCGCCATGGGAGAGGAGCACGGCGCCGTCGGGCAGCGGCACGAGCGCGCCGTCGAGCACCGAGCCGTCGGTGCGCTCGATCCGCTCGGTCCGGGGCGAGCGGTCGGTGAGCGCGCCGATGATGCGCTCGCGCGCCTCGGGCCAGTTCTCGCCGACCTCGAGGAGATGGCGCATGCGGTCGACGATCTCGCCCATGTGCGGCGCCGCGACCAGTAACTCAGTCGGCATCTGCCAGATGCGGCCGAAGGCCGGGTTCGAGAGCGTGAGCCGGCCGTCAGCGCCGGTCACCGCGACGCCCTCGTAGAGATTGTCGAGCGTCTCGCGCTGGACCGCGATCAGCGTGTTGTAGTTGCGCTCGAGCGTGAGCGCGGGCGTGACGTCCTCCCAGGTGAGGAGAAGGCCGCCGAAGGGATGCGGCGAGGTGACGGCGCGGAGCGTGGTGCCGTCGGGGAGGTGGACGAGCTCCTCGACGGGATCGAGGAGCGAGGTGAACTGCTTGAGCTGCTCCTTCTTGAAGGCGCGGAAATCGGCGTATTCGGGAAGCCGCCGGCCGGCGCGGAGCTCCTCCAGCACCTCCGACATCGTAGGCGCGCCGCGCAGCCACTGCTCGTCGAGCTGCCAGAGATGGACGAAGGCGTGGTTGAAGAAGGCGAGCCGCTGGTCGGCGCCGTAGATCGTGATCGCGGTGCCGAGATGGTGCAGCACCTCCTTGTGCGCGGCGATGTGGCGAGCGAGCTCGGCGGAGGCGTCCTCGACCGCGGTGCGGTCGAGCGCGAAGCCGACGAGGCCGCGCCCCTCGCTCTCGGGTATCTCGTGGATGTCGAGGAGCCGCCTCGCGCCGGCGACGACGACGTGGCCCGAGGCCTCGCGCGCCGCGCCGGACTGGGCGGCGGCCTCGGCGAGCGCATGGCCGGCACCGCCGGCGCCGAAATTGAGCTCGGCGAGCCGCGCCGGCTGCGTCGCCGCATCGGCCTCGACCGCCTCGCGATAGGCCTTGTTGGCGTAGGCGAGCGCGAGATCGGACGCGCGGCGCCAGACCGGGACCGGCAGCGCATCGAGCATCGCCGCGAGCGCGCGCCGCGCGGTCTCCGCGGCCGCGGTCTCCGCCGTCTCGGTCGCGATGTCGCGCACCCAGACGACGATCATGCCGCCTTCCGCCCGACCGGCGCGCCGGCCTCGAGGCCGAGGAGGCGGGCGAGCGGCGGGCTCGCACGGAGAAGCGTCCCATCGCCCGCGAGCGCGAGCGCCCCGGCCGGCGCGGTC
>VGEU01000169.1 GCA_016869145.1 Alphaproteobacteria bacterium | reverse complement strand
CGCGCCGCGCGCGGCCGGCCGCCGGCCGCGTCGCCTCGGGGCGCGCACTAATGGTCATGTCGGCCGCGCGCACCGGCCGGCCTCCGGCTCGTCTCTGGTGCTACTCAACCCCGCCCGTTCCCGCCCGATGATGCTGCCCGCCGCCGGAGCCTCGACCGCCTTCCTTAACAAATTCCGTCACAATCCGCATGGCAGGCTGCGAAAGCGTTCATAGACGCCATCGAGCGTGCCGCCATGCTCGACGAGGGTGCCGTCCGCCTCGTGGCCGGCGGCGCGGAGCCCGCTCCAGTCCCGCGCCGCGCCGCGCCAGGTCCAGCGCCGCTCGGCGGCGGAGGCGACGACGTAGTGGTTGCGGTCGAACCGGTTGCCGCCCTCGTAGAGGACCGCGAGCTCGGCGTCCGCGACGGCGCCTGTCTCGCCGCGCGCACCGGCATGGACGACGAGATTGTCGCGGATCAGGTTTCCCGTCGTCGGGTTGGGCGCGCCGGGCGGATCGTCGCGGCGCTGGTGGACCATGCCGATGCCGTTGCCGCGATCGGGACCGACGACGACCGTGTTGCCGGCGACCAGCGTGTCGCGGGCGTTCTGGATCAGGATCTGCGCCCCCCACAGCCAGCGGTCGTCGCCATGCCCGTTGCCGACGACGAGGTTGTCGAGGATCCGGGCGCTGCCGCTCACCTCGTGGTGGATGCCGGGACGGCGGTTGCCGAACACTCGGTTGCCGGCGACGTGGGCATCGTGGATGCCGATGTCGGTCCAAATGCCCGAGCCGTCGTTGTCGAAGACGCAGTTGTGGCGGACGACGACGCCCGCGGACAGGACGAGCTTGATGCCGCCGCCCTCCCAGGTCGGGTCGAATCCGGCCCGGTTGTTGCGCGCGATCACGTTGCGCTCGACGCGGACGCCGTCCCCTTTGCCGCCGAGACCGAGCTGGCCGTTGTCATGGATCCGGTTGCCGCGCGCGCGCATGCCCGGCCCGACGCGGAGCCCGGTGCCGTGGTTGAGCCGGATCGTGTTGTCCTCGATCCGCCAGTCCTCGCCGTCGTCGCCGTGGATCGCACCGCGCTGGGCGTGGTTGGCGAATTTCTCGATCACGAGACCGCGGATCACGACATCGGCCGCGCGGCCGTCGAAGGCGGAGGCAACCAGCGAGAGCTCGACCCGCCGCCCGGCCGGGTCGAGCCCGATCACAAGACGTCCGCTCTCGTAGTGGACATGGAAGGCGTCGGGCCCGACCGCGTCCGCGGTCTCGGCGCGCCGGAGCGGCACGTCGTCGACGAAGACCTCCTCCGGCATGCGGCAGGCCGTGAAGCGCACACCGTCGTGACCGGGGAGGCAAAAACCGTGCCCCGTCGCGCGGCCATAGTCGCCGTCGCGCACCCAGCGCCCGGCCTCGGCGACGAAGCCTTCGAGTGTGATCGCGCCGCTCAGCACCGCGCCCGGCGCGGCCTCGAAGCGGTCGCCGTCACGGACGCGGATGGTGCGGACGCGGTGGACGCCGGGCTCGAACCGGAACGACGTGCCCGGCGCCGTCCCGGCGACGACGCTGGCCGCATCGGCCTCGGGCGCGATCCGAACCGGCTGGGCGGCGGCGGATGGTGCGGCGGGGAGCGCGAGCGCAACCAGGAGCACGGCCGTGCACAGCGCCGCGCCACCGTGTAGTCTCGACACCGACCGTGCCCAACCGCAGGTGAAGGGGAACACCATGCAGCTCGAAGGATCTTGTCATTGCGGGGCGGTGCATTTCTCCGTCGTCTCGCACACGCCCTATCCCTTCAACCTCTGCTATTGCTCGATCTGCCGCAAGACCAACGGTGGCGGCGGCTATGCCATCAACATCATGGGCGAGGCCAACACGCTCAAGGTGACCGGCATGGAGCATGTCGCCGTGTACCGGTCGAAGCAGAACGACCGCGGCGCCTACGAGGCCGACGGGCTCGGCTTCACACGGCGGCACTTCTGCAAGCACTGCGGCAGCCTCCTGTGGCTCTATAACCCGAAATATCCGCAGTCGGTCTACCCCTGCGCCTCGGCGATCGACACGCCGCTGCCGACCCCGCCCGAGCACGTCGCCTTGATGCTCGACTGGCGTCCGGGCTGGGCCTGGCTGCCGGCCGGGCCCAACGATGCCCACTATCCGCGCTATCCCGAGGGCGGGATCGAGATCTGGCACCGCAAGCGCGGCCTCTACGGCGCGTTCTAGCCCTCTCAGCCGGGGCGGAACTCGGGCTCGGTCGCCGCGAAGCTCGGCCGCCGCGCCAGCCCGTCATACCAGCGCGCGATGGCGGGCCGGTCGGCGAGGAGCGCGCGCCCTTCGGCGAACATCGGCAGATAGAAGACGATCGGCGCGAGAAAGAGATCGGCGAGCGTGAGGCTCGCCCCGGCCAAATAGGGGCGCTTGGCGAGCTCGGCCTCGATCACGGCGAACTGGGTCTCGGCGGTCGGCACCGCGGCCCGGATCGCCGCCTCGTCCGCGTCGCGGTTGAACAGCACGCGCGCGACGAGGCGCTCGAGGATCAGGACCCGCGTCGTCACCAGGTCGACATAGTTGTTGGAGATGCTGATCCACTTCTCCATCTCGGCGCGCTGGCGCGAATCCTCGGGCGTGAGCCGCGGCGCCGGCACGAGATCGTCGAGATAGCTCGCGATCGCGCGCGTCTCGTAGAGCGTGTACGCGCCGTGGCGCATCGCCGGCATGCGGCCGAACGGATGGAGCGCACGATAGGCCGCGCTCCGGAAGTCGACCGGCTCGAGCGTGTAGGCGATCGCCTTCTCCTCGCACACGAGACGCGCGGTCCTGACGAAGGTGCTCGCCGCGCCGCCATAGATCGTGAGCGTCGCCGGGCGCGCGATCTCCTCGGCGTAGTCGGCGAGCGCATCGACGTGGCTCGACCAGCCCTTGTCGTGCTCGGCGGCGCTGCCGCCATCCTTGAAGCCGGTATGGACGAGCGTCATCCGCGTGCCGTCGCCCTCGGCCCTGAATTCGACCGCGACCTCGGTCACCTGGTCGGGCGCGGAATCCCAAGCCCAGGTGTAGACCAGATGGTGCGGTGGCTCGACGCGGGTGAACCGGCCGCGCACGACATTGAGGTTGCCTTCCGGCGAGCGCATCGCCAGGCGCCACGCGCCGCCCTCGCGGACATCGCACTCGATGATCTCGGCCGTGTAGCCGCGGCGGCCCCACCAGCGGCGGATCTCGGCCGGGCGCGTCCACGCATCGAAGGCGCGCGCGGGCGGCACCGGAAGGCGTCGTTCAATCCGAACGCTGGCGGGGGCGTTTGCCATGGGTCCTCTCCTTGCGCGGCGGTTTCGGGTTGGCGGCGAGATAGTCGGCGAAGGAAGCGAGCTGGTCCTGCCAGAACCGCTCGGTGTCCTCGATCCAGCCGCGCGCGGCGCCGAGCCCGGCCGGCGCGAGCGTGCAGCGTCGCGTCCGGCCCTCGCGCGTGCGGGTGAGAAGGCCGGCGCGCTCGAGCACGTCGAGATGCTTGGTGACCGCCGGCATCGAGATCGCGAACGGGCGGGCGAGATCGGAGACCGTCGCATCGCCCTCGGCGAGGCGGGCGAGGATGGCGCGCCGGGTCGTATCGCCGAGGGCGGCGAAGACGCGGTCGAGGGAGGCATCTTGATATTTCACCATTTGGTTAAATATATAACCGCTCAAAGGGCCCGTCAAGACCCGGTCATGCGCGGGTCAGAACTGCGCGCCGTCGAGGGAAAGGCCGAGCATGGACTTGCCGACGAGCGTGCCGACGGCGTCCCAGTTGAGGCTGATGTGCTTGGCCGCGCCGTGCACGTCGCGCCAGGCGCGCTGCACGGGGTGGCTCGAGAACAGCCCCTGCCCGCCCGCGGATTCGAACAGGCGGTCGACCGCCTGCACGGCGAGGCGGACGGAATAAGAGTGGTCGCGCCGGTTGCGCATGCGCTGCTCGACGCTGAGCTTGCGGCCGGCGGCGACGGTGGCGTAGGTGTCGGCGGCGTCGCGCGCGAGGAGGAGCTTCGCCGCATCGATCAGCGCCGCCGCCTCGGCGACGCGGAGCTGGATGGTCGGGAACTCGGCCATGGTCTTGCTGCCGCCGAGCGCGGCGCCGCGGGTGGTGCGCGCGCGCGTCGTCTCGACATAGTCCTCGAGCGCGCCGTCGGCGATGCCGACCGCCGGGAGACAGAGGCAGGTGCCGATCGCCGAGAAGAACGGGATGCGGTAGAGCGGGCCCGGGTTGCACGCGATCCCGGGCGGCTCGCCCGACGCGGCCTCGGGGATCGTGAGCATGCGCCGGCGCGGCACGAACTTGTCGGTGACGACGACGTTCTTGCTCCCGGTGCCGGCGAGGCCGAGGACATGCCAGTTGTCCTCGATCCGCCAGTCGGCGCGCGGCACCAGGACGAAGCCCTGGCCGTTCGGCGCGGCGCCCGGCGACGGCGCGGTGCGGCAGCCGAGGATGATCCAGTCCGTATGGTCGCAGCCGGACGCGAACATCCAGCTCCCCGAGAGACGCCAGCCGCCGTCGCACTCGACCGCGGTCCCGGTCGGGGCATAGGACGAGGCCGACAGCCCGGTGCCGCCGTCGGCGAACACCTCGTCCTGCGCCTCGGGCGGGAACATCCCGATCTGCCAGAGATGCATGGCGATGACGCTGTAGACCCAGGCGGTCGAGCCGCAGCCCTTGCCGAGCTCGAGCGTGACATGGACATAGGTCTCGAGGTCGAGCTCCTGCCCGCCATAGCGGCGCGGTCGCAGGATGGCGAACAGACCGGCGTTCTTGAGATCGGCGATCGAGGCCGCGGGAACCACGCGGTTCGCCTCGGCCTCGCCGGCCCGCGCGCGGAGCGCCGGTAGAAGAATGCGCGCCCGCTCCACGAGCTCGTCGCGGCGCAGCGCCGCCTCAATTCCGTCCATGAGCGTCCCCGCCGTCAGGTATTCGGCGCTTGAACATAGCGCGCTATGCCGGCGAGACAAGTCAGACCAGGACCCCGCGGCGGTCCGCCGAGCGGCGCGCGCCGCCGGCCGCCCGTTTGGAGCCCCCCGTTTAGAACCTGGTCACTCTTGGACGCTAGGGTCGCTGCGGCCGGCCGTCGAGCCGGATGCGTGACATGCCGGGGAATGCGATGACCCAGAACCGTCGGTTGAGCGACAAGATCCTGATCGCCTTCGACCAGGCCTGCGCCGAGGGCGCGTTGCAGGTGGCCGAGGAGCTCTACCGCGCGCTCGAGGTGTCGCTGTCGTCCTATGGCGGCAAGGACACGGCCGAGAAGCGCGACGACGTCGCCTTCATCGTCACCGCGCGCGACAAGCTCGACCGGCTGAAGCGCGAGCGCGCGGCCTGAGCGTCGTCTAGGTCGTGGACTCATAAGCACGAGTCCATAGGCGGGTAGCGGCCAATAGGACGGCGGCCAGATAATTGCGCGCCAGCTTTTCGAAACGGGTGGCGATACGGCGGAAGTGCTTCAGTTTGTTGAAGAAGCGCTCGACCAGATTGCGCTGACGGTAGATGCCGGTCTCGACGACGCGCCGGACGCGCACATTGCTTTGGGAAGGG
>VGEU01000168.1 GCA_016869145.1 Alphaproteobacteria bacterium | reverse complement strand
GCGCCGCCGCCGGCCCGCATCGAGCGCGTCGGCCGGCGCTACAGCCGCTTCGTCGGGCTCATGCGGTTCCTCCTGCCGCTCGCCGCCGGCATCGTCGTCGCGCTGGTCGTCGTGTGGCCGCAGCTCCGCGGCGAGAAGGACGCGCTCCGGCTCGATCTCGTCACGGTGCGCGAGCAGACGGCGGAAGGGCAGAACCTGACCAACGCCCGCTACACCGGCAGCGACCAGCAGAACCAGCCCTTCGCCGTCACCGCCGCGCGCGCGACGCAGATCGACGGCGGCGCGGCGGTCCTCCTCGACGAGCCCGAGGCCGACATCACGCTCGGCGACGGCCGCTGGCTGATGGTGGTCGCGGCGAGCGGGCGCTACGCGCGGGCGACACAGCTCCTCGAGCTCGACGGCGGCGTCCAGCTCTTCCAGGACGACGGCCACACGCTCAAGACCGGCCAGGTCGTGATCGACCTCGTGCACGGCGATGCTTTCGCGCCGCTCGCCGTCGCGGCGCAGGGGCCGTTCGGCGAACTGACGGCGGCCGGCTTCCAGGTCCACGACCGCGGCGCGCGCATCCAGTTCCTCGGCGAGACGCGGCTCGTGCTGCGGCCGGACGGCACGACGGCGAGCGCGGCCGGCGTCGTCGTTGCGCCGCGCCGTGCGCTGCATCGGCCGCAAGGGGCGGCGCGATGAGCGGACACGCCGCCGCCGCCGCGATCGTGCTGGTCCTCGCCGGCGCCATGCCTGCTGCGGCGCAGGGTCTCGCGATGCCCGGGCGCGACGCGCGGACGCCGATCGAGGTGGTCGCGCGCGACGGCATCGAGTGGCGCCAGAAGGAGCGGGTCTATATCGCGCGCGGCAACGCCCGGGCGACGCAGGGCGAGGTCAGCGTGTTCGCCGACGCGCTCGCCGCGTCCTACCGGCAGAACGACAGCGGGCCGACGCAGATCTACCGGCTCGAGGCGGCGGGCAATGTCCGCATCGTCTCGACGACGCGGACCGCCTACGGCAATCGCGCCGTCTACGACGTCGACGAGGGCGTGATCGTCCTCACCGGCAGCCCGCGCCTCGTCACGCCCGAGCAGAGCGTCACCGCCCGCGACAGCATCGAGTACTGGGACCGGAACAACATGGCCGTCGCGCGCGGCAACGCGGTCGCGGTCGGGCAGGGGCGCACGCTCAGGGCCGAGGTGATCACCGCCCATTTCACGCGCGCGGCCTCGGGCGAGACCAAGCTGTCGCGGGTCGATGCGGTGAGCAATGTCCTGATCACGACCGAAACCGAGACGGTGCGCGGCGAGCGCGGGGTCTATGATCTCGACAGCGGCATCGCGCGGCTGAGCGGCGGTGTCTCGATCACGCGCGGCGAGAACCAGCTCACCGGCGCGACGGCCGAGGTCAATCTCGTCACCGGCGTGAGCCGGCTGGTCGGCGACGGCGCGTCCGGCGTGCGCGGCCTTCTCGTGCCGCGCGAGGTGCAGCGCAATGCGCCGCCGGGGCGCGGAGGGTGAGGATGGCGAACGAGCCGAGGAAGCCGCGGACGGTTCACCCCGCCAAGCCCGTGCAGCCGGCCGCGCCGCCGGGCGAGCGCGAGCGGCCGCGGCTCGTCGCCGACAACGAGGGACTGGTCGCGCGCAATATCGGCAAGCGCTTCAAGGGCAGGCCCGTGGTGCGCGACGTGACGCTCGGCCTCAGCCGCGGCGAGATCGTCGGCCTGCTCGGCCCCAACGGCGCCGGCAAGACGACCTGCTTCTACATTCTGACCGGGCTGATCGCCCCCGACTACGGCGCGATCTCGATCGACGGCCACGACGTGACCGATCTGCCGATGTATCGCCGTGCCCGTCTCGGCGTCGGCTATCTGCCGCAGGAGCCGTCGATCTTCCGCGGCCTTTCGGTCGAGTACAATATCCGCGCCGTCCTCGAGGTGACGGAGGCCGACGCCGCCGAGCGCGAGGCCCGGCTCGAAGCGCTCCTCGGCGAGTTCTCGCTCACCCATCTCCGTCGCACGCCCGCGCTCGCGCTGTCGGGCGGCGAGCGCCGCCGCGTCGAGATCGCGCGCGCGCTCGCGACGCGGCCCAAATTCATGCTGCTCGACGAGCCGTTCGCCGGCATCGACCCGATCGCGGTGAACGACATCCGCGATCTCGTTTACCATCTCAAGGACCGCGGCATCGGCATTCTCATCACCGATCACAATGTCCGCGAGACGTTGGATATCATCGATCGCGCCTATATTCTGAACGATGGCGCGGTTCTGATGGAGGGCACGCCCTCCGACATCGTCGCCCACAAGGACGTCAGGCGCGTTTACCTCGGCGAAAGGTTCACTCTGTAACAACACCCTGCCAAACCCGGGTAGGATAAGGAGTTATGGCACTCGGTCCCAGGCTGGACCTGCGGCAGACGCAGACCCTCGTCATGACGCCGCAGCTGCAGCAGGCGATCAAGCTGCTGCAGATGTCCAATCTCGAGCTGACGACGTTCATCGAGCGCGAGCTCGATCAGAACCCGATGCTCGAGCGCGAAGACATACCGCTCGGCCCCGAGCCCGCCGCCGATGCGCCCGCCGACGGCGCGGCGGAGGGAACGGGCGACATGCCGACCTCGCTCGATCGCGGCGGCGAGACCGAAGTCATGGGCGATGCGGCGGCCCTCTATGAGAGCGGCGGCGCCGAGAACGTCTGGGACTCCGAGCCGCCGCCCGAGGATCGCGGGCCGTCGACGCGGTGGGATACGGTCGGGTCGGGCGGCAGCTTCGACGGCGCCGAGCCCGACATCGAGGGCGTCGCCGCGCAAGGCGCGACGCTCCGCGAGCATCTCCTCCTCCAGCTCAATGTCGGGATCCCCGATCCCGTCGACCGTATGATCGGGCTGCACCTGATCGATCTCCTCGACGAGGCGGGCTATGTCCAGGGATCGCTGGTCGAGATCGGCGCCCTCCTCGGCTGCGACGTCGAACGCGTCGAGAATGCGCTCGCGCACCTGCAACGCTTCGATCCGCCCGGCATCTTCGCGCGCAACCTCGCCGAATGCCTCCGCCTCCAGCTTCTCGACCGCGGCCCGATCGAGCCGGCGATGGACGTGCTCCTCGCCCATCTAGATCTTCTCGCCAAGCGCGATTTCGCGGCACTCCGACGGGTGTGCCGCATCGGGGCGAACGAGATCGCCGAGCTGGTCGCCGTGATCAAGACGCTCAACCCCAAGCCGGCGGCCGCCTTCGATGCGCCGCCCGCCCAGACCGTGATCCCCGACGTGATCGTCCGCCAGCGCGCCGGTGGCGTGTGGCACATCGAGCTCAACAACGACACGCTGCCGCGCGTGCTCGTGAACAACCGCTACTACGCCGATGTCAGCCGCCAGGCGCGCACCAAGGCGGAGAAGGAATATCTCTCCGAGCGGCTTCAATCGGCGAACTGGCTGGTCCGCGCGCTCCACCAGCGCGCCCAGACGATCCTCAAGGTCGCGACCGAGATCGTGCGGCTGCAGGACGGTTTCCTCGTCCACGGCGTCGAGCATCTCCGGCCGCTGACGCTGCGCGACGTGGCCGAGCAGGTGTCGGTCCACGAGAGCACGGTGAGCCGCGTCACCAACGGCAAGTATGTCGCGACGCCGCGCGGCGTGCTCGAGCTCAAGTACTTCTTCAACGGCGCGGTCGGCGCCGGCGACGGCGCGGACGGGCAATCGGCGGAATCGATCCGGTTCCGGATCCGTTCGCTGATCCACGGCGAATCGGTCGACCAGGTGCTGTCGGACGACCAGATCGCCGCGATCCTCAGCCGCAACGGCCCCAGAATAGCCCGGCGAACGGTCGCCAAGTACCGGGAGGCGATGCAGATTCCGTCCTCGGTGCAACGCCGGCGCGAGCAGGGGCTCCATGCCGGGCCGGCTGGCGCCGAGGCGGTGCGCTGAGCCGCGTCGCGCCGGGGGGCCCGGCGCCGTCTTGACTTCGGCGTCGGGGCGGTCATATCGTCCGCGGCCTTGCGATCCGGCACCCGGCCACGCGGCCTCGACCGTGACTGGATCGCCCGCCCGGCCGAGGCGCCGCCGGGCCCGAATATCCGACCGGATCGTTCCAGGCGAAAGGACACGAATTGCCGCGACGACCTGCCGACGGGCTGTGCCCGACGAGCGCTCCGTGCCGCGCCGACCGTGCGCCAGGGCGGCCGCCGTCGATGCGAGGGGCGCCGCTGTGGACATGACCGATCTCGTCTCACCCGATGCGGTGGTGCCCGAGCTCCGGGTCACGAGCAAGAAACAGGCGCTCCAGGAGCTCGCCCATCTCGCCGCCGCCGCGGCCGGCGTCGCCGAGCGGACGATCTTCGAGGCGCTCCTCGAGCGCGAGCGGCTGGGGACCACGGGTATCGGCAAGGGCGTCGCCATCCCGCATGTCAGGCTCGCTCGTCTCCCGACGCTCCGCGGGCTGTTCGCCCGTCTGCCGACGCCGATCGACTTCGAGGCGGTCGACGCCCAGCCGGTCGATCTGATCTTTCTCCTGCTCGCGCCGGAGACCGCGGGCGCCGATCACCTGCGCGCGCTGGCGCGCGTCTCGCGTCAGCTCCGCGACGCCGCGGTGTGCGAGCAGCTCCGCGCCACCACCGACCGCGGCCGGCTGTTCGTTATCCTCACCACCGAAGCGCACAGCCACGCCGCGTGAAGACGGCGTCGTCGCGCGCGCGTCAGTGGACGCTCACCGGCTCGAGATCGTGCTGGCGGACGGCCGCGAACGCGACGTCGCGATCGTCCATGACCCCGATGGTCGTGCCGTCGGCGGCGTGCACTTCCTGCACGAGCCGGCCGTCGACCTCGACGGTCTTGACATAGGCGATCTCCTGCATCCCGAGCTGGGCGAGCTCGGTCGGGCTGATGCGGCGGAGCATGTCGAGGGGCGTCATCACGAACTGTCTCCCGGTACCAGACGGACCGCCGGTCACGACCGGCCGGTCGGCGTCGTGTCGATCCGCGCCTTGGTGCGGCCGGACGACGGCTTGATCTCGATCTTGCGCTGCCGGCTCTCCGGCAGAGGTCGCACGAGGTCGATGTGGAGGAGGCCGTTGTCGAGCTCGGCGCCGGCGATCTCGATGCCGTCGGCGAGCACGAACGAGCGCATGAACTGGCGCGCCGCGATGCCGCGGTGGAGATAGACGCGGCCTTCGTCCTCGGCCTGCTTGCCGCGGACGACGAGCTGGCGGTCCTCGACGGTCACCGCGAGGTCGTCGTTGGAGAAGCCGGCGACCGCGAGCGTGATGCGGATGCCGGTCTCGCCGATCTGCTCGATGTTGTAGGGCGGATAGCCGTCGGCGGAGGCCTTGCTGACCCGGTCGAGCGCACGCTCGAGCTGGTCGAAGCCGAGAAGAAACGGGCTGTTCAGGAGCGATACGCGGGTCATGCACCTCTCCTCCACGAAGCGAGCGGTGTAAGGCGGGACCCCGACGGGCGTCCCGTGGTCGCGCCGGCGGTGGCCGACCCCCGCTATATGGGAACGGAGGACCGGCCTCGCAAGCGGGCTAATGCAGCGCCTCGGCGCGCGGGCGGGCGGCGGGATTCGCGGCGGGCGCGG
>VGEU01000167.1 GCA_016869145.1 Alphaproteobacteria bacterium | reverse complement strand
CCACCGCCGCCCGCGCCGCTCGGCCCGGCCTCAGCTGCACGCCGACGCCCCGACCGCGGAGGCCTGAGGCGGCCCCGCGCCACGGCGCGTCCGTCTCGCCTGCGGGGCGGCACGGCGGTAAGCTCGCCTCCGCCATCCGGAGGAGGACCCCATGCGCGCCTTCCGCCTCGCCGCCCCGACCGGCTTCGATGCGCTGACGCCGACCGAGCTCGCTATCCCGAAGCCGGGCCACCGGCAGGTCCTGGTCAAGCTCGCCGCCGCCTCGCTCAACCACCGCGACCTCTCGATCGCGCTCGGCCGCTACCGGCTGCCGTCGAAGGAGCAGGTGATCCCGCTGTCCGACGGCGCGGGCACGGTGGTCGAGACCGGCCCCGGGGTGACCCGCGTCAAGACCGGCGATCGCGTCGCCGGCTGCTTCTTCCAGCGTTGGGCCGGCGGCGAGCCGCGCGAGGACAACCAGGCCTACGCCCTCGGCGGATCGCTCGACGGGATGCTCGCCGACTATGCCGTCCTCGAGGAGGACGGGGTCGTGCCGACGCCCGCTTGTCTCACCGACATCGAGGCCGCAACGCTGCCATGCGCGGCGCTCACCGCCTGGCACGCGCTCGTCGCGCATGGACGCCTCAAGGCCGGCGAGACGGTGCTGATCCAGGGGACGGGCGGCGTCTCGGTGTTCGCGCTCCAGCTCGCCCGTCTGATGGGCGCGACGACGATCGTCACCTCGTCGAGCGATGCCAAGATCGCTGAGGCGACCGCGCTCGGCGCGACGCATACGATCAACTACGCGAAGGAACCGGCGTGGGAGAAGGCGGCGCGCGCCGTCTCGGGCGGGCGCGGCGTCGATCAGGTGATCGAGGTCGGCGGCGCGGGCACGTTCGCGAAATCGCTCGAGGCGCTGCGCACCGGCGGGCACGTCAGCCTGATCGGCTTCCTCGCCGGCGCGGCGACCGTCGATCCCGGGCTGATCATGGCACGGCGCGCCAATGTCCAGGGCATCTCGGTCGGCTCGACCGAGATGTTCCTCGCCATGAACCGCGCGATCGCCGCGGGCGGGCTGAAGCCCGTCGTCAACAAGGTGTTTCCGTTCGCCGACGCGCCGGCCGCCTATCGCTATCTCCAGTCGGCCGCGCATTTCGGCAAGGTCGTGATCGCGTTCTCGTGACCGGCAGGGCGGAGGCGACGATGGACTACGACCTCAGGATCGCTGGCGGCACGATCGTCGACGGCTCGGGTCGCGCGCGCTATCGCGGCGATCTCGGCGTCAACGCCGGGCGCATCGTCGCGGTCGGCGCGGCGCCGGGCTCGGCCGCGATGACGATCGAGGCCGACGGCGCGATCGTCGCGCCCGGCTTCATCGACATCCACACCCATTACGACGCGCAGGTGATGTGGGACCCCCGCCTCACCGTCTCGCCCTGGCACGGCGTCACCACGGTGGTGATGGGCAATTGCGGCTTCGGCGTCGCGCCGGCGAAGCCCGAGCACCGCCGCCTCCTGATGCAGACGCTCGAGAACGTCGAGGGCATGAGCCTCGCCGCGCTCGAGGCCGGCCTCGCCGGCTGGCCGTTCGAGAGCTTCCCCGACTATCTCGATGCGATCGCCGCGCGCGGCACCGCGATCAATGTCGGTGCGATGATCGGCCACTCCGCGGTCCGCCTCGACGTCATGGGGCTCGACGCGGTCGAACGCCCGGCGCGCGCGGACGAGGTCGAGGCGATGGCCGCGATCGTCGGCCGTGCGGTCGCGGCGGGCGCGCTCGGCTTCTCGACCTCGACGTCGCGCCTCCATGTCGGCTTCGCCGGCAAGCCGGTGCCGAGCCGCTTCGCCGACATGAACGGCGAGATCATCCCGCTCGCCGCCGCGGTCGGGCGCAATGGCGGCGGCGTCGCGCAGATCACGACCGGCATCGAGCCCACCTTCGAGGCCTTCGAGGCGCTCGCGCGCGCGGCGGGCCGGGTGAGCTGGACCGCGCTCCTCACCCGGATCGGCGACGACACGATCCACGAGCGCCATCGCCGCATCGCCGCCGATCAGCACACGCGCGCGCTCCCGATCCACCCGCAGGTCTCGTGCCGGCCGCTGATGATGGAGTTCCAGTTCGCGGCCCCCTTCCCGTTCGAGCGGCTCGATGCCTTCAAGCCGGCATCCGCCGCCGACCGCGCCGGCAAGGCGCGCCTCTACGCCGATCCCGCGTTCCGCGCCGCGCTCCGCCACGAGCTTCGCGAGGGTGCCAAGCGCGAGCCGCAGACCTGGGCGCTCCAGGTCGCGCTCCACGGGCTCGAGATCGCCGACGCCCCGACCGATCGCGCGCTCGTCGGCCGGCGCGTCGACGACCTCGCCGCCGAGCGCGGCGCCGATCCGCTCGATCTCGCGCTCGACCTCGCGCTCGCGAGCGGGCTCGAGGCGCGCTTCCGCATCCCGCTCGCCAACACCAACGAGGCGGCCATCGGGGCGCTCCTCAACGATCCGTTCACGGTGATCGGGCTGTCGGATGCGGGCGCGCACACGAGCCAGCTCTGCGATGCGTGTTTCGCGACCGATCTCCTCGGCCGCTGGGTGCGCGACAAGAGCGCGCTGACGCTCGAGCAGGCGATCGACCAGCTCTGCGTCCGCCCGGCGCGCATCTTCGGGCTCGCCGGCCGCGGCCGGATCGCACCCGGCATGGCGGCCGATATCGTGGTGTTCGATCCCGCGACCATCGGCGCGGCGCCGCTCGCCCGCGTCCGCGACCTCCCGGCCGGGGCCGACCGGCTGATCGCGGCGGCGGAAGGCGTGCGCGCCGTCATCGTCAACGGCACCCCGATCCGGATCGAGGGCCGCGACGTCGAGCCGGCAGCGGGCGCGCTCCCCGGCCGCGTGCTGCGGCGGAGCGGCTGAAGGCCGACGGCCGCGATTGCGCACGCGCGGGCCTTGGGCGAGGATCGGCGCAGCAACCGCCAAGGGGAGCCCGCTCTGTGGCCACCGACACGCCCGTCGCGCCCGTCGCCCGCCGCAACGAGGGCTATCAGGATCTCCGCGATCTCCTCGTCCGCTTCGAGGAGATGGGCGAGCTCGAGAAGATCGACGGCGCCGACTGGCGGCTCGAGATCGGCGCCGTCTCGGAGACGGTCGCGGCGCGCAACCCGGGCCGCGCGCCCGCGCTCCTCTTCGACAACATCCCGGGCTATCCCAAGGGCTTCCGCATCCTGTCGGGCGCCGCCAACGCCTATCGCCGGCTCGCGGTCGTGCTCGGTCTGCCGGAGCCGCGCGACGAGACCGAGCTCGTCCGCGCGGTGCGTGCGCGCATGGCGACCGAGTTCAAGCCCATCCCGCCGGTCGAGCTTCCGACCGGGCCGGTGATGGAGAACGTGATGCGCGACGAGGCGGTCGACCTCCTCGCCTTCCCCGCGCCCTTCGTCCACGAGCATGACGGCGGGCGCTATATCGGGACCGATGACGCGGTCCTGATGCGCGATCCGGAGACCGGATGGGTCAACGCCGGCACCTATCGCGTGATGGTGCACGACCGCAACACCGTCGCGATCTGGATGTCGCCCGGCAAGCACGGCCGGCTGATCCGCGACAAGTACTTCGCCAAGGGCGCGCCGTGCCCGGTCGTCATCACCTGCGGCCAGGACCCGCTTCTGTTCATCGCCGCGCACCAGGAGATCGACCACGGCGTCGACGAGCTCGCCTATGCCGGCGGCCAGCGCGGCCGCGCCATCGAGTTCGTCCGGAGCGAGCTCCACGGCCTTCCCATCCCCGCTTTCGCCGAGGTGGTGCTCGAAGGCGAGATGCTCCCCGACCAGACGCGGCTCGAGGGGCCGTTCGGCGAGTTCATGGGCTACTACGCCTCGGAGGCGACCGAGCTGCCGGTGGTGCGCATCCGCCGCGTCTACTGGCGAACGAACCCGATCCTCACGCTCGCCATCCCGTCGCGCCCACCGGAGAATTTCACCTTCGCGCGCGCCACGGTGAAGTCCGCCTTGATCTGGAACGAGGTCGAGAAGGCGGGACTTCCCGGCGTCGCCGGCGTGTGGTGCCACGAGGCGGGCGCCGGGCGCCTGTTCAACGTGATCGCGATCCGGCAGCTCTATCCGGGGCATGCGAGCCAGGCCGGCTTCCTCGCCGCGACCTGTCATGCGGGCAACTACGCAGGCCGCTGGGTCGTCGTCGTCGACGAGGACATCGATCCGACCAACATGTTCGATGTGATCTGGGCGATGGCGACGCGCTGCGACCCGCCGGAGGACATCCAGTTCCTCAAGCGCGCCTGGAGCACGCCGCTCGATCCCCTGCTGCGCGCGCCGCCGTGGCAGAACAACCGCGCGATCGTCGATGCCTGCCGGCCCTATGACTGGAAGGACAAGTTCCCGCGCGTCGCCGAGGCGAGCCCCGAGCTCAAGCGCCGCATCGCCGAGAAGTGGCCGCATCTCTATAAGTGAAACTGACGGCGCCCGATTTGACGGGCGCGGCCTGGCGGGGCACGGCGCTTAACCCTAAGGGCGTCGATTCACCATCATTCGCGCGCCGCGACGCCTGCTGCGTCTGGCGTCGGGCGAAATCCTGGATTAGCATCAAATACTGAACGATCGAGTGGGCTGGGGGGCCGCGCGATCATCGTTGGTAAACGCGTGCGTTTGAGGCGCGAACGATGACCGGCACCATCTTCCTCGAGGAGAGCGAGCTCAGCGTCGCCGAGCCCAACGCTTTCGTCTATGTCCCGATCGTCCGCACCGGCGATCTCAGCGGCACTGCCGTCATCCAGTACGGCATCACCGCCAACACGGCGACCCCCGGCGTCGACTATATCGGCACCGATGGCACGGTCACCATGGAGATCGGCCAGGATCGCATCCTGGTGCCGATCCAGATCGTCAACGACACCCAGGCGGAACCGACCGAGACCTTCACGCTCTCGATCGTCAACGTCGACGCCGGCTCGACGCTCCTGTTCCCGCGCACCGCGCGCATCGACATCCTCGACGACGAGAACCCGGTCGTCGATCCGCCGAACCCGCCGCTCACCTCGGCCTATCTGGATGTCCTCCGGCGGGTCGCAGCGCGTCGCCATCGCCCAGATCACATCGAACATGTTGGTCGGATCGATGTCCTCGTCGACGACGACGACCCAGCGGCCTGCGTAGTTGCCCGCATGACAGGTCGCGGCGAGGAAGCCGGCCTGGCTCGCATGCCCCGGATCCAGCCGGTCATCACCGGCCTCAGCCAGCCGATGGCGTTCGAGTTCGCACTGCAAGACAGCTCCGTCCTCTACATCGCCGAGAAGGGCGGGCGCATCCGCGTCTTCGACACCGACACAGGGAGCTTCCTCCCCGATTTCGTCAACCTCACCGCCAAGGTCAACAACATCCAGGACCGCGGGCTGATCGACATCGCGCTCCATCCGAACTTCCCGGCGACGCCCTATCTCTACGCCTTCTACGTCGCCGATCCGCCCGACACCGTCGGGCGCACCGGCCATTCCGGTCCCGACGGCGCCGGCAACCGCTTCGCCCAGAACGATGCCGAGGCCGCCCGCACCCAATGGCGCCAGGTCGCCGATCAGCTCAGGCCAAGAGTGCCGAAGCTGGCCGCCATGATGGACGAAGCCGAAGCCGACGTGCTCGCCTACATGAGCT